>CAMKSZ010000019.1 GCA_946415525.1 uncultured Prevotellaceae bacterium | reverse complement strand
CATGGGCAAATACAAGAACGCCTGCGGATGGGTCCTCTTCGTCATCATCACCATTTTGGTGGTCACAGCGGTGAGCAACGGCGCCAACCTCAATGACGGCATGGACGGCATGTGTGCCGGCAACTCCGCCATCATAGGCACCGCCTTGGGCATCCTCGCCTATGTGAGCAGTCACATCGAGTTTGCCTCCTACCTCAACATCATGTACATCCCCGGTTCGCAAGAGTTGGTGGTCTTCCTCTTCGCCTTCATCGGCGCCATGATTGGTTTCCTGTGGTACAACTCCTACCCAGCCCAAATCTTCATGGGCGACACGGGCTCGCTCATGATTGGCGGCATCATCGGCGTGTGCGCAGTCATCATCCACAAGGAATTGCTGCTGCCCATCCTATGCGGCATCTTCTTTGTCGAAAGCCTAAGCGTGCTCATCCAGACGGGCTATTTCAAGTTGATGAAGCGCAAGGGCCAGCGCGTCAGAGTGTTCCGTGCAGCACCCATCCACGACAATTTCCGCCGGCTCGACAGTCAACTCGACCCCGACAGCCGCTACATCTTCAAGGGATGGCCCAAGCGGCAGTTCCACGAATCGAAAATCACCGTCAGGTTTTGGATTACCTCCATTATCCTCGCCGCCCTCACCATCATCACCCTGAAAATCAGGTGAACCAAGGGACTCCACAGTCCCACCCCGCCATGAGATTGTGAAATCTGCAGGCAAAAATAGAATACATTGATTGATAGAATAGAAGTAATTGATTGGAATACATTTTATTAGATTGGAATAAAAATTAATAAGAATATGAAGAAAATTGTTGTTTTAGGTGCCGGCGAGAGTGGTGCCGGTGCCGCCGTTTTGGCAAAGAAAGAAGGGTTCGACGTGTTCGTTTCCGACATGTCGGGCATCAAGGACAAATACAAGGCACTCCTCGACGACCACGGCATCAAGTGGGAGGAAGGCCGCCACACCGAGGCCCTCATCCTCGATGCCGACGAGATCATCAAGAGTCCCGGCATCCCCGACAATGTGCCCATCATCCAAAAGGTCAAGGCCAAGGGCATCCACATCATCAGCGAGATAGAGTTTGCCGGCCGCTACACCCAGTCGAAGATGATTTGCATCACGGGCAGCAACGGCAAGACCACCACCACCTCGCTCATCTACCATATCTTCAAGTCGGCAGGCTACGACGCCGGACTGGCCGGCAACATCGGCAGGAGCCTTGCCCTGCAGGTGGCCGAGGACCCACACGCCTACTACATCATCGAACTCAGTTCGTTCCAACTCGACAACATGTACGACTTCAGGGCCAACATCGCCATCCTGCTCAACATCACGCCCGACCACCTCGACCGCTACGACAACTGCATGCAAAACTACGTCGATTCGAAGATGCGCATCATCCAGAACCAGACGGAGGAAGACAGTTTCATCTATTGGAACGACGACCCCATCATCAAGCGCGAACTCGAGAAATACGACATCAAAGCCATCCAGTACCCCTTCTCCGAACTCAAGGAGAAAGGTTCCATCGGCTATATAGAGGAAGGCACCTACCACATAGAGACGCCCACGCCGTTCAACATGGAGCAAGAGGAACTCAGTCTCACCGGCAAGCACAACATCTACAACTCCCTCGCCGCCGGCATCGCCTCGAATATCGCCGGCATCCGCAAGGAATGCATCCGCAAGAGCCTGAGCGACTTCCCCGGCGTGGAGCACCGTTTGGAGCGTGTCACCACGGTCAGGGGTGTGCTCTATGTCAACGACTCGAAGGCAACCAACGTGGATGCTTGCTGGTATGCCCTCGAAAGCATGACCTCTCCCACCGTGCTCATCATCGGCGGCAAGGACAAGGGCAACGACTACAATGAAATCAAGTCGCTCGTGCAGCAGAAATGCCGCGCCCTCGTCTATTTGGGCGCCGACAACAGCAAGTTGCACGCTTTCTTCGACGGCCTGGGTCTCCCCGTGCGCGACACCCACAGCATGAGCGATTGCGTAGCAGCCTGCTACGAACTCGCCCAGCCAGGCGACACCGTGCTGCTGAGCCCCTGCTGCGCCAGTTTCGATTTGTTCAAGAACATGGAAGACCGCGGCGAGCAGTTCAAGACACTCGTCAGAAACCTTTAATCAAAGATGAAGATATCCATCGGCAACATTTTCAAGGGCGACAAGGTGATCTGGATGATCTTCTTGTTCCTCTGCGTCATCAGCCTCATCGAGGTGTTCAGTTCCAGCAGTTCACTCACCTACGACAAGGCAAGTTACTGGGGACCTATCGTCAAGCACGGCGCCATCCTCGGCATGGGCCTTGCCCTCATGGTGGTGGTGCAAAACATCGACTGCAAGTACTTCAAGGTAGCCACCATTTTCCTCATCATCATCTCGTTCATCTTGCTGATATGGGTGGGACTGGTCGGCGAGACCACCAACGGAGCGCAGCGGTGGGTGTCGGTGATGGGCATCCAGTTCCAGCCATCGGAGATAGCCAAGGGCACCATCGTCCTGGCGGTGGCGCAGATTCTCAGTGCCATGCAGACTGAGGATGGCACCGAGGAGAAGACCTTCAAGTACGTGCTCTACATCACCATCCCGTTGGCCATGCTCATCGGGGTCGAGAACCTCTCCACCGCCATGCTCATCTGCATGGTGGTCGTCGGCATGATGTTCTATGGACGGGTGTCTCTCCGCAAGATTGGCAAACTCATCGGTTTCGTCGCCATCCTCGGAGTGGTAGCCCTCATCTTCATCCTCGCCGTGGGAAAGAGCGAGACGACCCCCGACGGCAAGAACAGCCTGACCGAGCAGACCGCCGTCGTAGAGGCTCCGAAGTCGAGCAACCCCCTACAGAAAATATTCCACCGTGCCGACACCTGGAAAGGACGCATCCTCAAGTTTATCAGCAATGAAGAGGTGGCCCCCGACCAGTTCGACCTCGACAAGGACTCGCAGATTGGCCATGCCAACATCGCCATCGCCTCGTCGGGTATCATCGGCAAGGGACCGGGCAACTCCGAGCAGCGCGACATGCTCCCCCAAGCCTTCTCCGACTTCATCTATGCCATCATCATCGAGGAATTGGGGTTGTTGGGCGGCATCTTCGTGATGTTCCTCTACATCTTCCTGCTCTGGCGCGCCGGCCGCATCGCCGACCGCTGCGTCAACAACTTCCCCGCCTTCCTCGTCATGGGCCTCGCCCTCATGTTAGTGTGCCAGGCCATGTTCAACATGATGGTGGCCGTGGGACTTGCCCCCGTCACCGGCCAGCCACTCCCCCTCATCAGCAAGGGCGGCACCTCGACCATCATCAACTGCATCTATATCGGCGCCATCCTCAGCGTGAGCATCTCGGCCAAGAAGAAAGAGCCGAGAACCGCTGTCAATTAAAAATATACGAAAAAATTGCGCCAAGAGAAAAAAAAACGTTACTTTTGCAGTTTAGAACGAAATTATGAGCCAACATCTGAAATTCATCATCAGCGGCGGCGGTACAGGCGGCCATATTTTCCCAGCCATCTCCATCGCCAACGCCATCAAGGCGCAACTGCCCGACAGCGAAATCCTCTTTGTGGGAGCCGAGGGGCGGATGGAAATGCAGCGCGTCCCCGCCGCAGGCTATGAGATCAAGGGCCTTCCCGTCTGTGGTTTCGACCGCAAGAACCTGTTGCGCAATATCTCCGTGCTCTGGAAACTCTGGAAGAGCCAGCGCATGGCCAAGCGCATCATCCGCGAGTTTGGTCCGTCAGCCGCAGTAGGCGTGGGCGGCTATGCCAGCGGTCCCACCATCAACAAGTGCGCCGACATGGGCATCCCCTGCCTGATACAGGAGCAGAACTCCTACGCCGGCGTCACCAACAAGTTGCTTGCCAAGAAGGCGAAGAAAATCTGCGTCGCCTACGACGGCATGGAGAAGTTCTTCCCCGCCGAAAAGATAGAGAATTTGGGCAACCCCGTCAGGCAGTCATTGCTCGAATGCCCATTGAGCCGTGAGGAAGCCGCCCGCCAACTCGGACTCGACCCTTCACGCCGCATCCTCCTCATCGTGGGAGGCAGTTTGGGCGCACGCACGCTCAACGAGAGCGTCATCCAGCACCTCGACCTGGTGGAGCAGTCGGATGTGGAGATTCTGTGGCAGACAGGCAAATACTACCACGACGAAATCCAGCGGCAGTTGACCGCCCACGGTCCCGTCGCCCACCTCAAGGTGACCGACTTCATCGCCGACATGGGTGCAGCCTACCGCGCCGCCGACCTGGTGGTGAGCCGCGCCGGTGCCAGCAGCATCTCCGAATTCTGCCTGCTCGGCATGCCCGTCATCCTGGTGCCCTCGCCCAATGTGGCAGAGAACCACCAGTACCACAATGCCATGGCACTTGTCAACAAGGACGCCGCCATCTACGTCGCCGACGCCGACGCCCCCGGCACCCTGCTATCGACGGCTTTCGCCACCATCAGCGACCCCCAGCGGCTTGCTCAGATGAGCACCAACATCAAGCAACTTGCCAAATTCAATTCCGCAGAAGAAATCGCCTCTCGCGTGATAGATATGGCTAAAAATTTCAATCCATCAAATAAATGAAGGATCTCGACGACATCAAATCAGTATATTTCGTGGGCGCCGGCGGCATCGGCATGAGCGCCATCGCCCGCTATTTCCTCCACAAAGGCAAGATTGTGGCGGGCTACGACAAGACCCCGACCCCCCTCACCGCCCGACTGGAGGAAGAAGGCATGTCCATCCACTTTGACGACAACGTGGAGAAGATTCCCGCCGCCTGCCGCCAGCCGGATTCGACACTCGTCATCTACACCCCCGCGATTCCCTCCGACCATAGCGAACTGACCTATTTCCGCGAAGGCGGCTTCGACATCCAGAAGCGCGCACAGGTGCTTGGCACCCTCACCCACTCCCACAAGGGACTATGCGTAGCAGGCACCCACGGCAAGACCACCACCTCGTCGATGTGCGCCCACGTCATGCACCAGAGCCATGTGGACTGCAACGCCTTCCTCGGTGGCATCACCAAGAACTACGGCACCAACTACATCCTCTCCGACAGCGACTATGTCGTCATCGAGGCCGACGAGTTCGACCGCTCCTTCCACTGGCTGCGCCCGTGGGTGGCAGTCATCACCTCCACCGACCCCGACCATCTCGACATCTACGGCACCAAGGAAGCCTATCTGGATAGTTTCCGCCATTTCACCACCCTCATACAGCCAGGCGGCGCACTCATCCTGCATCTCGGACTGGAGATGCGTGCCGACACCCCCGAGGACGTGACCACTTACACCTACAGTCGCAACGAGGGCGACTTCCATGCCGACAACGTCGTCATCGACAACGGCGAGATCACCTTCGACCTCGTCTCGCCCATCGAGAACGTGACCGGCATCTCACTCGGACAGCCCATCCCCATCAACATCGAAAACGCGATAGCCGCCATGGCCATGGCCCAACTCAGCGGTTGCACGGCCGACGAACTGCGCGAGGGCATGCGCACCTACCACGGCGTTGACCGCCGCTTCGACTTCAAGTTGAAGGACAGCCGCCATGTGGTGCTCAGCGACTACGCCCACCACCCCATGGAGATTCTCCAGAGTGCGAAGAGCATCCGCGAACTCTACAAAGACCGCAAAATCACCGCCCTCTTCCAGCCCCACCTCTACACCCGCACCCGCGACTTCTACCGAGAGTTTGCCGACAGCCTCAGCCTGCTCGACGAGGTGGTGCTCTGCGAGATCTACCCCGCACGCGAGGAACCCATCCCCGGCGTCACCTCACGTCTCATCTACGACAATCTGCGCCCGGGCATCGAGCGTGAGATTATCAGTAAGGAAAATGTGCTCGACTATGTCAGGAGCCGCGACTTCGACGTGCTCATCGTCCTCGGTGCCGGCGACCTCGACAACTATGTAGAGCAGATAGCAGCAATCATCAAGGAAAAGTAAATGTACATCAACTGGAAGAAAACACTTTTCGTGGCACTAAACACCGCCTTGGCAGGCTACCTTGTGCTGGCTGTCACGTCGTTCAACAAGCCCGACAAATCGAGCCTGACGTGCAACCGCGTGCAGATTACCGTAGCCGACGCCGACTCCAGCGGCTTCCTCAGTGCCCTTGAGGTGAAAAAACTGCTCACCGACAGACACCTCTACCCCAAGGGAAAGAAACTCTCGCTCGTTGACCTCCGCGCCATCGAGGACGTACTGAAAGAGAACAAGTTCATCAACACCGCCGAATGCTACAAGACCGAAGACGGCAACGTGGGCATCACCATCACCCAGCGGCTCCCCGTGCTTCGCGTCAAGTCCGACACTGGCGAGGACTATTACATCGACGCCGATGCCAACATCATCCAGGGCGGCAACTATGTCTCCGACCTCATCGTGGCCACCGGCAACATCAGCACCTGGTATGCCCAGAACTACGTCGCACCGGTGAGCGAATGGCTCAAGAAGAGCGAACTGTGGGACAACCAAGTGGAGCAAATCAACATCCTGCCCGACAAGAGCATCGAACTCGTGCCGCGCATCGGCAACCACATCGTCTGCCTCGGGCGCATCCCCGAGAGCAACATCAAGGAGCGCCGCGAGCGCAACATACAGCGGTTCATGGAGAAGAAACTCGGCCGTCTCGACAAGTTTTACCGCTACGGTCTCAACCAAGTGGGTTGGAACAAATACTCATACATCAACCTCGAGTTCGACAACCAGGTAATCTGCCGCAAGAGCAAGACCCACTGGAACGGCGAGCCCGACCCCGAGACCGCCACGGCAAGCGCCACAGGCAAAGCCAACCAATAATCAGCAGAAGCAACCATCCTATCAAGATATACAAAACACATCAAGCAATATGGCAGCAAAGGATTTCATAGTAGCGATTGAATTAGGCTCATCGAAAATCACGGGTATCGCCGGGAAGAAGAGCCTGGACGGCAGCATTCAAGTGCTCGCCGTCGTGAGGGAAGACGCCACGTCGTGCATCCGCAAGGGCGTGGTCTATAACATCGACAAGACCAGTGCTTGTCTGACTAACATCATCAAAAAACTCAAGACCCTCCTCAAGTCGGAGATTTCACAGGTGTATGTAGGCGTAGGCGGACAGTCCATCCGCAGCCTCCGCAACGTCATCGTCAAGAAACTCCCCGAGGACACCATCATCACCCAGGACATGATCAACGAGTTGATGGACAACAACCGCAGCATGTCGTATCCTGACCTGGAGATTCTCGACGCCGCCACCCAGGAATACAAGGTGGGCACCCTGTCGCAAATCGACCCGGTCGGCATCCAATGCAGCAAGATTGAGGGCAACTTCCTCAACATCCTCTGCCGCAAGTCGTTCTACCGCAACCTCAACAAGTGCTTTGAGAACGCCAACATCTCCATCGCCGAGATGTATCTCGCCCCCATCGCACTTGCCCACAGCGTGCTCACCGAAGCCGAGAAGCGCACCGGTTGCATGCTCGTCGATTTGGGCGCCGACACCACCACAGTATCGGTTTACTACAAGAACATCCTCCGCCACCTGGCCGTCATTCCCCTTGGCGGCAACAACATCACCAAGGACATCGCTTCGCTGCAAATGGAAGACGCCGATGCCGAGAAGATGAAACTCAACTACGCCTCCGCCTACACCGAGACCGCCGACATAGCCGACGACAAGCGCATCCCCATCGACGGCGAGCGCGACATCGACCAGCAGACCTTCGTCAACCTTGTCGAGGCACGCGTGATGGAAATCATCTCCAACGCCTGGTTCCAGGTGCCGCAGGAATACAAGGACCGTCTGCTTGGCGGCATCATCCTCACCGGCGGAGGTTCGCAGATGAAGGACATCAAGAAAGCCTTCACAGTGGTCACCGGCATCCAAAAGATACGCATCGCCAACAGCGTCATCCAGACCGTCACATCCACCGACAAGGACATCAACGCCCGCAATGGCATGATGAACACCGCACTCGGCCTGCTCGCCAAGGGCGACATGAACTGCGCCGGCTCGCCCATCAACCCACAGGCCACCTTGTTTGAAACCGGAGGCGGCACCAGCAACCCCAACGGCGACATGGGGCAACCCAAGCGCAAGCCCGGCGACACTCCCGGCGTTGTGCCCACCCTCGCCGACAAAGAGCGCCAGGAAGCCGAGCGCAAGCAGCGCGAGAAAGAAATCGCCGACCGTATAGCCCAGCAGAAAGCCGAGGAGGAAGCCGAAGCCCGCAGGGCAGAAGCCGAGAAGGGCAAGGGCGGCCTGTTCTCCCGCGCCCTCAAGGGTCTTCAGGATTTCGGCAAGAAACTCATCTCCGAGGAAACCGAGGACGACGACAGAAGATAATCACCCATTCACCATCCAAGTAGCACCATCAAAACCAACAAGAAAATGGCAAAAGACAACCATAGCAACACAGAGGCCCTCGATTTCGACGACCTGCCGAAAGAGAACTGCATCATCAAGGTCATCGGCGTGGGCGGCGGCGGCGGCAATGCCGTCAACCACATGTACCGCGAAGGCATCCACGATGTCACCTTCGTATTGTGCAACACCGACCGTCAGGCACTCAACGACTCCCCCGTGCCCGTGCATATCCAACTCGGCCAGGAGGGTCTTGGCGCCGGCAACAAGCCCGAGCGCGCCCGCAAGGCCGCCGAAGAGAGCGAGGACGACATCCGCCGCATGCTCAACGACGGCACCAAGATGTCGTTCATCACCGCCGGCATGGGCGGCGGCACCGGCACCGGTGCAGCCCCCGTCATCGCCCGCGTGTCGAAGGAATTAGGCATCCTCACCGTCGGCATCGTCACCATTCCCTTCCAGTTTGAAGGTCCCCGCAAGATCGACCAGGCCCTCGACGGCGTGGAGGAAATGGCCAAGCACGTCGATGCCCTGCTCGTCATCAACAACGAACGCCTGCGCGCCATCTATCCCGACTACTCCGTGTTGAACGCCTTCGCCAAGGCCGACGACACGCTGAGCATCGCCGCCCGCAGCATCGCCGAGATCATCACCGTCCACGGACTCATCAACCTCGACTTCAACGACGTGCGCACCGTGCTCAAGGACGGTGGCGTCGCCATCATGAGTACCGGCTACGGCGAGGGCGAAGGCCGCGTGAAAGCCGCCATCCAGGATGCGCTCAACTCTCCGTTGCTCAACGACAACGACGTGTTCAACTCGAAGAAGATTCTGCTGAGCATCTCGTTCTGCAACGACAAGGACACCGGCGGCCTGATGATGGACGAGATGAACGACGTCCACGAGTTCATGGCCAAGTTCGGCAACGACTTTGAAATCAAGTGGGGACTCGCCGTTGACCAGGAATTAGGCAAGAAGGTGAAGGTGACCATCCTCGCCACCGGTTTCGGCATCGAGAATGTCGATGGCATGCAGAGCCGCATCAACGACCCCACCCGCGAGGCCGAAGAAGAAGCCAAGGCAGCCGAGCGCGACGAGCGCCGCGGACGCTACTATGGCAACGACAAGTCGAACCAGCAGAAGCGCCGCCCGCAAATCTTCTACTTCAAGCAGGAAGACCTCGACAACGAGGACGTCATCCTCGCCGTGGAGACCACGCCGACCTTCCGTCGCAGCCACAAGATGCTCGAAGACATCCTTCACATCTCTGCAGGCGAAGAGAGCGCCGCTCCCCAAGCCACCGATGCCGACGCCAACGGCGGCAGCAACAAAATCGTATTCTAATAGCAAGCATCATGACATTATACGACCAAATCAGCGAGGACATCAAAGCCGCAATGAAAGCCCGCGACAAAGTGCGGTTGGAAACCTTGCGCAACATCAAGAAAGTGTTCATCGAGGCCAAGACCGCCCCGGGAGCCAACGACACGCTCTCCGATGCCGACGCCATCAAGATCATTCAGAAATTGGCCAAGCAAGGCCGTGAGGCAGCAGGCATCTTCACCTCGAAAGGCCGCCAAGACCTCGCCGACGCCGAAATGGCCCAAGTGACGGTCATCGAAGGCTATCTGCCCCCACAACTCGGCGAGGCCGAGATAGAGGCCGCCGTGCGCGAAGCCATTGCGCAGACGGGAGCCTCTGGCATGAAGGACATGGGCAAGGTCATGGGCATCGTCAGCAAGCAATTGGCTGGCCAAGCCGACGGCCGCACCATCAGCAGCGTCGTGAAGCGTCTGCTCGCATAACCCCGTTCAGGCGAACAACTGCCGCAGCACTTCCAACGACTTCATCTGCGGGAATCCCGGTACGTGTAGCCTGTAATACTCCAATATCACCTCTGTGCAACGGTTGCGCTCCCTGCGCGACATTGCACAGAGGTGCATTGTTTTATAGGTGAGCCTCATCAGCAGCGCAATCTTCGAGGCCTCTTCGGGAGCGAGGAAATGCCCATGGGAAGGCGGCGTGAGCGTGAAGCAGGCATTCAACAAGTCGAAATACCCCCCCTGGTCGGCCCCATCGGTATTGGGAAAGAAACCGACAAAACGCGACAGTCGGATCATGAACACCAGATGGAAATTGGAGAATCCCCCCTCCACATCGTTGAGCCACTCCATGCTGAAGGCGACGAAATTGAAAAGCAACTCGTTGTCGTGCTCGTCTCGGGTGGCATGGCACAAGAATTCGGCGAGGAACATCCCTATCGACAATTTATAGGGATCCATCGCCAACAGAGGGAGCGGCTGCGCCATTCTAATGTCGAGCAACCGCTGCAAGTTGGACTTCATGCGGTAGTCGAAGTCAACCTCGACGATTGTCAGCGGCATGAACAGTTGCTTGCGGAAACGGCCCTTCGGCGATTTCGACAACTTCACCATAAACGACACCCTGCCCTCCTTTTCGGTCAGCATGTCCACCACAAGTCCGTTCTCGCCATATTTCACGGCACGGAGCACCATAGCCCTCGTTCTTGTCATCAACATGGGGATAAAATTACGTCAAATCGCCCTAAAAACCAAAAAAAATTTTAAAAAAGTCAGAAAATCCAAGAAAAACGCAAAAAAAACCGAGGAAAATTTGGATGGTTTGCAGAAAAGATGTACCTTTGCATCCGCTAATCAAGTCAATGGTCCATTCGTCTATCGGTTAGGACGAGAGATTTTCATTCTCTAAAGAGCAGTTCGACTCTGCTATGGACTACAAGAACAATAAAAAAAGGTAACAACAAAGATGGCAAATCACAAATCATCAATCAAGAGAATCCGCCAGGACAAGAAAAGGCAACTTCATAACAAGTATTACGCCAAGACCATGCGTAATGCTGTGCGTAAACTCCGCGCTATGACCAACAAGGACGAGGCTGCGAAACTTTATCCCAGCGTCCAGAAAATGCTTGACAAGTTGGCCAAGACCAACATTATTCACCGCAACAAGGCCGCTAACCTGAAGTCGAGCCTGTCGCGCATGATTAACAAGATGGCCTAACCGTCCCCGGCACAAAGATAAATGAAGGGCTGCAATCCATGGATTGCAGCCCTTTCACTTGTTCTTTACCCAACGTCAAAACATGCGCGACAGCCATGGTGTGGCGTTTGTAGATTTCCTAAAAACTTGCTGAAATTGAATAAGGTTTTTTATCTTAAATAATTTCTTGTTTCGCATTATTTTTAGTAATTTTGCACACTACAATCAACAAGACAAGACATGCAGGCTTGAGCAGCAGGAAGCAGGCAAATCCAAGGCCCATCCAACGCGGCGCCCCACTCGACTTGACTGACAGCCCCACAGCCTCATGGCAAAACAAAAAGACAAAATGCCAGACATACAGAATCCGGAAAGCAATTATTCTGCGAAAAACATCCAAGTGCTCGAAGGCCTTGAGGCCGTGAGGAAACGTCCCGCCATGTATATTGGCGACATCAGCGAGAAAGGCCTTCACCATCTCGTCAACGAGACTGTCGATAACTCCATCGACGAGGCCATGGCCGGCTATTGCACGCACATCGACGTCACCATCAACGAGGACAACTCCATCACCGTTCAGGACAACGGTCGTGGCATCCCCGTCGATGAGCACAAGAAACTCCACAAGTCAGCACTTGAAGTGGTGATGACCGTGCTCCATGCCGGTGGCAAGTTCGACAAAGGTTCCTACAAGGTGAGCGGCGGTCTCCACGGTGTCGGCGTTAGTTGCGTCAACGCCCTCTCGTCGCACATGATGTCGCAAGTGTTCCGCAACGGCAAGATTTACCAGCAAGAATACGAGAAGGGCAAGCCCCTTTACCCTGTCCGTGTCGTCGGCGAGACCGACCAGCAAGGCACACGCCAACAGTTCTGGCCCGACAAGAGCATATTCACCACCACCGTCTATCAATGGGACATCATCGCCCGTCGCATGCGCGAGTTGGCCTATCTGAATGCCGGCATCACCATCACGCTGACCGACCTTCGCCCCGACGAGAACGGCAACACCCGTCAGGAAGTCTATCATGCCAAGGAAGGCCTTAAGGAGTTTGTGCGCTTCATCGACCGCCACCGCACGCACCTCTTCGACGACGTCATCTACCTGAAGACCGAGAAGCAGGGCATCCCCATCGAGGTGGCCGTGATGTACAACACCGACTACTCCGAGAACATCCATTCCTACGTCAACAACATCAACACCATAGAGGGCGGCACCCACTTGCAGGGTTTCCGCATGGCCCTCACCCGCACGCTGAAGAAATACGCCGACAGCGACCCCGCCATCTCCAAGCAGATAGAGAAGGCGAAGATAGAAATCGCCGGCGAGGACTTCCGCGAAGGCCTCACCGCCGTCATCTCCATCAAGGTGGCCGAACCCCAGTTTGAAGGCCAGACGAAGACGAAACTCGGCAACAGCGAAGTTGCCGGTGCCGTTCAGCAAGCCGTTGGCGAGGCACTCAACATCTATTTGGAGGAGCACCCGAAAGAAGCCAAGCAGATTTGCGACAAGGTGGTGCTCGCCGCCACTGCCCGCATTGCCGCCCGCAAAGCCCGCGAGAGCGTGCAGCGCAAGAACGTCATGTCGGGCGGCGGCCTGCCCGGCAAGTTGGCCGACTGCTCCAACAAAGACCCGAAAGAATGCGAGATTTTCCTCGTGGAGGGCGACTCCGCCGGTGGTTCCGCCAAGCAAGGCCGCGACCGCTACACGCAAGCCATCCTGCCACTTCGCGGTAAGATTCTCAATGTGGAGAAAGTGCAGTGGCACCGTGTGTTCGAAGCCGAGTCGGTGATGAACATCATCCAGAGCATCGGTGTCCGCTTCGGCGTGGATGGCGAGGGCGACCGCGAGGCCAACATCGACAAGTTGCGCTACGACAAGATCATCATCATGACCGACGCCGACGTCGATGGTTCCCACATCGACACCCTCATCATGACCCTCTTCTACCGCTTCATGCCCAAGGTCATTCAAGAAGGGCACCTCTACATTGCCACCCCGCCGCTCTACAAATGCACCTATAAGAAAGTTTCCGAATACTGCTACACAGAGCAGCAGCGCCAAGCGTTCATCGACAAATACGTCGATGGCAAGGACGACGACAAGGCCCTGCACACCCAGCGCTACAAAGGTCTCGGTGAGATGAATCCCGAGCAACTTTGGGAGACCACCATGGATCCGAAGAGCCGACTGCTCAAGCAGGTGAGCATAGAGAATGCCGCCGAGGCCGACGAGATTTTCTCCATGCTCATGGGCGACGACGTGGAGCCCCGCCGCGAATTCATCGAGGCCAACGCCACCTACGCCAACATCGACGCCTGAGCGGCGTGGCATCATGAGACACTCGCTGATAGCCCTCCTGCTTGCCCTCCTGCCCCACCTCGTTATAGGTGCCGACACGAGCAGGTTGTTTCAGCAATATCAGCAAGCCGACAGGGAGCACAAGACAGAAGTCGCCAATCGGATTTTCGCCGAACTGGCCGACGAAGGCCTCACCGACACCCTTTACCACTTCCATTCGCAGACACCGGCAAGTGTAGTTGACTTTTACGTCAACTACCTTATGAGTGTCAGTTACAGCGAGCGTTCGCTCCACGACAGTGCGATGATATGCGGCAAAAACGCACTTGCCAGTTACGGCAAGGCCATCGAACTCGACGAGAAAAGCCAAAGTAACAAGCGCGCGATGCGCTATGTGGTCGTCATTTTCATCCTCGCCACCTTGTTGTTGGCCACCCTGATAGGCATCCTCTTCCACAACCTGCGCAACCGCACGAAAGCCAACGCCCTGATGGAAAGTCACCAGCGCATGCGCCTCAATTTCTTCACCAAGGCAGCCCATGAGTTTCGCACACCGCTGACAGTCATCATCGGCCTGAGCGAGAGCATCGAGAAAGGGCGCGCCCAAAGCCGGGAAGACATTTTAAAGGCCGCACAAGTTATCAACCGCAACGGCTACCACATGCAGCGGCTCACCAACCAATTGCTCGAACTGGCGAAGTTCAAGTCAGAGTTCAACGTTGTCGAATGGAAACACGGTCCCATCGTCGCCTATACGGAGATGATAGTCGATAGTTTCGTCGAACTCGCCCACCAGCGAGGCATCTCCCTCCACTACATCCCCTCCCACAAAGAGGCGGACATTGTGTTCGCCCCCGACTGTTACAACAAGATTCTCTACAACTTTATCTCCAACTCGCTGAAATACACCGATGCCGGCGGCAACGTGCTCGTCGGCACCTCTTTGGAAGACGGCCATCTCGTGCTCTTCATCACCGATACCGGCAAGGGCATCAGCGAGAAAGACCTCCCCCACATCTTCGAGGAATTTTACACCAGCGACGTGCAACCTTCCGGCTTCAGCACCGGCGTGGGCCTTTCGCTCGTCAAGCAAATCGTCGATTTGCTCAAAGGCACCATAGAGGTGAAGAGCATCGAGGGCAAGGGCACCACCTTTACCATCCACCTCCCCCTCCACGACGCCGACCCACAATACCCTGCCGTGCAGTTGGACGAAAGTCCCCGCAGGCCCAAGGCCGCCGACGACATCATCAACATCCCCGACGACTCAGAGACATCCACGCTGCCGAGGGTGCTCATCGTCGAGGACAACAACGACGTGCTGGAATACATCGGTTCGCTGCTTCGCAACGACTACGACATCATCTATGCCAACGACGGCGAGGAAGGGTTGAAGAAAGCCAACGAATATGTGCCCGACCTCATTGTCAGCGACCTGATGATGCCCGGCATCAATGGTTTTCAACTATGCCATGCCGTCAGGGAGTCGATGCTCCTGAGCCACATCCCCTTCATCGTCATCACCGCCAGGACCCAAGAGGAAGACCGGCTGCGGGCACTCCAGGCGGGAGCCGACGTCTTTTTATCCAAGCCATTCAGCGCCAATGAATTGCTTGTACGGGTGGAGCAACTCATCCTTCAGCGCAAGAAACTGCGCGAGCACTTCTCTCAGTCGATATCCCACAGCGACACCCCCATTGCCGAAGAACAACTTTCCGCCGACGACAAGAAATTCCTCCAGCAATTTTCCGAGGTCGTCAACGACCAGATGAGCCAAGGCTCCGTCGATGTGGAGACCACCGCCTCCCGTCTCTGCCTCAGCAGTCGCCAACTGCGCCGCAAACTTTACGCCATCACTGGCGAGACCACCGTGGCCTGTATCATGCACCTCCGTCTAAAACGGGCGCACCAACTGCTCACCGCCCATCCTGGCATGGCCATCAGCGAAGTGGCCATGAAATGCGGCTTCGACGACAGCGGGCATTTCACCAAGGCTTTCAAGCAGCAATACCAAATGACTCCGACCCAACTACGGAAACAATAGTATAATTTTTTGCAAAATGTCTATGATTTTTTTACAATTTATAATTGGAGTGTCGTTTTTTTCGCTAAATTTGCATTTCAAATCAATGTAAGTTATGAATGCAACCAATCATTTTTTCTTGGACATAGAGCGCGCCAAGGCCATCATGCCCGGCTGCTCGTTCATCGACAACGACCTGGTGCTTTTCAGTTCATTCGAGGATGTTCCCCTCGTCGAAGAGCCCAGGACGATGAAATGCTTTTTTGCCGCCCTCTGCTATGAAGGAAGCGCCATTTATACCGTCGATTCCAAGGAGCACGTCGTCGGCAAGAACCACATTGTCATCTTCAACGAGGGGCAGGTGATTAGCGACTATAGTCTCAGTCAGGATTTCAAGGGCATGGTGATTTTGGTGTCCGACGATTTCTTCAACGAGACCCTCAAGGGCGTGCATGAGTTATCCCGACTTTTCCTTTTGGCCTATTCCAACCCCGTTCTGCCTTTGAGCGAGGACACCGTAAGGCTCTTCTTAGAATATTTCTACATCATCAGCAAGAAAGTCAACGACCAAAACCACCGTTTCCGTCGTGAACTCGCCATGTCGCTCCTCAAGTCGATGATCTACGACCTTGGCAACGAGATTTACCATCATTTGCTCGCCGCCCCCCAATGCACGCGCGCCGAGGCGATTTTCAAAGACTTCATCATCCTTGTCAAGCAGCATTTCACGAAGGAGCGCCGCGTAGGATGGTATGCCAAGCAGATGGGCATCACTCCCAAATACCTGTCGGAAACGGTAAAGCAAGTGAGCCATCGCACGCCCAACGAATGGATAGACCATTATGTCACACTTGAAATCAGGGCACTGCTCAAGACATCGTCGATGAGCATCAAGGAAATCACGAACATCCTGCATTTCCCCAACCAATCGTTTCTTGGCAAGTATTTCAAGGAGCACGTCGGCTTGTCGCCCTCCAAATACCGCAGAGGTTGAACGGCAAGGCAGCCATGTGATTGCTATCCACATGGCTGCCTTGTCCATCAGCGAAACGCGTCGCGCCAGTTAAGGATTCAAGAAATTCATTTTTCCGTTTTCGACAAAGTCACGGTCTTTTTCTTTCCTTTCTTCAACTTTATTTCACGGGAACTTCCTCCGCAGACGATGCGCATTTTTGCATTGCTTCCCGGCATGATGGTTGCCACCACCTTGCGCCCACCGTCCTGCCAAGAGAAATCAAGCGTATGTCCGCCACGGGCACGTATGCCCTTGACACAGCCATTTCGCCATGGTTCAGGCAATGCAGGCAACAATTCCATTTCCTTCTCGTCGCCTTGCAAGAGCATCTCGCACACCCCCGCAGTACCGCCGAAATTGCCATCGATTTGGAATGGAGGATGAGCATCGAACAGGTTGGGGTAAGTACCGCCCGACCGCCGTCTGTCAGGGCCTTTGTAACCATCGGGCGAGACGTAGGTGAGCAATTTTTGGTAGAGATGATAGGCTTGGTCGGCCCTGTGCAGGCGCGCCCAGAGGTTGATGCGCCATCCGGTGCTCCACCCCGTGGTGTGGTCGCCCTTGATTTCAAGGCTCCTCTCCGCGGCTCGCGCCAATGAGGGAGTGCCGCCGACGGTGATGTGATGCCCCGGATAGAGCCCTATGAGATGCGACTGGTGCCGATGCTGAGGATCCCAGTCGTCCCAGTCATGGTACCATTCGTTCAGGTCGCCGTCGTGCCCCACGGTATAGGGATGGAGTCTGTCGAGATGTTCCTTCACCTCCTTCATGAAACGTTCGTCCTCACCGATGATTTTTCCAGCCGCCAGCGTGTTGGCAAACAACTCGCGGATGATGGCCAAGTCGGCAGTGCCGCCATAGCAAGTAGTGCCATGATAGCCCTCGAAGGTTTTATACTCGTTCTCAGGCGAGGTGCTGGGCGCCGTTATCAGTTCACCCGCCTGCCGAGGGTTGTCGATGAGCCAGTCGAGGCAGAATTCCGTAGCACCCCGGAGCAGCGGATAGGCGGTGCCTACGAGGAAATCACGGTCGAGGGTGTATCTGTAGTGCTCCCACAAAGCCTGCGAGAGCCAAGCGCCACCCAAGTTCCAGTTGCTCCACTCCGGACTTTCCCGTTTCTCGCCCACCGGATTCGCCATGGCCCATATGTCGCTGTTGTGGCTGGAGCACCACCCCCGTCCGATGCCGTAGTAGTTGCGTGCCACATTTTTCCCGTTGGCCGCCAGCGACTGCATGAATCCCCACAGGGGAGTGGTCATCTCGCTCAAGTTGGTCACCTCAGCAGGCCAATAATTTTCCTCCAGATTGATGTTGACGGTGTAGTTGCCTCTCCAGGGCGAGAACTGATGGGGCGTCCATAGTCCCTGCAGGTTGGCAGGCACGCCCGGGGTGCGCGAACAAGCGATGAGCAGATAGCGCCCATATTGGAAATAGAGGGTTTCGAGCAGTCGGTTGTTGCCCCCATGATCGGTGTAATGCTTGAGCAGGGCGTCGGTGGTAAGCCGCTGGTAGTCGTTGTTTTGCTGGCTGTCGCCTTCGAGGGAGAGTTGCATCCTCGTATAGAGCGAGCGGTAGTCGTCGATATGCCGTTTCCGCAACTGGTCGTAACTGTAGTTGACCAGATGCCAGCAGTCGTCGGTGGCGTTGGCCACGTACGACGCCCCTTCGCTCACGGGATGGCTGAGAGCGCCGTTGAAACTCGTCTCGTTGACGAAATAGACAATGAGGGAGCGGGCGCCGCTGACGGTCAACGTGGAATCCTTGGCAGTCAACACGCCATCAGTAGCCTGTGCCCTCATGATGGTACAGAAATGGGTGCTTTCCCGCTCATCCCCGATGGCATGTCCCGTCATGGTCAGTTGTCCGTTGCGACTGGCAGGCACCGATGCTTTCACGTTGTGAGGCACTTGCGAGGTAAGCACCAGTCGGCAATTGATGTTCGGGCCGTCGCTCACCACCCTCATGGCGATGGTTTTGTCGGGATGCGAGGCGAAATATTCGCGGGTGAAGCGGACACCGCCGCGGGTGTAGGAGTCACTGCAGAGGGCGCTGTCAAGGCAGAGGCGACGCTCGTAACCGGTAACCTCCCCCTTGTTGTCGTCAAGCATGTGAAAAGTGGCGAGAGGCTGGTAGAATTGCGAGTTGGGCCCTTGCACGCGCAGTTGCAGACTGTCTGCCAAGGCATAGTCCTCATTGAAGAGCGCCTTTCGTATCTCGGGAATCCACTGGTGAGCATCCGCATCGAGACGAGGGTCAACGGGCTTGCCGGTCCACAGCGTGATGTCGTTGAGGAAAAGTGTGTTGTCATCGGTACCGCCATAGATGCACGCGCCTAACCGTCCGTTGCCGATGGGCAGCGACTCCTCGAAGAACTGCGCCGGCCGGTCATACCAAAGTCGCATGTGTGGCTGTTGTGCCTGTGCTGTCAACGGAAGGAGCAAAAGAAGGAGGTGTTTGAGATGTCTTTTCATGAATAGTTTGTCTTTTTGTTATCGACTGCAAATATAGGAATAATATTGAGAATTACGACCATAAAGAAGGAGAAAAGCAGGCGTATAGGCATAAAAAAGCGCGGATGCCTCACGGCATCCGCGCATTGTTGATAACAAAACTTTACGTTTAATACTATTGCTGTCCGGGCAGTGTACACCCGTCCAGGATCATATATAGTTGTTCCAGCAAGTAATCAAACCACCCATAAAGGATATGTTTGACACTGCAAAATTAAAGGCAAAAAAGCAAAATGATTGGTAAATATTGGACAATAAATGGTATTTTTTCGACAAGCATCACTTTTTTGGCGACACTATTATTTCAAAACTGCAAACTTTTTGAGAAAAACGATAATTTCTTTTTTTCAACATATAATTACCCTATAATTGGTCATGAATTTCTGTGCTCACAAAAATTTATGGACAATTCGTGGCAATTATATGTTTAAATGATATTCGCTGACATGACATGGAGGGGAGAATGCAGAAAAGAGAATGCGGGAAAAGGACTCACAAAAGTTCCTGCGCCACCTGTTCGAGTTCCTCGTACCAATCCTCTCCAAAACGTCTGACGAGCGGCGACTTTAGAAAGCGATAGACCGGCAGTTGCAACTGCCTTCCCTTCTCCACCGCCTTTTTGCAGACCTCCCACTGATGGTAGTTCAGTCCCACAAGTCCCCCTCTGAAAGTTTTCTCGCGGATGGGGTACAAGGCGCAACTGATAGGTTTACAAAACGACGTACGCCCCTCCCGGAAAGCCTTCTCCAGAGCGCAGAGACAAGTCCCATTCTCATAGCAAGTGAACACACAGTCGCGCCCGCCGACAATACTTGTCACCATGTCGCCGTCGGAGTCGGCATAAGCCACCCCCTGCCTGTCGATGACAGCCTGCGCCGAAGCCGACAAGTCGCCCCACACCTCGTCGAGGCAAGTCTCCAGTTGGTCAATCTCCTCCAAGGTCACCGGAGCCCCCGCATCGCCCTCCACGCAACATTCGCCATGGCAGGCCTCCAGGTCGCAGCAGAAACACTGCGTCAGGATGTCCGACGAGACCAGCACGTCGCCGACCTGTATGATGGGTGGGATTTCCTTTTTCATCTTGTTTACCAGTTGATGGGAGTTATGCCGTTGGCAGCCAGGTAGGCATTTGCCTGGGAGAAATGGCGGTTGCCAAACCATCCCCCGCGATTGGCCGACAAAGGAGAGGGATGCACCGCCTGCAGCACCAAGTGCCGCGAACGGTCGATGAGTGCCGCCTTGCTACGCGCATATCCACCCCACAGAAGAAACACGAGGTGCTCGCGCCCGCTGCTGAGCGCCCTGATGGCAGCGTCGGTGAACTCCTCCCATCCGATGCGCTGGTGACTTCCCGCCACATGGGCCCTGACAGTCAGCGTCGCGTTGAGGAGGAGCACCCCCTGCTCCGCCCACCTCGTCAGGTTGCCCGTCAGGGGAAGGGGTGTCCCTAAGTCCTGCTGCACCTCCTTGAAGATATTGACCAACGACGGCGGCATCATCACCCCATCGGGCACCGAGAAACTCAGTCCCATGGCCTGTCCGGGTTCATGATATGGATCCTGCCCTATGATTACCACCTTCACCTTGTCGAAGGGACAAGTGTTGAAGGCATTGAAAATGAGCCGTCCCGGCGGATAGCAAGTGTTTTGGGCATATTCCTGCCTCACCCTCTCGACGAGGGCGGCGAAATAAGGCTTTTCAAACTCTTCCCCGATGCGGGACTTCCACGACTGTTCGATTTTCACATTCATAGCACTCGGACGTATTTAGGTTGGTCTTTTACAGGCTGATAAGGGGGAAGCAAACCGGAGGCTACACTTGTGCCCAGGCATCACTTTTTGCAGATAGCAATGCCTGAGCACCAATGTCTTGCAGCAGATGGTGCTGCTTAGTTGTCCAAAATCAAGTTGCGCCCAGTCATGTCCGCCGGCTGCTCCAAGCCCATGATGTGCAGGATGGAAGGAGCCACGTCGGCAAGTCTGCCATCGAGCACGCGAGCGCTGTTGTTGTCGGTGACGTAGATGAAGGGCACGGGGTTGAGGGAGTGAGCCGTATTGGGTGTGCCGTCCTCGTTGATGGCATTGTCGGCATTGCCGTGGTCGGCGATGATAATAGCCTCATAGTCAGCAGCCTTGGCAGCCTCAATCACCTCTTTGACGCAATGGTCCACCGCCCACACAGCCTTGGCGATGGCGTTATAGACACCCGTGTGCCCCACCATGTCGCCATTGGCGAAGTTGACGACGATGAAGTCGTATTTTTCTGTCTTGATGGCCTCCACGAGTTTGTCCTTCACCTCGTAGGCGCTCATTTCCGGTTTCAGGTCGTAGGTAGGCACCTTCGGCGACGGCACGAGGATGCGGTCTTCGTTTTCATAGGGAGCCTCGCGCCCGCCGTTGAAGAAGAAGGTGACGTGAGCGTATTTCTCCGTCTCCGCCGTGTGCAACTGCTTCTTGCCGAGTTTGGAGAGGTATTCTCCGAGGGTGTCCTCCACATTCTCCTTGGGGAAGAGCACGTGCAGTCCCTTGAAACTTGCGTCGTAGGGAGTCATGCAATAATATTGAAGTCCGGGGATGGTCTTCATGCCCTGTTCCGGCATGTCCTGCTGCGAGAGGACGATGGTAAGTTCCTTGGCGCGGTCGTTGCGGAAGTTGATGAAGATGACGACGTCGCCCTCCTGGATGGTGCCATCGACCTTGGCGTTGTTGATGGGAAGGATGAACTCGTCGGTCACCTTCTCGTCGTAACTCTCCTGCATGGCAGCCACCATGTCGTCGGCCTGCTTGCCCTTGCCCTCTACGAGGAGGTCGTAGGCTTCTTTCACGCGTTCCCAGCGCTTGTCGCGGTCCATGGCGTAGAATCGTCCCACGATGGAAGCGATGGCAGCGTCGTTTTTCTCACACACCTCGGTGATTTGCTTGATGTATCCGATACCGCTCTTGGGGTCGGTGTCGCGTCCATCCATGAAGCAGTGCACGAAAGTGTTCTTGAGTCCGTATTCCTTTCCAATCTCAATCAGTTTGATGAGGTGTTCCAAAGAAGAGTGCACGCCACCGTCGGAAGTGAGTCCCATGAGGTGCAGTTTTTTCCCCGTCTCCTTGGCGTAGGAGTATGCGCTGACGATTTCGGGGTTGCTCATGATGGAGTTGTCGCGGCATGCCCTGTTGATTTTCACCAAGTCCTGATAGACGACGCGGCCGGCGCCGATGTTGAGGTGTCCCACCTCGGAGTTGCCCATCTGTCCGTCGGGCAGTCCTACATCCTCGCCCGAGGCTTGCAGTTGCGAGTGGGCGCTCACAGCGTTGAGATAGTCCAAAAAGGGTGTGGGGGTGTTGTAGATGACGTCGCCCTCACCATGTTTGCCGATACCCCATCCGTCGAGTATCATCAAAAGTGCTTTTTTTGCCATGTTTTATTTCGTAAAATTGGTTTGTATTTTTATATGAGAAGTGGCCGCAGCCTTTCCCGTTGCAAAATTACGAATAAGCGAGCGAAACGCCAAATTTATTCGAGGTTTTCAAGGGAGGAAATTAGAGAGGGGGATGAGGCGATATATTGATGGGGCGATATATCGAGATATCGATATGGCGATATATCGAGCCGGGGAAGCGAGGCGAGGCGACGAGGGCGAAGGCGGGGAGGCGAGGGCGAGACGGAGAATCCGGAAAATCCGGAAAATCCGGAAAATCCGGAGAATCCGGGATATCCGGAAAATCCGGAGGAGAGAGGAGAGGAGAGAAAAAAAAAGAAAAAAAGCCCGGGAATCCCCGGGCCATGCGATGCTAAATAATTGCGGATGTTATCCGATTTCGATGGAACGAGCCACTTTCACCCTTGAAGCCTCCAACTTCGGGAGGGAGACGGTGAGGATGCCATCGTTCACCTTGGCGGCAATCTTCTCCTTGTCCACGTCGTCGGGCAAGATCAGCGTCTGCTCATACTTTGTGTAAGAGAACTCACGGCGCAGGTAGTGAGCCTTTTCGTCCTCCTGCTTTTCCTGCTCGTTGCGCTCCATCTTCACCACAAGGTTGCCCTCATCGTTGATGTTCACGAAGAAATCCTCCTTCCTCAAGCCCGGTGCAGCCACCTCAACGACATAAGCCTCGTCGGTCTCCTTCACGTTGATGGCAGGTGCGGTGTTGTTTGTCTTCGTCACGCCCAGTCCGGCGTTCATCAGGTCGTTGAACAATTCTGGCAACCAATAATCTCTTTGCATACGTCTCATAATTTTATCTCCTATAATTTAAATGGTTTATACTCATGTTGTTGGCGGCGCCCTTGGCTTTCCGCTTACACCCCCTATCATGCAATCTTTGTGCCACCTTCGCAAACGGGCCATTTTGTCACTTTTATATGTCATTTTGTCACCACCACTATAAAACCACCTCTTTTATTTTATTATATCAACAAAATATGCTAATTTTGCTCACTAAAGTAAAACCCATCCAAGTAAAACCATCGTCTATTACCCAGACCGACATGAATAGCACCCGATTCTCCCTCAGCCAGTGGCTATGCGTCCGCACGCTTAGCCTCGTCGTCATCGCCACCACCGCCTGCTGCACCGGCAAGGCACAGGGCGGTCCCACCCCCACCGACAGTGTCGCCACGCACCAAGAAGTGACGCTGCTGTTCGCCGGCGACCTGATGCAGCACAAGCCCCAAATCGATGCTGCCCGCCGCGCCAACGGCACCTACGACTACAGCGGCGTGTTCGACGAGATGGCCCCCGAGATTCAGAAGGCCGACATCGCCATCGCCAACTTCGAGGTCACCCTTGGCGGCCCTCCCTTCAAGGGCTACCCGCAGTTCTGCGCCCCCGACGAATACCTGCAAGCCGCCATCGACTGCGGTTTCGACGTGCTCACCACCTGCAACAACCATAGTGTCGATACCTACGCCCGCGGCATCAACCGCACCATCACGATGATGGACTCACTCGGCGTGAAGCACCTCGGCACCTATTGCGACGAAGCCGACCGTGCGGCAAAATACCCGTTCCTCATTGAGAAAAACGGCATCCGCATCTGTCTGCTCAACTACACCTACGGCACCAACGGCATCCCCGTGCCCAAGCCCTGCGTCGTCAACCTCATCGACACGGCGGTCATCGCCCGCGACATCGCCAAGGCAAAGACGATGCACCCCGACGTGATTATCGCCATCCCCCACTGGGGCGACGAATACCAACTGCTGCCCAACAAGGCACAGCGCGACCTCGCCGACTGGATGTTCGCCCACGGCATCGACCACATCGTCGGCGGCCATCCCCACGTGGTGGAACCCATCGAAGTGCGCGCCATCGGCGGCGAGAAGCACCTGCTCGCCTATTCACTCGGCAACTTCGTCTCCAACCAGTCGCGTCCCAACACCGACGGCGGCACGATGGTGCGCCTCACCCTCACAAAGGCCGACGGGCACACCACCCTCACCGACTGCGGCTACACGCTCTACTGGGTGTCGCGCCCCGTCACCTCCGGCAAGCACAACTACCGCGTGCTGCCCTCCAGTTATCCCTCCGAAAACCTCAACGCCACCGAGCGCACCAAGCGCGAGACCTACCTCAAGAACACCCGCGCCCTCTTTGCCAAACACAACATCGGCATCGAGGAATACGCCATCGACGCAAAATAAATAATAATCTAACAACATATCAACATGAAAAAAAACCTACGATTACTCATGATGACGCTGCTATGCGCAGTGTTCGGATCGG
>CAMKSZ010000018.1 GCA_946415525.1 uncultured Prevotellaceae bacterium | reverse complement strand
AGGCAGCCTCTGGATGGGCACTGATGGCGGCACCCTTACTGTCAAAGATGTGGAGGCTGGTACCTACCAAGTGCGGGTGGAATATAATTCTGGACAGGGCTATTACTTCTTGGCCTACGACACGAAAATTGGCAACGTGACACCCCAAGAACCATTGCCCGCCGACGAGGACAACGGCGTGCCCACCGACCCGAAACCAGGCACTACCTGGCAGAATGGCGAACAAATCGTGGGTGGCCAGACTGTCGAAGGAGGCATGAGCGAACAGGTGAAGGACGCTTGGTACAAGGTGGTGGTGGCCAAGGACGGAACGGCACACTTCAACATCCGTCTCGACAGCAAACTCGACATCGAGTACATGGAACTCTGCTACCTCGACGCCGAGCGGAAGACACAACGTCGCTACAACAACTACATCGATGCCTATCCCAACGAGCAGAAGACACTGACGGTGAACGACCTCGCGCCGGGCACCTACTACCTGCACATCCGCCGGTGGAGTGGCGACGGCAAGTTCACCCTGACCTATCGCTTTGAGCCCAATGCCTACGACAACGACAAGGAAAACAACGACACCTGGCAGGGGGCACAGCAGTTGGCACGCAACAAGAGCGTCACGGGTCACCTGGGCTACCAATACTACAACGACCCCGATGAGACCGACTGGTACAAAATCAACGTCCCGCGCGACGGCAAGGTGACTCTCACCCTCACACAACACGACAACCTCGACATCTACTACATGTCGCTCAATGTGCTCAAGGCCGACGGCACCATCGGACAGCGCAACTATATAGACAACGGCACAAACGCCGAGAACAAGATAGAAACAGCCGATATCGCGGCAGGCACCTATTACGTGGAAGTGCAGCGGTATAGCGGACCAGGTGCATACACGCTCAACTACCGCTTTGAGCAGAACGAGTATGCTACAGACAATGAGCCCAATAACGAGTGGACCCAAGCACAGACGCTTATCGACGGCGAACCGACTTCCGGCCACCTGGGCTACTACGCACTGTCCGACGACAAGGACGTGGACGACTGGTATGCCATCGACGTGCCGGCGAAGAGCACCGTGGAACTCACCATCCGACTGAGCAAGGATGTCGATATCTACTACATGAGGATGCACTCCATAGACGGCAACACACCGAAGCAGTATAGCGGAGGGGAAATCGATGCCTATTTCGGCGAGGAGAAAATTTTGACGCTGAATAACGTGGAGGCTGGCAGGTACTACGTACAAGTCCATCACTTCGCTGGTGCGGGTCACTACCTCATCGGCTACAACTGCAAGGTCGATGGCGTGAAGCCGCAAGAAGAACCTCCTGTGGAGCCTGGTGACGAACCGGGTGGAGGTTCGGGAAACACTACTGCCGCAGGCTATTTCTTTGCTTGGCTGAACAATGGCATGTACACTGCTTATCCGCTCGCACATCGTCCACAACTTACCATGAGCGGCACCACCTTTACCTTGAAGACCACACAGACTTCTGTGACATACGCGGCAAAGGATGTGTTGAAGTTCACCATGAGCGACATCAATGGCAATCCCCTTGGCATCGATGAGGTGTTCAGCGGTTGGGTGGCTCCGTCTATCCTCCGCGACAGCGACCGACTGCTTGTCAGGGGCTGTGTGCCTGGGATGACTGTCGCCATCTACACAGTGGACGGAAAACCTGTCTGCCAACAGAAGGCCGATGCCAACGGTGACACCGTCATCGCCCTCGGGCAACTGCCAAGAGGCGTCTATATCGTCAAATCTGGAAGTGCAACCATCAAAATCACGAGAAAATGAAACGAAACATCTTTCCATACATCATCACCATGCTGCTGGCACTGACCGGCATGCAAGGTCGCGCCCAGGGTATCATCGTTTATGAGCACAATGGCACCCAAACCAACATTCCGACAGCCGACTTCGACTGCATCGTTCCCGACGCGGGCGCAGGATTGAAAGGGGTTGTGGTGAAACGCACCGACGGTTCCAGTTTCAAGGTGTCGGAGGCGCAACTCGACAGTGTCAACACCTATGCGCAGGCCTACGACGAGCGCCTCACTTATTCCATTCCCGAGGAGTATATTAACAAGATGGGTAAGTACATGCCCATTTTCAGTGGCAGCACACCTCCCACCATCGAGGGGATATATTCCTTTAGTCCCAACATCGCCATCTTCTTCGAAGATTACTCTCAGGCGGCAGGCAGAGAATATTTGGGCATTGTGATGCGCTTCACCAACCAAGATGAGCAAAAGAACACACTCGACTACGACAACCATGACGTGAACAGCAATACGACCTCTTCGGCCAAGGGGGCGGCCATTATTGGTTCGGGAGACAATTTCACATGCTTCTTCATTTCCGAAGGTGTGTCCAACGGCATCGACGTCAAGTTGGCCACGCTCATCTCGGGCACGAAAACGGCTGCCGGCATCAAGAACATGTACCATGGCTTCGTCCTGCTCGAAAAGGGCAGCGACCCCAACAACACGCTGATGAAAAAGGGTACCTTCCGTGTGTTCAAGGATGGCGACGGCATTAGCAGCACTACAACGTGGGCCAACACCGCCATCTTCGACCCTGATGACGAACCACTCCAATTGCCACAGCCCTTGGAGAAATAAAACCGCTGTCGGCTTTGGCTAAATAAAATGTTCGAGGCGCCTGCTCCTTGTCGGAGAGGCGCCTCGATTGTAGTATTCTTGGCAGGTGAAGGGCTTAGAGGTGGTTGAGGAGTACGGCCGACTTCTTGCTGCTTCTCACCTTGCGAATGCTGCGCTCCCTGATTTGACGGGCACGCTCGCGGGTGATGCCGATTTCCTCTGCGATGTCCTCAAGGCTGCGACTTGGACAGCCGATGCCGAAACTCTGCTTCAGAATGTAAAGTTCCTTCTTGTTGAGCACGGTGCTGAGCACGCGGTTGAGGTCGTTGCTCATCGACTCACGGTCCACGGCGAAGTCGGTGGCGAACGAGGCGTCGGCCATCAACTGGTCGCTGAAGGTGAGGGTGTCGTCGTCGGAAACGGGGGCGTCGATGCTCGAGTGGTGAGTGGACAGTCCCATGGCAAACTCCACCTTTTCCTCGTCGAAGCCTGTCAACTCGCTGATTTCCCTTACCGACGGGCGACGGCTGTGCTCTTGTTCAAACAGCCGGATGGCGTTGTTCACGTGGCTCTTGATGCTACTCTGGTTGAGCGGGATGCGGATGAGGCTGCTGCACTCGCTGATGGCCTGCATGATGCTCTGTCGGATCCACCACACGGCATAGGAGATGAATTTGAAGCCTCGGGTCTCGTCGAAGCGCTCGGCGGCACGGATCAGTCCGATGTTGCCCTCGTTGATGAGGTCGGTCAGCGGCATGCCATAGCGCTGGTATTGCTTGGCCACCGACACGACGAAGCGCAAGTTGCAGTTGATGAGTTGTTGCTTGGCCTGCTCGCCCTTCTTGCCGCCCTTGCGGACAGCATGGGCAAGTTCCACCTCCTGCTCCACGGTCAGTAGCGGATAATGCCCGATTTCCACCAGGTATTTCTCCAAAGCCTCTTCCGAGCGGCTGGTGATGCTTTCAGTGATTTTGATTTGTCTCATCTTTTTTTCCTTTTGGGGTTGATATCAATGATAAAGAGTGGTCAAGATGCCCAAACCTATCATTTCGAGACAAAAAAATAAAAAACAGCCGAAGGAATGCAGGAAAGGAGTTTGGGAGTTTGGAAAAGGGAGTTAAGGAGTTAGGGAGTTTAGACATTACTCTTGCCTATACTTTGGACTATGCCCTAAATTTACGCTCTTGGCTTTCGGTCCATTGCTATACAGCCGTCTTATGCTTGTCGCTAAAGGCAATGAGCAACCAAATCTATTGTCTAAACTCCCTAACTCCCTAACTCCCAAACTCCTAAAAAAAGAGTTCCACCACCCCTCCGTAGGGCGGTTGGTGGGCGAAGGCGTCCTTTTCGTCCCAAAAGCCGGCATAAATGCCTGCCGCTACGATGACGCCACCGTGGGCGAACACCGCCACATGGTCGAAAGGTTGGTGTCGTAGGTCGTCGAGAAAAGACGCCACGCGGGCGTACAGCATGGGAAAACTCTCGCCACCAGTGGCTGGGAGATGCATGTAGTCGTCGAACCATCGCTGTAGGGCTTCGTCGTGGATGTCGTCCCATGGTTGCATCTCCCATTCGCCCATGTTCATCTCTTTCAGCCGGTCGTCGGGGGTGGCGTCGGGGTAACCGCATCTGGCCGCTAACTTGCGGGCACGCAGAAGAGGTGAGGTGAAAGCATGGTCGAAGTGGCAACCTTCGATGAGTCGCAGCGTGCCGATGGCCTCTTCCTCGAAGGTGTCGGCCACGTCAACGTCGCTCCACCCATAGCAAGTGCCTTTGGGCACTGCCACACTGGTGTGTCTTATTAAGGTGACTTTCATGGCGAGTTTGTTTTGTCGGCTTCAGCCGATGACAGCGGTCAGATAGACGCTTAGTTCTACCAATAGGAACATGGCACCGCAACAGTCGCCGGTATAACCTTTCAGCGTGTGCCATATTTTCAGGTAGAGGAAATACATCACGATGCAGGGGATGAAAAGGAGCAGTTCGATGTGTCCTCCCATGCCACCATAGAGCAACAAGGGGATGGCTGGCAACAGCCCTTGGAACGCTAATGCGATGCCTCCCGCGATGCTCACCTTACGGTAAACCACCCTTGCCTTTGCTTCGCTTTCGGTGCGGGCATACGGCATCATCTGCACCACTTGGCCGGCCAGCATCTTGGCAAAGGGGTCGGCGGCGAGGACGAGAAGCGCGGCGTTGCGGGGCGTTAGGCTGAAAAGGCAGATGAAGAGCAGGCCGAGATAGACAATGAGGGCGAGCACGCCATAGGTGCCGATGTGCGAGTCTTTCATGATATCGAGGATGCGTTGGCGCGTGTTGCCTCCTCCGAAACCGTCGAAGAAGTCGGCCAGGCCGTCTTCATGCAGTGCGCCCGTCATGAGCAGTCGTGCGACGATGGCCACGGCGACGGCGAGGGCGTGCGGCATCGCCATCGGCCCGAAATAGAGGATGGCCGCCATCGTGCCGCCCGTGAGCCAACCCACCAAAGGCCAAAACTCCACCACGGCTTTGTAACTCTGTCCGGGCGGTTGGTAAAGGCGCCAGAAGGGGAGCCGTGTAAAGAAAATGAGCGCGGCCCACAGGTTTTGATACCACTTAGAAGTATTTAGTGATGTTTGCATGTTCGAAGTCGTTCATTTCGTTGATCATTCTCACGGCAGAATCGATGATGGGGTAGGCGCAGAGTGCCCCAGTCCCCTCGCCTAAGCAGAGGCCGAGCGACAGCAGCGGCTGTGCGTCGAGCAGTTGAAGCATGCGTCGGTGCCCCGACTCATTGCCGCAATGGCCAAAGATGGCATAGTCGGTGATGGCGGGTTGGAGCCTTGCGGCCACCAACATGCATGCTGTCATGATAAACCCATCTACCATGATGGTCATGCCCAGTTCTGCGGCGCGGAGCATGGCGCCGATGGCTCCCACCATTTCGAATCCGCCAAAATACCGCATCAGTTGTTCCACGTCGTGGGCGTCGTTGGTCTTCAAGTACAGTTCGACGGCTTTGCGGAGCACCGTGCGCTTGTGGGCGACGCCCGCACTGGCGAGTCCGGCGCCTGCCCCGATGCACTCGTCGAGTGGCAGGTTGCCCAACAAACTCATCCAGATGCTTGAAGGCGAAGTGTTGGCGATGCCCATCTCGCCAATACAGAGGATGTTGCATCCCTCTTCATGGCATTGTTCGGCGAGTAGGGCACCCGTGTCGATGGCTTTGTCCATCTGTTCCTGCGTCATGGCTGGCCCATAAAGGAAATTGTCCGTCCCCCATGCTATCTTTCGGTCGATGATGCCTTGGATGGTACTGAGGTCGTAATCGACACCCATGTCGATGATGCGCAGGTGAAACCCGTGTTGCCGGCAAAACATGTTGACACCGCCTCCGCCTCGGCTGAAGTTCACCATTTGTTGCCAGGTGACTTCGCGGGGCGAAACACTCACTCCTTCGCGCTCAATGCCGTGGTCTGCGCCCAATAGCAGGTGGCAGGGGTGTGAGAGGGTGGGGGAGAGTGTCTGTTGGATGAGGCATAGTTGGGTGGCGATGCTTTCGAGCCGACCGAGCGAACCTTTGGGTTTGTTCAAGTTGTCGATCTTGTCGGTGATGGCGGGCAGCAATGCCTTGTCGGTGGGGTTGATGTGGAAAGGTCTCATGGTCATGGTTTGATGGTGACAGGAATGCCGCTCACCATCAGCACCACGGTGTCGGCGTGGGCGGCGATGTATTGGTTCATCCATCCTTGCAGGTCGGTGAACTGTCTTTGCAGGGCGTTGGCGCTCACGCCGCCACTGCCAATCTCGTTGGTGACGAAGATGAACGTGGCGTCTTGGCTTGTCAACCTGTCGAACTCCGCCTGCACCTCGGCGAGCACCTTGTCGGTGTCGGGATGGTCGCTGCCGTCGGCAAAGAAGAAATTGGTGCACCATAGCGTGACGCAATCGACAAGTACCACACGCCCTGTCAGGTCGTGCCTACTGAGATGAAGTTCCTCCTCGATGTTGGTCCATTGCGGTCCGCGGCGGGCTTGGTGACGCCTGACGCGCTGGGCGAATTCGGCGTCGCAAACGCGGGCGGTGGCGATATAGACGGGATGCTCGCTCATGCTTAAGGCCAACTGTTCGGCATGACTGCTCTTGCCCGACCGCTGGCCGCCAGTGATAAGGATGATTTTTGTCATTGCGCCAAAAGTACGCATAATTTTTGCCATTTTACTCTTTGTCGGTATATTATTTGCTCTAAACATGTTTTATAACATAAAAATGGAAAAAATAAGTTTGCAAGTTTCAATTTTTTTTTATTATTTTGCAGTCAGAAAGAATTAAAGGCACTTATTCATCTGTAAAATCGAGTATTATGATGAGAAAATTGGCAATATTCATAGCGGCTGCCTGCATGGCAGCGACGGCTACGGCGCAGACCGTGGAAGAAAGCAAGGCTTCCGACAATATCTATTTGGGCGTCAACGGCGGCGTGGCTACCAAGACGACAGGTGTCAGGTGGATGCACAACCTCGACCCCAATGTGGGACTGCGCATCGGGCGGTGGTTCACCCCTGTCTTCGGTCTCGCTCTTGACGGGACAGCCTATTTGTCGAACAAGCCCTATATCTCTACTGGCACTTTTGTCCGTGCCACCAACGTGTCTCTGTTGGGGACGGTCAATTTCACCAACCTTTTCGGCGGCTATCCTGGTCAGCCTCGTTTCTTTGAGGTGACTGGCCTTTATGGTTTGGGATGGGGACATCTCTTCTGTTCCAACAGCAACATGTATAAGCCGGACAACAAGATGACCTCGAAGGCTGGCATCGACTTCAACTTCAATTTCGGTAGCGACCGCCAGTGGCAGTTCTACATCGAGCCTTCGTTCACTTGGGCGTTGTTAGGCAGCAACTCGCAGCCTGGTTATCAGGATCCCTGTGGCCTCACTTTCAGTGACCAGGGTCCTCGTTACGATGTCAACAACTCCGCTGTGCAACTCAATGCCGGCATCGTGTACAAATTCCGCAATTCCAACGGCACTCACAACTTCAAGTTGGCAGGAGCCACCGACGACAACGAGGTGCGCCGCTTGAACGGCATCATCAATGATTTGCGTGCCGAACTGGCCAAGAAGCCTCGCGAGGTGGTGAGGGAGAAGGAAGTAGTCAAGGAAGTGCAGGTGGGTGGCCGAGAGGTGCGCGTTGAGAACCTTGTGTTCGTCACCTTCGCCCAGGGCAAGTCGCTGCTCACGCAGGAGGCAATGAACGCCCTCAATGGCGTGAAGCCTGGTTCGCATGTCCAGGTCGTTGGTACGGCATCGCCCGAGGGCAGCGCCGAACTTAACCAGCGGCTGTCACAAGCACGCGCCGATGCTGTGGCACGCTACCTGACCGACCGTGGCGTGGTGGTCGATGAAGCCATTGGCCGTGGCGTGCAGGGCAACACCTCCAACCGTCTCGCCATCGTTTACGTGAAGTGACCATGGAGAGCAACACCGCACAGGAAAGCGGCAGGATGGTGCTGCGCACCGAGGGCCTGGTGAAGCGCTATGGCAAGCGCACCGTGGTCAACGAGGTGTCGATAGAAGTGAGTCAAGGCGAAATAGTTGGTCTGCTGGGTCCTAATGGAGCCGGCAAGACCACTTCGTTCTACATGACGACGGGCCTGATAGTGCCCAATGCCGGCCATATCTATCTCAACGACACCGACATCACCAAGTATCCTGTCTATAAACGTGCACGGGCAGGTATCGGTTACCTGCCCCAAGAGGCGAGTGTCTTTAGGAAAATGAGTGTTGAGGACAACATTTTCTCCGTGCTTGAGATGACCAACCTCACCCGTCGCCAGCAGTTGGAAAAACTGGAGAGCCTCATCAGTGAGTTCAGACTCAACAAGGTGCGCAAGAACAAGGGCGACCAACTCTCGGGCGGCGAGCGCCGCCGTACGGAGATAGCGCGGTGCCTGGCCATCGACCCGAAGTTCATCATGCTCGACGAACCCTTTGCCGGCGTCGATCCCATCGCGGTGGAGGACATCCAACATATTGTATGGCAGTTGAAATACCGCAACATCGGCATTCTTATCACCGACCATAACGTGCAGGAGACGCTCACCATCACCGATCGTGCCTATCTGCTCTTCGAAGGACGCATCCTTTTCAAGGGCAACCCCGAGGAGTTGGCTGCCAACAAGATTGTGCGTGAGAAGTACCTAAGCAACAGTTTCGTGCTGCGGAAAAAGGATTTCCAGACACTTGACGAGGAGCGTCGGGCACGAGAGGGTTAAGAGGCGTTCGTCGTGCTTCTTTTTGTTGGGAAAATCGGAGAAATCAGCACTTTGGCTATTTTTTCCGAATAATTTGTGGGTTTTCTGCAAATTATGTGTAATTTTGCACCCAATTTGAGAAAATCTCCCATCGTATCACATTATTTAATAATATAAAAACGGAAAATGAAAATTTCATTCGAGAATGCCGACAAGGTCAATGGCCAGATAACATTGGTCGTGGAGGCTGAGGATTACAAGGAAAAAGTCGAAAAGCAACTGAAAGAGTATCGCAAGAAAGCCAGGGTGCCCGGTTTCAGGCCCGGCAACGTGCCCATGGGCATGATCAAGCGCCAGTATGGCACCGCTGTGAAAGTGGATGAGATCAACAAAACCTTGGGCGAGGAACTTTACAAATATGTCAGGGAAAACAACATCGCCATGCTGGGCGAACCTCTTCCCTCTGAAAAGCAGGTGCCGCAGGATTTGGAGAAGGACGGACCGTTCGAGTTCATCTTCGACATCGCCATCGCACCTGAGTTCCAAATCACACTTGATGGCAACGACAAAATAGACTACTACGACATCCAGATTGACGACGAACTCATCGACCAGCAGGTGGAGGCTTTCGCACGCCAAAACGGACACTACGAGAAAGTGGAGGCCTTTGAACCTGAGTTGCGCGACATGCTGAAGGGCGACCTCCGCCAGTTGGATGCCGATGGCAGCACCCTTGAGGGCGGCATCACCGTTTCCGATGCAGTGCTTATGCCCCAATACTTCAAGTCCGACGAGCAGAAGGCTCTCTTCGATGGTGCCAAGTTGGGCGATATCATCACCTTCAATCCCAAGAAGGCTTATCCCGAGAGCGACACCGAGGTGGCTGCCCTCCTTAAGATAGAGAAGGCCGACGCTGCCGACATGACCAGCGATTTCAGTTATCAGATTACCGAAATCTCAAGGTATGTCAATGCCGAGGTGGATCAGAAACTCTTCGACACCGTGTTTGGCGAGGGTAATGTGAATGGTGAGGAGGAGTTCCGCTCCAGAATCGCCGAGGGCCTGAAGGTGCAACTCCGCGTGGAAGAGGACTTCCGCTTCCTCGCCGACTTGCGTGCCTATGCCGAGAACAAGGTGGGCGAACTCACCTTCCCCGAGGAGTTGCTCAAGAAGATTATGAAGAACAACAACAAGGACAAGGATGAGAAATATGTGGATGAGCATTTCGCCGACAGCCTGCGTGAGTTGAAATGGCACCTCATCAAGGAGCAACTTGTCGCTGCCTACGACGTCAAAGTGGAGGAAGCCGACATGAAGGCCGCTGCTCGCGAGATGGCTCGCGCTCAGTTCGCTCAATACGGCATGAACGACGTGCCCGATGAGTATCTCGACAACTATGCCGCCGACCTGCTCAAGAAAAAGGAGTACAGCGACACCATCGTCGACCGTGTCATCGAGCGCAAATTGTTGCTTGCCATCAAGCCTGTCGTCAGCCTGAACACCAAGAATGTGACGATTGACGAATTCCGCCAGTTGGCGAAAGCATGACGCATTTTGCCGAAATGCTGACAAAATAAGCACAAGTGCTTTTTTAAGAGTCAACAGAAAGAGATTTTTTTGAAAAAAAATCCTTTTCATATAAAGGTTATCGACTTTTTTTCGTAACTTTGTTGCTACGAATCGAAAAAAGGGTCGATAACCTTTAATGTTGGCCCGGTTTTTGCATTCATCAGGCGAGGCGAACAATTCAGGATAACTTGCTTATCCGACAGATATGGCTCTGTGAACAGTCCTGATGCCCCGCCAAGAACAAAAAACAAAAGATAGATATGAACGACTTCAGAAAATTTGCCACAAGGCATTTGGGAATCAACGGCATGGTGCTCGACGACGTGATGAGCGCCCAGTCTCAATACCTCAACCCTTACATCCTTGAGGAGCGTCAACTCAACGTCACACAGATGGATGTGTTCTCACGACTGATGATGGACCGCATCATCTTCCTCGGCACCCCCATCGACGACTACACCGCCAACACCTTGCAGGCGCAACTGCTTTATCTCGACTCCGTTGACAGCGGTAAGGACATCTCCGTCTATATCAACTCCCCGGGCGGTAGCGTTACCGCCGGACTCGGCATCTACGACACCATGCAGTTCATCTCTTGCGACGTCGCCACCATCTGCACCGGCATGGCTGCCTCCATGGCCGCCGTTCTCCTTGTGGCAGGTGCCGAGGGCAAGCGCGCCGCGCTCACCCATAGCCGTGTGATGATTCACCAGCCGCTGGGCGGCGTGCAGGGACAGGCTTCCGATATCGAAATCGAGGCCCGCGAGATACAAAAATACAAGAAAGAACTTTACAACATCATCGCCGACCACTCGCATACTCCATTCGAGAAGGTGTGGGCTGATTCCGACCGCAACTACTGGATGACCGCAGACGAAGCCAAGGAATATGGAATGATTGACAACGTTCTCAAGCGCAAAAAGTAAAAATGAAGAAGACTTGCAGTTTTTGCGGCAGTAGCGAGAAAGATGTCAGGTTGCTCATCACGGGCATCAGTGGCCAGATATGCGAAAACTGTGCGAAACAGGCTTTCGAAATCGTGCAGTCGTCGGGCGTGCTGGGAAAAGCCAACAAGGGGGTGGACAAACTCGATTACAAGAAATTGCCCAAGCCCCACGAAATCAAGGACTATCTCGACCAATACGTCATCGGACAGGATGAGGCGAAACGCTATCTTGCCGTGTCGGTGTACAACCACTACAAGCGGCTCGACCAGCCACACGACGACGGTGGCGTGGAGATTGAGAAAAGCAACATCATCATGGTGGGCAGCACAGGAACGGGAAAGACGCTCCTTGCACGCACCATCGCCAAACTGCTCAACGTGCCGTTCACCATCGTCGACGCGACCGTCTTCACCGAGGCGGGCTATGTCGGCGAGGATGTGGAGAGCATACTCTCACGACTTCTTCAGGTGGCTGATTACAACGTGGAAGCCGCACAGCGAGGCATCGTGTTCATCGACGAAATCGACAAGATTGCCCGCAAGAGCGACAACCCCTCCATCACGAGGGATGTCAGCGGCGAGGGTGTGCAGCAGGGACTGCTCAAACTGTTGGAGGGCACTATGGTCAACGTGCCGCCACAGGGTGGCCGCAAGCACCCCGACCAGCAGTACATCCAAGTGGATACACACAACATCCTCTTCATCTGCGGAGGGGCTTTCGACGGCATCGAGCGCAAAATCGCTCAGCGCATGAACACCCATGTGGTGGGCTACAACTCCGTGCAGAATGTGAGGAATATCGACAAAGAGGAATTGATGAAGTATGTGTTGCCGCAGGATCTCAAGTCCTTTGGACTTATCCCCGAAATCATCGGACGACTGCCTGTGCTCACTTACCTCAACCAACTGGACAGGGAAGCGCTGAGGAAAATCCTCGTGGAACCGAAAAACTCCATCGTCAGACAGTATATCAAACTCTTTGAGATGGATGGCGTGAAACTCTCCTTCACCGAAGAGGCGCTCGACTTCATCGTCGATAAGTCCATAGAATACAAACTGGGTGCCCGCGGACTGAGGTCGATTGTGGAGAGCGTGATGATGGATGCCATGTTCGATGTGCCTTCCAGTAAAATCAAGAAATTCGAGGTGACTCTCGACTATGCGAAAAACCAACTTGACAAAGCACACATTGAAGGCCATTGATAGCCGGGCGGCTATGCCGCCTGGCTTGAGGGCCTGAACACAACAAGAGACAAAACACATGCCAAACGACGTTAACCTAACTCAACAACTAAAGCGCTATTTCGGCTTCGACAAGTTCAAAGGCGACCAAGAGGCCATTATCCGCAATCTCCTTGCGGGTAACGACACCTTTGTGCTGATGCCGACCGGTGGCGGGAAGTCGCTGTGCTACCAACTGCCTTCGCTCATCATGGAGGGCACAGCCATCGTCATTTCGCCACTCATTGCGCTGATGAAAAACCAAGTGGATGTGATCAATGGCATGAGCGAGGAGGAGGGAGTGGCCCACTACCTGAACTCGTCGCTCAACAAAGCGGCCATCGACCAAGTGAAAGCCGATATCGTCGCGGGCAAGACGAAATTGCTCTATGTGGCTCCTGAGTCGCTCAACAAGGACGACAACGTGGAATTTCTCAAAACGGTGAAAATCTCGTTCTATGCCATCGACGAAGCACACTGTATCTCGGAGTGGGGGCACGACTTCAGGCCGGAATACCGCAACATTCGCCCCACCATACAGAAAATCGGCAATGCTCCAGTGATAGCACTGACGGCGACTGCCACCGACAAGGTGAGGGCGGACATCAAGAAAAACCTGGGCATCGTCGATGCCAAGGAGTTCAAGAGTTCGTTCAACCGTCCCAATCTCTACTACGAGGTGCGGTCGAAAACCAACGAGATCAACAAGCAGATTATTAAGTTCATCAAGCAGAATGCCGGCAAGAGCGGCATCGTCTATTGCCTGTCGCGGAAAAAGGTGGAGGAATTGGCTGCCGACCTCGTTGCCAACGATATCAAGGCTGCTGCCTACCATGCCGGATTGGAGTCGGCAAAGCGCTCGGAGACTCAGGATGACTTCCTCATGGAGCGCATCGACATCATTGTCGCCACCATCGCCTTCGGCATGGGCATCGACAAACCGGATGTCAGGTTTGTCATCCACTACGACATCCCCAAAAGTCTGGAGGGCTATTATCAGGAAACCGGGCGTGCTGGTCGCGACGGTGGCGAAGGCAAGTGCATCGCTTTCTATTCCTACAAGGACTTGCAGAAGTTGGAGAAGTTCATGGAGGGCAAGCCTGTGGCTGAACAGGACATCGGTCGGCAACTGCTTCAGGAGACGGCTGCCTATGCCGAGTCGTCGATGTGCCGAAGAAAGATGCTCCTGCACTATTTTGGCGAGAACTATCCTCATGACAACTGCGGCAACTGCGACAATTGCCTGCATCCCAAGACACGGATAGAGGGCAAGGATGAACTGCTCATCGTGCTCAATGCCGTGGCTGCAGTGAAAGAGAATTTCCGTGCCGAATACATCATCGATTTCGTGAAAGGCCGTCCCACCGACGACATCGTGTCGCACAAGCACGACCAGTTGGAGGAGTTTGGCTCTGGCGAGGACATCAACGAAAAGTTGTGGAACCCTGTCATCCGACAGGCTCTCATTGCGGGTTACCTGAGGAAGGATGTGGAGAATTATGGCTTGCTGAAACTCACCGCCTCTGGCAAGCGGTTTATGAAGAAGCCCGAGTCGTTCATGATTGTGGAGGACACGGAGTTCAATGACGACTATGTCGATGACTCAACAGAGGGAACTGGCGCCCTTGACCCTGAACTTTACGCTATGCTCAAGGATTTGCGCAAGCGGATGTCGATGAAACTCAAAGTGCCTCCCTACGTCATTTTCCAAGACCCCTCTTTGGAGCAGATGGCCACGATGTATCCCGTCACCTTGCAGGAATTGCAAAACATCCAAGGTGTCGGCGCCGGCAAGGCCAAGCGCTATGGCAAGGAGTTCTGTGAACTCATCCAAAAGCACTGCGAAGAGAACGAAATCGAACGCCCCGAGGAAATCCGCGTGAAGACTGTTGCCAAGAAGTCGATACTGAAGGTGAAAATCATCCAGAGCATCGATCGGAAGATTGATTTCGAGGAAATCGCCAAGGCCCAGGGCTTGGACTTCGACGAACTGCTCACCGAGATAGAGGCCATCGTCTATAGTGGCACCAAACTCAACATCGATTATTACATCGACGAGGTGATGGACGAGGACCATATCGACGACATCTACGACTATTTCAGCGAGAGCGAGACCGACGACCTGGAAACCGCCATGGAAGAACTCGGCGAGGACTACTACGAAGAAGACATCCGCCTCGTCAGGGTGAAATTCATCTCCGAGATGGCCAATTAATCATCCGGATAATCCGGAATCTCCGGAAACCCCGGAAACCCCGGAAACCCCGGATAACCCCGGAAAATCCGCTCCCATCTCCCCATCCCCCATCTGCCCCTTGCCGGCCCTTGCTGGCCTTTGCCACGTTAAATCGTATTAATAAAAAAAGAAATATTTGGAAAGTACCCTAAAAGTGGAATTTTATTACTAATTTTGCACGCAATAAATTTAAAAGATATGCCATCATTTGTTGCAGACAAGATTGTAATGGACGGCCTAACATTCGACGACGTCCTCCTGATTCCAGCCTATTCAGAGGTTCTTCCCAGAACCGTGGAGTTGAAAACCATGTTCTCCCGCAATATCGGGTTGAACATCCCCTTTGTCACCGCAGCCATGGACACGGTCACCGAATCGTCAATGGCCATCGCCATCGCGCGCGAGGGTGGTATCGGTGTGATTCATAAGAACATGAGCATTGACGATCAGGCTCGTCAAGTGGCCATCGTCAAGCGTGCTGAAAACGGCATGATCTACGACCCCGTGACCATCCGCCAGGGCAAGACGGTGCAGGATGCCCTCAACATGATGGCAGAATACCACATCGGCGGCATTCCCGTGGTCGATGAAGACAACCATCTTGTGGGTATCGTCACCAATCGTGACCTCCGTTTTGAATTGCGCCTCGACAAGCCCATCGACGAGGTGATGACCAAGGACAACATCGTCACCACCCATCAGCAGACCGACCTGGCCGCCGCTGCCCAAATCCTTCAAGAGAACAAGATTGAGAAACTTCCTGTGGTTGACAAGAACAACCGTCTCGTCGGCCTCATCACCTATAAGGACATTACCAAGGCGAAGGACAAGCCCATGGCCTGCAAGGACGACAAGGGCCGCTTGCGCGTGGCTGCCGGCGTGGGTGTCACCGCCGATACGCTGGACCGCATGCAGGCATTGGTGAATGCCGGTGCCGATGCCATCGTCATCGACACTGCTCACGGCCATTCCAAGTCGGTCGTGGAGAAGTTGGTGGAGGCGAAGGCCGCTTTCCCCAACGTGGATATCGTCGTGGGCAATGTCGCTACTGGCGAGGCCGCCAAGATGCTTGTCGAAAACGGTGCCGACGCCATCAAGGTGGGCATAGGCCCGGGTTCCATCTGCACCACCCGTGTGGTGGCAGGTGTCGGCGTGCCGCAACTCAGCGCTGTCTATGATGTCTTCAGCGTCCTCAAGGGAACGGGTGTCCCCTTGATTGCCGATGGCGGACTGCGCTATTCGGGCGACGTGGTGAAAGCCCTTGCTGCCGGTGGCAGTTCGGTGATGATTGGCTCGTTGGTGGCCGGCACCGAGGAAAGTCCTGGCGACACCATTATTTTCAATGGCCGCAAATTCAAGAGTTACAGGGGCATGGGGTCGCTGGAAGCCATGGAGAATGGTTCCAAAGACCGCTATTTCCAGTCGGGCACGAAGGAGACGAAGAAACTCGTCCCCGAAGGCATTGCCGGCCGTGTTCCCTACAAAGGCACGTTGCAGGAGGTTGTCTATCAACTCGTCGGTGGTCTCCGCTCGGGCATGGGCTATTGTGGCGCACAGGACATCGACCAGTTGCACAACGCCAAGTTCACCCGTATCACCAGTGCCGGCGTGATGGAGAGCCATCCGCACGATATCACCATCACCAGTGAGGCACCCAATTACTCCAGACCAGAATAATCATCAAATAGAAGCATCAAGGCAATGAGACTCAAGACATTAATTGCAATGCTCGTCGTCTGTGCCACCGCATTTGCGCAGAACGACCCCGTCATCATGACCATCAATGGGACACCCGTAACTCGCTCTGAGTTCGAGTACTCCTACAACAAGAACAATTCCGAAGGCGTAATCGACAAGAAAACAGTGGATGAATATGTTGATTTGTTTATCAACTACAAATTGAAGGTCGCTGCTGCATTGGACGCCAGGATGGACACGCTCGTTTCGTTCCAGAACGAGTTCGCCCAATACCGCGACCAACAGGTGCGCCCCTCTTTCATCACTGACGCCGACGTGGAGCGTGAGGCCAAGGAAATTTACGACCGCACACAGCACTATGTCGATTCGTTGGGCGGCATCGTGCGCCCATCGCACATCCTTATCGCCGTGAGCCAAAAGGCCAGCGAAGCCGACAAAAAAACTGCCAAGCAGCGTGCCGACTCCATCTACAACGCCCTGAAGGCTGGTGCTGATTTCGGCGAGATGGCAAAGCGCTTCTCCGATGACAAAGGTTCTGCCAAAGATGGAGGACTCATCGGGTGGATACAGCCCGGACAGACGGTGCAAGAGTTTGAAAAAGCGGCCTATTCGCTCAGCAAGGGACAGACATGCGCTCCTGTGCAGTCGGTATATGGCTACCATATCATCCGTATCGAAGACAAGGGCAACTACTTCCCTTATGACTCTCTCAAGAACGACATCATCACCTTCATCGACCGCAGGGGCATCCGCGAAAAGATTATCGACGACAAAATCGCCGAGATGGTGGCTGCCGACGGGAATGTCACCAAACAACAGTTGATGGAGCAACGGGCTGCCGAATTGTCGGCACAAGACTCCGACATGGCCAACCTCATCAGGGAGTACCACGACGGACTGCTGCTCTATGAAATCAGCAACCGTGAAGTGTGGGACAAGGCTGCCAAGGATGAAGCCGGACTGGCCAATTTCTTCAAGAGCAACAAGAAACGCTACACTTGGGATGCACCGAGATTCAAGGGCATGGCATACCATGTGAAGGATGCCGCCGACGTGAAGGCCGTAAAGAATTGTGTCAAGGGATTGGCTTTCGACAAGTGGGCGGAGAAGTTGCGCAGCACTTTCAATGCCGACTCCGTGAAGCGCATCCGCGTGGAGAAGGGCATCTTCAAGAAGGGCGACAACCCCCTTGTTGACCGTGAGGTGTTCAAGGTAAAAGACGCCAAGGTGGCTCCCGTGAAGGACTATCCCATCGACGCCGTGTTTGGCAAGAAGTTGTCGAAACCCCAAGACTACACCGACGTGCGCGGACAGGTGGTGGCCGATTATCAGGACATGCTGGAGAAAAACTGGGTGGCACAGTTGCGCCAGCGCTACAATGTCGTGGTGAACAAAGACGTGTTGGCTACCGTCAATAAACACTGACGCCAATCCGTCGGTATTATACTGAAAAAGAATCTTTTACACGCTTATGGATAAATCGCATATCCTTGCTGTGGCTTGCATGGCGGGCATGATGCTGCCCTTGGCCTCGCGTGCGTTCTATGCGCACACGACCAATGGCGGTTGGGCACCGAACGACTCCACCGCCGTTGAGGAGTTCGTCGCCCCCGCGGCGTCGGTCATCGATGAGGTGGTGTGGGTCGTCGGCGACGAACCGATACTGAAATCCGACATCGAGGCGATGCGCCTGCAGGCGGAGTCGGAGGGCATGAAATGGGAGGGAAACCCCGACTGTTCCATCCCCGAGCAAATCGCCGTGCAGAAACTCTTCCTACACCAAGCCGCCATCGACAGCATCGAGGTGTCTGAATCGGAAATCTCCCAGGACATCGACGAACAAATTAACTATTGGATACAGTTGGCTGATGGCTCAAGGGAGAAACTCGAAGAATACCGCAAGCAGACCATCTCGCAGATGAGACAGTCGATGCACGATGACTTCAAAAACCGTGTGCTGGTGCAGAAAATGAAACAGCAACTCGTCAAGGACATCAATGTGTCGCCTGCCGAGGTGAGGAAGTATTTCGAAAACCTGCCCGAGGACAGCATCCCACTTGTGCCTACCATGGTCGAGGTGCAAATCATCACTCGCCAGCCGAAGGTGTCGATAGAGGAGGTAAATAGGGTGAAGGACGCGCTGCGCGAATACACCGACCGCGTCAATCGCGGCGAGACGACTTTCGCCACGATGGCACGCCTCTACTCCGAGGACGGTTCTGCCCGCCAGGGTGGCGAAATCGGCTACACGCCGAAGGCGGTGCTCGACCCGGCCTTTGCCAACGTCGCCTTCAACTTGACCGACCCCAACAAAATCTCGAAAATTGTGGAGTCGGAATTTGGCTTCCATATCATCCAACTCATTGACAAACGGGGCGAGCGTATCAACGTACGCCACATCCTCCTCAAACCGAAGGTGAGCCGTGAGAACATCGAGCATGCGTCGCACCAACTCGACTCCATCGCCAACGACATCCGCGAAAACAAGTTCACCTTCGACGAGGCTGCCACCTATATCTCCGATGACAAGGACACCCGCAGCAACCACGGTCTGATGGTGAACGCCACGGAATACCAACGCACGTCGCGCTTCCGTATGCAGGACCTTCCCACCGAGGTGGCAAGGGAGGTGGAGAAACTGGGCGTGGGCGAGATTTCCGCTCCTTTCGAGATGGTGAACAGCAGGGGTAAAACCGTCTGTGCCATTATCAAACTCAAGAGCCGGACGGAAAGCCACCGGGCTACCATCACCGAGGATTTCCAGACGATGAAGGACGTGGTGCTCAACAAACAGCGAGACAAGAAACTCAATGACTGGGTGGCGGAAAAACTCAAGAACACCTACGTCAGGATGAACGACAACTACAAAGATTGCCAATTCCAATATAGAGGTTGGGTGAAATGACACAAAAGGCTCGACATATCCTTTTAAGCGGGCATAGCATCATGATGGTCATGATTCTATGCCTGTTTGGACTTTGTCAGCCTCAAGATGCCCATGCGCAGAAGCGCAGAAATGCACGTACTGCCGACCAGCGCATCTACCTCGACCATGCCGACTCGCTCTATTTCGACGAATATAAAAAGCACGACACCCAAATCGTGCGAGGACATGTGAAGTTCCGTCACCAAGGGGCTGTCCTCTATTGCGACAGCGCTTATTTCAAACAGCAGGAAAACACGTTCCACGCTTTTGGACATGTCAGGATGCTGCAGGGCGACACGCTCGAAATCCGATGCGACACTGCTTTCTACGACGGGCGTGCCGATGCCGATATGGTGCATGCACAAAGCCATGTCGTCGTCATCCACCAAAAGACCTCCGAACTGCATACCGACAACCTCGTGCTTGATAGGAAGTTCGACATCGTCTATTATGACCAGGGCGGCAACTATGCCGACCGGAAGAAAGGGGTGACGCTCAGCAGCGACTGGGGAAAATACAACCTCAACACCAAGGAGGCTGAGTTCTTCTACGATGTCACGCTCAAGACGAAGAGCCACATCGTCACTACCGACACCTTATTATATTATTCTTCCGAGGAGAGAGCGCATGTGCTGGGGGGCAAGACTGACTTTTCGACGGGGTCGAGTTATCCGAAATGGAGCAAGTCGAAGATTCATTCCATCAAAGATGGCTACGACGTGGAGACCACCAACTGCTATTTCTATCTTGACAACGACCGAACGGAACTGTTCGACAAATCGACCATCACCAACGCTTCCCGGCTCATCTCTGGCGACAGCCTCTTCTACGACAGTTCGACGAAAAGAAGTTCTGGCTACGGCAAGGTGGACTATATGGACCTCAAGAACAAAAACAGGTTGTTGGCTGACAGGGTGGAATACGACGAACTCACTGGCAAGGGGTATGCGACGCAGAACCCCGTGTTTATCGACTTCTCACAGAAAGACACGCTGTGGATGCACGCCGACACGATTAGGGTGGAGACGTTCTACATCGACACCGATAGCATGTACCGCAAGGTGCACTGCTACCGCAAGGTGCGAATGTTCCGCAACGACCTGCAGGCTGTCTGCGACTCGCTGGTGCTCTGCTCTCGCGACTCCAGCATGACCATGTATGTCGATCCCATCGTGTGGAATGCTCGGCGACAGTTGCTCGGCGACAGCATCAAGGTCTGGATGAACGACTCCACCATCCGTGAGGCCAATGTCATGTCGAAAGCCCTTTCGATAGAAATGATGGACGACTACCAGCAGCCGGGGAACATCTATTACAATCAAGTCACGTCGCAGGTGATGAATGCCTATTTCACGGAGGGGAAATTGAGGCAGAGCGAGTCGATAGGCAATGTGCAGACCATTTTCTATCCCGTCGATGATGCCGACAGCACCCTTATCGGCATGCTTTACTTGGAAACCGATACCATGCGGCTCTTCCTTACCGAACAGCGTGCTTTGGAGAAGATATGGACCTCGAAGTCGGAGGGGACGCTCTATCCCATACTCCAAATACCTAATTCGATGGACCGCCTGCCCAATTTCTGTTGGTATGACTATATTCGCCCTCTCGACAAGGACGATATCTATTACATCCCCGAGAAACACAGCAAACCCCAGGGCGGCAAAGACGGCAATTCTGCTCCCTACGCTTTGACGCGACGTGCCCGAACGGCTTCGTCGGCAACTACTGATAGTCAGGAATTGCCGGAGGCGCCTACACCGCAAAATTTAGAGAAACATGAGTGACATCATACAGTTGCTGCCCGATTCCGTGGCCAACCAAATCGCTGCCGGTGAGGTCATCCAGCGGCCGGCATCCGTCGTGAAGGAACTCGTCGAGAATGCACTCGATGCGGGTGCCCATGAGGTGCATGTCGTCGTGGTGGATGCCGGACGTACGCTGATACAGGTGGTCGATGACGGGTGTGGCATGTCGCCTACCGACGCTCGCCTCTCTTTTGAGCGTCATGCCACCTCTAAAATACGCCAGGCTGCCGACCTCTTCGACCTTCATACCATGGGGTTCAGGGGCGAGGCGCTTGCTTCCATCGCCGCCGTGGCGCAGGTGAGTTTGACCACTCGCAAGCACGACGAGGAGGTGGGCACGCAAATCAGCATCCATGGCTCGCGTTTCATGTCGCAAGAGCCGGTGGCTTGTCCGCCTGGAAGCCAGTTCAAGGTGGAGAATCTCTTCTTCAACGTTCCCGCACGGCGGAAGTTTCTCAAGTCGCCGAGCACCGAACTCAACAACATCCTGACGGCTTACGAGCGCATCGTGCTCGTCAACCCGCAGGTGGCATTCTCCCTCCATAGCAATGGGACGGAAATATCCAACTTGCCGGTCGCGGGCCTGCGGCAGCGCATCGTTGATGTCTTTGGCAAGCGTCTCAACCAGGATTTGTTGCCTGTGACGGTGGACACCACCATTTGCCATGTGAAAGGATTTGTCGGCAAACCCGAATCGGCGAAACGGAAGGGGGCACATCAGTTCTTCTTCGCCAACGGACGCTACATGAAGCACAACTATTTTGCCAAGGCGGTGATGGCTCCTTTCGAACGGCTGGTGCCCCAAGGCGAACAAGTGCCTTTCTTCCTCTATATCGACGTCAACCCTGCCGACATTGATGTCAACATCCATCCCACGAAGACGGAAATCAAGTTTGAGAACGAACAGGCCATCTGGCAAATATTGTCGGCTGCCGTAAAAGAGGCGGTGGGCAAATTCAACGACGTGCCTTCCATCGACTTCGACACCGAAGGACGCCCCGATTTCCCGCCAATGGGGCAACAGGGGCAATTCTCGCCGCCCACCTCTGGTGCCAACGTGCGTTACAATCCTTTCAAGGAGACACCCGCAAGGGGCACTGACAGAAGTAGAAAGGTTGACCATTGGGAGGTGCTCTATGGGAATGAGCCCACACAAGGACAACAGATTCCCGGTCTTTTCGACGAGCCTCAGGTGGAGGAGAGTGCCGCCGACATCATTGCCGAGAAGTCACCTTCGCATTACCAATACAAAGGGCGCTTTATCATGACCGCCGTCAAGTCTGGATTGATGATTATCGATCAGCACCGTGCCCACCAGCGCGTGCTCTACGAGGAATACCTCGATAAAATGGCGCATCGGAAATGGGCGACACAGAGCGTGCTCTTCCCCGACATCGTCAGACTGCCACCCACAGAGGCGGCTGTGATGCAACAAATCCTCAGCCAACTGGAGGCCATCGGCTTCTCCATCTCCGACTTGGGTGGTGGCAGTTTCTCCGTCAACGGCGTGCCGGCAGGCATCGACGGCGTGGAACCGAGACGGTTGCTCGAAGACATGGTGGCTGCTGCCAAGGAGCGCCTCGGGCCGCGTGGCGACATCGATGGCATGATTGCATGGAGCCTCGCCAAAAGTGCCGCCATCCCCTATGGACAGTTGCTTTCCAACGAGGAAATGGAAAATCTCATCAACAGGTTGTTCGCTTGCGGCAATGTCAATATGACCCCCGACGGCAAGTCCATCATCTGTATCTTGGAGCAAGGTGAAATCGAGCGTTTGCTGGGATAATCCCTCAAAAAACACTTGAAAACTGCGTAAAACGCTTGATTTTTCATCATAAGTCGAAAAAATATCTGAAATTAATAATAATATTTGAAAAAAAATATTATCTTTGCGGCGGAAAATAGTAAAAACGTTAAATGAATTATATTATTTTTTGATTTTTAAACATAAAAGGTTATGAAAAAACTATTAATGGTGCTGGCTGTCGCCAGTGTATCTTTTTCAGCCATGGCTCAGGACGATCCCACACTGAAGTATAGTGTGGCTACCAACTCGTTCTGGAGCAATTGGTTCATTCAAGTTGGAGCACAGTGGAACGCATGGTATTCCGCTGACGAGCATGGAGGTAACCTCGCCACAAGCCCGTTGAAGGACTTCCGTTCGAACCCCGGTGCTGCCATTGCTATCGGTAAGTGGTTTACTCCGGGCCTCGGTCTTCGCACGAAACTGATGGGTATCTGGGGCAAGTCTGTCCGCAAAGAGAATGGTAATGGCGTTGGCCATTTCAACAAATTCTGGGTGCTGAATGAGAATGTGCTCTTCAATGTGAGCAACATGCTCTGTGGCTACAACCCTGATCGTTTCTGGAACTTCATTCCGTTTATCGGTGGTGGTATTGGACGCTCAATGTCGCACGACCGCTATGGCATGGACCTCAATGCTGGTATCCTCAACGAGTTCCGCCTCAGCCGCAAGGTGTTCCTCAACCTCGAAGTGGGATGGAACCGTCTGGAGAACGATATCGACGGCACTGAAGTTATCCTCGACCCCAACCATCGCGGATGGGATTCACACGACAACCTCCTCTATGCTGAGTTGGGTCTGACCTTCAACCTCGGCAAGGGAACTTGGGACAAAGTGCCCGACCTGGCTGCCATCAAGGCTCTCCATCAGTCGCAGATCGACGACCTGAACGGACGTCTGGCTGATGCCAATGCTGAGATCGACCGTCTGAACAATCTCATCAAGAACCACAAGTGCCCCGAGGTGCCCATCGTAAAGGCCATCGCTCCTCCTGCAACTGTGTACTTCTATTGCAACAAGACCAAGAGCGGTCCTTCCTACGCTCGTGACATGGTTGACGTCCGCGCACTTGCCAAGTATGCCGTTGACCAGAACGCCGAGGTCCTCGTGACTGGCTATGCTGATAGCGCTACCGGTAATCCCGAGCACAACCAGTGGCTCTCCGACGAGCGTGCCAAGACTGTTGTCGAGGAAATCGTTGGTATGGGTCTCAACCGCAGCAAGATCACTGCTGTTGGTAAGGGTGGCGTCGACATCCTGTCGCCGTTCGAACTCAACCGCCGTACTACTGTTGAGGTTCGCTAATCTCTTTCAGCAAAATACAAAAATGGGCGCCTTCATCGAAGGCGCCTTTTTTGTGTCTTTAGTTTATAAAAAACACCCTGAAAGTGACATGATGCCGTGATGCTTTGGCCAATGCTCTTTCAGGGTGCTTCGCTGTAAATTTGCGTTCGTATGTCCAGTGAGTAGTTAGTTTAGGTCAATGCCCAAAATCAGCAAAAATCAGCAAGAGTAATGTCTAAACTCCCTAACTCCCAAACTCCTTAACTCCTTTATTCCCAAACTCCCAAACTCCTCAAAACTATTTCACTCTAAATCCAATAATTCTTCTCACTTCCTCAATGGTGGCGCGTGAACTCTCGCGAGCCCTTTCGGCTCCCTCGCGTGCGATGCGGTCGAGCAAAGCGGTGTTGGCACTGAATTCGGTGATGCGCTCCCGGATAGGGGAAATGGTCTTCACCAGGTCGGCGGCAATGTGCTTTTTCAGGTCGCCATAGCGCAATGTGCAGTCTTTCCACTTCTCGTCGAAGTAATCGTAGGCTTCCTGGTCGGAGCAGAGCGACAAGAAAGAGAACAGGTTCTCGATGATTTCCGGACGTTCGCTGTTGGGCGACTGGGGACCTAAGTCGGTGACGGCCTTCATCACCTTCTTGGTGATAACCTTGTCCTCATCGCGCAGGTAGATGCAGTTGCCCTCGCTCTTTCCCATTTTCCCGCTGCCGTCGAGACCCGGCACCTTCACTGCCTTGTCGGCGAAATAGAAACTTTGGGGCTCGGGGAAGAACTCCACGCCGTAGATGTTGTTGAACCTCCTGGCGCATTTGCGGGCCATCTCCATGTTTTGCTCCTGGTCTTTGCCTACAGGCACCTTGTTGGCCTTGTGCTGCAAGATGTCGGCAGCCATGAGGGTGGGGTAGGTGAGCAGTCCGGCATTCACGTTGTCGGGCTGTTTGCGTGCTTTCTCCTTAAAAGTGGTCACACGCTCCAGTTCGCCCAAGTAGATGTTCATGTTGAGGAAGAGATACAGTTCAAGTGTCTCCTTTACGTCGCTCTGCACGTAGATGGGCGCTTTCTGTGGGTCAAGGCCGCAAGCGAGATACTCGGCGAGGATGGTGCGCACGCTGCTTTGTATGTCACTGGGCTTAGGATGGGTGGTCAGGCTGTGCCAGTCGGCAATGAAGAACATGCAGTCGTATTCATCTTGCATTTTCACAAAACTTTTCACTGCACCGAAATAATTGCCAAGGTGCAGGTTGCCGGTGGGACGGATGCCACTTACTACTTTTTCCATTTGATTTATTGTTATGTTTACGCTTTTGATACAATCGCCTCTCCATCTGCTACCCGCAGTCGTCGGGGCGCAATTCATTTTGCAAAGTTAGCGTAATTTTGGCTTAAAATTGAAAAAATGGCCGAAAAATTTGGTCTATTCGCTAAATATGCTTACCTTTGCATCGCTTTTCACAAAAGGGGCGTTTAGCTCAGTTGGTTTAGAGCATCTGCCTTACAAGCAGAGGGTCGGCG
>CAMKSZ010000017.1 GCA_946415525.1 uncultured Prevotellaceae bacterium | reverse complement strand
GAACTGGCTTCAAAAACGCTCGACTTTTCAAAATACGACCGCTTCATCAGCATCCTCATCTTCCAGTTTGCCATCCTCGGCGTCTTCGCCACGGTGTTTGGATATATATCATACCTTTATGACAGCCGACAGGAGAAAGAACGCGAACTGGCACAGATACGCATAGACAGTTTGCAAACGCAGTTGGGCGCCCTGACCAACCAAATCAACCCGCACTTCTTCTTCAATTCACTCAACGGCATCAGTTCGTTGGTCAGGAAACAGGACCAGGAGCGCACCCTCAACTACATCGACCGGCTGAGCGACATTTTCCGCTATACACTCCAAAGCGAGAAACGAGGTCTTGTGCCTCTTCGCGAGGAACTGGAATTTGTTGAGGCCTTCAGAAGCGTCATGGAAGTGCGATACGCCAACAAATTGCACATATCCATCAACGTACCGGAGCAACTGCAAGAACTCACCGTGCCCGTACTGTCGTTATTGCCGTTATTGGAGAACATCACCATACACAACAGAATAGACTCCGACCATCCCATGCAGGTGTCCATCACTTCAAGGGACAAGGCCCTCTTAGTGAGCAACACGTTGCAACCCAAAAAATCCGCACCTTCGACCAACGGAACCGGCCTCGACAATCTCTCCCACCGGTACCAGGTACTCAAGGGTATGGACATCAGCATAGAGAAAGACGAGAAAACATTCTGTGTCATTCTTCCACTCTGAAACAAGATAGAAATGAAAATACTGATTGTAGAAGACGAAACCGCCGCCAGCGAGAACCTTATCCAGATGTTGAGGATCATGGAGCCATCCGCTGAGATACTGGCTGTGCAGGAAAGCGTCAGCCAAACAGTGGATTGGCTTGACAGCCATCCCTCGCCCGACCTAATCATGATGGATATCCATCTGAGCGATGATTCTGCCTTTGCCATCTTCAAGCAGACAAAGGTAACCGCACCTATCGTATTCACCACGGCCTACGACCAATACGCCATCGACTCTTTCCGCGTCAACAGCATCGACTATCTGCTCAAACCGATAAAAAACGCTGATTTGCGGCGTGCTCTTGACAAGTTTCATCACTGGACAGCGCCCGACATCAGTGCCTATTTGGAACGCATGCTTGCTCTTCAGCCTGCTGCTGAGCCAACGTCCAATTACCTCTCTACCTTGCTCATCCCCAATCGCGACAGATTGTTGCCCGTACAGACAAGCGACATCGCCTTCATCTACAGCACAGACAAAAACACGCAGGTATTTCTACGTTCGGGCATCAACTACACATACAACAAAACATTGGACCATATTATCAGCCAACTCAATCCCGCGTCCTTCTTCCGAGCCAACAAACAATTCATCATTTCGCGCGAAGCCGTCACCGAGATTGTGACTTGGTATGAGGGTAGATTGAAAATCATACTGTCGGTAGAAACTCCCGAATTGCTCATCGTAAGCAAAAACAAGGCGGCTGAATTCAAAAAATGGTTGACAAGAGAACGATAAAGACATGACAACAAAAAGAATAACAATTTGCACTTGCAACACCCGCCATCTGATAGACACGAAGAAGGTGGATGAATGGGTGAAGAAAGCCAACGACGAAGGACTGGAGTTGGTCTTGGTGGACGATCTTTGTGCGCTATTCGAGGACGGTGACCCGTCAATTGCCTCGATAGCCGAAGGCACGATAGTCGCTTGTCACGAACGGGCGATAAAAAGCCTGCTTGAGTGGCACGGGTACGATGCTGCCAAAATCATCAACATTAGGGTTCCAAAGCCTTTTAAGGTCGATGGTCTCCTGTCGGATGCTTGGTTCCCCGTCATCGACAAGCACCGCTGCACGGAATGCGGCAAGTGTTTCGATTTCTGCCCCTTTGGTGTCTATGACATGGTGGATGACAGAGTCCGTGTGGTTCATCCCCACCGATGCAAGAACAACTGTCCAGCATGTGCCCGGAATTGTCCGTCGGAGGCCATCATCTTCCCGAAATATGACTACAGCCCCATCAACGGCGGAATCGAACAAGAGGAACAAGCCATCAGGGTGGACCATTCCACACTTTATGCCGACGCCTTCCGTTCACGCCTGATGAACCGGCGCTTGACGGGAACGCCCCTTTTTCGCCTAAACGACAATGAAGAAAAAAGAAAAGAATAGGAAATGAGCCTTACCGACTACACATCGCTAATGAAAGTCACGGCACGGGTGATGCGCGGCACTACTCCGCGGTTGCTATGGAAGTTTGCCTACAACTTCGGATTGCGCAACGTGCGCAACATGTCTGCTTTCAGCCGCCGGATGAAGGAAGGCAAGCCTTTCTTCCCTGCCTTCATGATGATATCGGTCACCGAGGCGTGCAACTTAGCGTGCTCCGGCTGCTGGGTGTCGAAAGGCGGGAAGAAGAGTCTCACCACCGAGCAACTCGACGGAATCATCAGTCAGGCGAAATCACAAGGCAGTTATTTTTTCGGCATCCTTGGCGGTGAACCGTTGATGTACCGAGGATTGTTTGATGTATTGGCCAAGCATCCCGACTGCTATTTCCAACTCTTCACCAATGCCACCCTTATCACCCCCAAACTGGCAGAAACCATGAAACGTTTGGGCAATGTCACGCCGCTCATCAGCATCGAAGGACTGCGCGAGGAAAGCGACCGCCGACGTGGAAGCGACGATGTCTATGAGCGGACGCTGAACGGCCTGCGCACCTGCCGCAAGGCAAAACTCATCTTCGGGGTGGCTGCCAGTATCTGCAAATCGAATTTCGACGAATTGGTCAGCCGCCAGCACCTTGAGAACATGGCGCATGAGGGGGCTGCCTTCCTGTGGTACTACATCTACCGTCCGGTGGGTGCCGACGCCCATCCCGAGAAAGCACTCAGCAAAGAGCAGATTCGCCAGTTGCGGCAGTTCATCGTGGAACAGCGCCGCAATGCTCCACTCATCATCATCGATGTTTACTGGGGTGCCGACGGCAAGGCATTGTGTCCTGCCGCCACAGGGATGAGCCACCACGTGTCGCCATCGGGCTTCGTGGAGTTCTGCCCACCACTGCAGATGGCTGTGGAGCAACTCGATGCCCGTGCCAGCAACCTCGTAAGCATTTGCAACAACTCACGGTTCCTCGCCGACTTGAGGCAGATGACTGCCAGCACCAGCCGTGGCTGCATATTGCTCGAAGACCCAGAGAAACTCGCCGACTTCCTCGTGGAGCACCATGCCATTGACACCACCAGCAGGGCGACGTTTCTCGAAGAACTGCGCAAGATGCGTCCTGTTGCCGGCCATGACATGCGCGACGAGGCCATCGCCGAGAAAAGCCCTCTCTACCGCATGCTCCAGAAGCGTTATTTCTTCGGTTTTGGGGCATACGGATGATAGCATGAGAATGAGAACAATTATTCATCACACCATACAAAGCCAATAAAGCATTTTGAATAGAGTCTGCCCACCATCCCACACCCAGCGCACACGCCTGCGCCGTCTGGCTCATGAATTTGCCAACAGCAAAATGCTTGAGCCGCCATTGCCTCTCGGCGACCTTGAGAAACTGGCCGAGGAATTCCTCGTGGCCAACCATCTTGACGTGTCGCTACGAGACTGGGTAATGATAGAGTTGCACAATGGGGTATGGATGCCTACCGTCGCAAGCATCCCCCACGACAGGCGCTTGCTGCTACTGCCCAAATGTCTCAGGAATGCTGCCGACTGCAAAGGGGAGATGGACGACTTAGGACTGCTCTGTCACAACTGCGGGCGCTGCGTTATCCCCGACCTTCAACAATTGGCCGACAGCCACGGCATGCTGTCAATGGTGGCCGAAGGGTTTACCAGCGTTATCGAACTCATCCGACAACATGTGGTGGACGCCGTCATTGGGGTGAGTTGCATCGACTCTTTGGAAAAAGCGTTCCCCTTGCTGGTGAGTCATGCCGTGCCTGGGGTTGCCATCGCCCTCAACGACGGCGGTTGCCACAACACCCATGTGGATACCGACTACGTGGCGGAACTGCTGCCCCAACGGATTGACCAAACATTGAATTTGCTGGACTACGACCAGATTCGCAGCGAGGTGGACAAATGGTTTGCGCCAGAAAGCCTTTCAATGATACTCACCCCTGCCACCGACATCACCACCAGGGCTTCGCTGATGTGGATGCTCAGCGGCGGGCGGAGGTGGCGACCGTTCCTGCTGGCGGCTGTGTTCGCCGCGCTGTCGAAACTGCAGCCCAGTGAATTTCCGGAAGAAGTGAAACGCGCTGCCATCGCCGTGGAGTGTTTCCACAAGGCTTCGCTCATCCACGACGACATTCAGGACAACGACCTTGTGCGCTATGGGCAACCTACCATACATGCCCGATACGGCCAATCGATGGCCATCAACATCGGCGACCTGCTCCTTGGCGAAGGCTATCGGCTCTTGGCCTCTCTGCCCAACAAGGAATACCTTTCCGTCGTGGCGAACGCACACGTCAGCCTCTGCCTGGGACAAGGCGCAGAACTCTCCTGGCGTCCCGACCAACCCATCACCATCCAGGACGTGCTACAGATATTCAGGCAGAAAACCGTCCCTGCATTCGAGGTAGCCCTGAAACTCGGGCTCATATCTGCCAAGGGCGACGACAGTACCGCTGAAATGCTTCATCGCTACTCCGAGAATCTCGGCATCGCCTACCAATTGAAAGACGACCTCGACGACATCTCCGACGAGCACACGCCCAAGCCATCGGCCGTGAAAGCACTGCAAATGGAGCATCCCCAGGCCACCATCGACGAGATAAAGGCAATGGTTTCACATCTGGTCAGCGAGCACCACACCCGCGCGCTCTCCGCTCTTGGCAAGATAGACTCTTTCGAACTGAAACGCCTGCTGTTTCAAGCCACGGAGAAAATCCTCGGCTCATAAGGGCAGGTATGAAATGAGAATCAAACAATAATAGAAAAGAAAAAAGCGCTCCATGCCACATCAACCCATCACATACACCCTACTTCAAACGCTTCGCCAATCCATCGAGAGGCTAAGCCCAGAGGCCCGCAGGCTCGTTGGCCATTTCGTGGAAAGCCAGCGTGCCGAAGAAGAGGCTTTCAAAGACAGAGGAGGAAAGGCCGACCTCTACTATACCTTGTTTGGGTGGATGCTCGTCTATGCCTTAGGCATTCCAAGCAACAGCCAACAGCGCAAAGTCTTCTTGGAGGGAGTGAACAAGCAGAGGTTGGATGACTTGCACCAGACGGTTTACAAACTTTGTTCGTTGCTCGACAAGTTGCTCTCGCTTCCCAAATACACCCCCGATGCAGTGCTGCGCATACTCACTAACGACGACGCACTCAACCAGTTTTTCACGGCCTACCAAAGGCATGGCAGCGGTGGGGGCACAAATGCCAAAGCGGCAAGGTTGGCCAACGCCACGAAAGCCACAGCCGACCTCACGGCACCTTTGCTGGCCATGCAGGACGAGACTGGCGGCTTCCGTGCACATGCAGGTGCGCCATTCCCCGACTTGCTGAGCACTTCTGTGGCTGTGTTTGCCCTACATCTGCACCATATCACGCCACGATACGACGTGAGGCCGTTCTTGGAGGCACATTGGCAAGACGATGGCAGTTTCGTCGCATCCCTTCTCGATGGGTTTGGCGACGTGGAGTATGAGTTTTATGGGCTTTTGGCATTAGGCTCCATCCATCCCTAACAACCATTCGACGATGAGCACCGAAGAGAAAATATATGCAATAAGGCGTGATGCCACGAAGCGATTGCTCGCTTTGCGGCGTGACGACGGCATGTGGGAAGGCCACTTGTCGAGCAGCGCCATATCCACTTCGGTGTCGATATTCGCACTGAGCGTTATCAACCGTGAAGAATATGCCCAAGAGATAGAACAGGGCACGGCATGGCTCTTGCGCACCATGAAACCCGTGGGTGCGTGGGGCGACAGCGTGGAAAGTCCTGTCAACATGTCGGCTACTTTGCTGTCTTACGCCGCTCTGCACCATTTGGGACAGGTACCAGAAGCGACCAAAAATTATATTCGGGAAACATTGGGATGGAAAGACGAAGAGCAACTGGTAGAGGGAGTATTGGACTACTATGGAAGCGACCTGACGTTTTCCGTTCCCATCCTGATGATGTGTGCGCTGGCTGGAATTGTGAGCAACTGGAAACGCATCCCGCCATTCCCCTTCGAACTGGCAGTGCTGCCCCAGCGCACTTTCCGCTTTCTCAATCTTCCGGTGGTGAGTTATGCCATTCCGGCACTCATCGCCATAGGCATATTGCAAAACAGGAAGAGACACACATGGCTGAGTGGGGTGCGCGAACTGTTCACGCCGCGTGCGCTGCGTGTTCTGACGAAGTTGCAGCCCAGCGACGGGGGATTCCTTGAGGCGGCTCCTCTCACCGCTTTCGTTTCCATGTGCATGGCAGAGGCGGGCCTACGGGAGCATCCTGTCACCCTGGCTTCTGCCCAATTCCTGCGCCATACGGTAAGGGCTGACGGAGCATGGCCCATCGATACCAACTTGGCGGGATGGGTGACATCATTGGCGGCTCATGCCCTGCGCGACGATTTGCCCGACAAGGAACGCCTGGCGGATATCATACGCGGCAATGCCACGAAGTCACGGCACCCGTTCACCGGGGCAAAGGCTGGGGGATGGGGGTGGACCAACCTGAGCGGCAGCGTGCCCGACGGCGACGACACCTCTGGTGCTTTGGTGGCCCTTCACGCTTTGCTCGACGGGAAATATGTGGCAGAGGTGGGAGCCGGCATCGATTGGCTCATCGATTTGCAAAACAAGGATGGCGGCATGCCGACTTTCTGCCGGGGATGGGGAAAGTTGCCCTTCGACCGCAGCACCCCCGACATCACCGCACATGCCATATTGGCCATGAGCCTTTGGGTGAACGCGCTGCCGGAAAGCCAACAACCACGGTGCCGGAAAAGCATCGACCGCATGACGTCATGGTTGCAGAAGACCATGACAAAGGAGGGCTCATGGACTCCGCTTTGGTTTGGCGACCAAGATGCTGCCGACGAGGAAAATGCCGTTTATGGGGCGGCCACAATCATCGACTATCTGAAAAGATGCAACACCCACACCGCATTGCCTCTCACCCATGCTCTCCGCTTCCTGCTCGACAGCCAGAACACCGATGGTGGATGGGGCGGCAATAAAGGGGTGAGTTCGAAGGTGACCCTCACGGCAAAAGCCATTGGCGCATTGAGCCACTTTCGTCCCGACACCAACGAAGCGATAAGACGCGGCATCGACTACCTTTACCAACGGTATGAGACGGGAACGCTCTACGACCGCGAACCCATCGGACTCTATTTCTCGCGCCTTTGGTATTCAGAAGAACTCTACAACATCACTTACCTGATTTCCGCACTCCGACAATTATGAGCAAAACAAAAATCATAACACTATCCACAGCGGCCGTATGGCTTCTCGTCTTGATGGGATGGCACCTGTACGACCCCAGTGCAGGATTCACCACATTTGTCCCAGGAACCGACAACCGGCCGCCGGGCAGTCAGCGCAAAGCCGACGATGTGGTGATAGGTGAATTTTTCATGAAATATGACGCCAAGGCCGCAGAGGGCCTGACCGACGTCTGGCCGGGCTTTCGGGGGAAGGACAGGAACAACATCGTGAAAAACGACACGCCCATCGCCCTCAGCGACGGAGAATTCAAGGAACTCTGGTCGGTGGAGACGGGCGAAGGACACGCGGCTCCTGTGGTATGGCGGGGACGTGTATATGTGCTCGACTACATCGAACAAATCTCAAGCGATGCGCTGCGCTGTTTCAACCTCGTCACTGGCGAGGAGATATGGCGGCGCTGGTATCGGGTGCCCATGAAACGAAACCATGGCTTCAGCCGAACGATACCTGCCATCACCCCCGACGGGCATGTGGTAACCATTGGTCCTGAAGGTCATGTGATGTGTTGCGACGCCACCAACGGCGACATGCTGTGGATGCTGGACATGAAAAAGCAATACGGCACGGAAATCCCGTTCTGGTACACTGGCCAATGTCCTCTTGTTTACAAAGACGAACTCATCATTGCCCCTGCCGGGACAGACACCCTGATGGTGGGCATAGACTTGAAAACTGGTCAACCACGATGGGCGACGCCCAATGCAGAAAAACTGAAAATGTCGCATTCCTCCATCATGCCCATGACGTTAGGCGGAAAGCCTACTTTTGTCTATGCCGGCGTAGGAGGGGTGTGCGGCATATCCGCCGAGGGGACCGACAAGGGCAAACAACTATGGTTTGCCAATGCATGGCAACCGTCGGTGATTGCCCCCTCGCCACTGCAACTGAGCAGCAGCCAGATATTCCTCGTGGCTGGCTATGGTGCCGGAGGCGGTTTGCTGCAAGTCAACCCTTCGGGAGGCTCATGGCAGGCAAAGGTGCTCGACCAATACAAGGCCGACAAAGGACTGAGCAGCGAACAGCAGACTCCCATCCTCTACAACGGCATGATCATCACCATCCTGCCAAAGGATGGCGGCGGCATGAGGGAGCGAATCTCCATCTTCTCACCTACCAACTTGCACCGACCGGTGTGGAACTCGGCGAGCGACGAGCGGTTCGGCTTAGGGCCATACATGGTCATCGACAGAAACCTTTTCGCCCTGAAGGAAGACGGCCAACTGTTTGTCTATGAAATAGGCAACAACTCCATGCGGCTTCTGCGCCACCAGACCGTCATCAAGGATGGCGTTGACGCATGGGGACCGATGGCGTATTCGGATGGGATGCTGCTCTTGAGAGATGCCAAAAACATAAAATGCCTGAAAATATCAAAATAAGACAAGCAACATGGAGAAAGAAGGAAAAAACATGTCGCGCCGCAAGTTCCTGCAAGTGAGCGGCTCGCTGGTGATTGGCGCTGCATTCGCCGGCGTGATAGGCAACAGACTGTGGAAAATGCTCAGCAATCCCGGAGAACTGTTCTATGACGCCAAGACTGCCAAGCACAACAAAGCCATGGAAGAAATGGCCAACTATGTGTCGCCTTTCCGACGGACATTCGGCTTCATCGTTCCCGATGACATCACGGCACTCGAAGTGCTCGACCGCCAAATTGTCGTTGCCACGCCCAACAACATCCACCTCTATGGCTTGGATGGCAATCTGGAGGAGAACTTCGCCATACGCAGCGACCTGCGCGACATGGCTGTCTTTGCCGGAAAAATCTACCTGCTCTTTGCCTCACGGGTGGAGGTGTGCGACCCACAAGGCAACCTGCTGCAAGAATGGAACGCATGTAGCGACGACGCAGACTATTGTTCGCTAACGGTGTTCGACGAGGGCGTCTATGTCACCGATGCCAGCGCCAAGAACATCTGCCAATACCACCTCGATGGTTCCTTGGCTCGGTTTATCGATAGCCCGAAAGGTTTTGTAGTGCCAAGTTATTCTTTTGGCATCACCCACCTCAACGGATCCATATTCTGCTCCAACCCTGGCAGGCATCAGGTGGAGCAATATACCGCCAAGGGCGAGTTTGTCGCCTCGTTTGGCAAGTCGGGCATCGGTCCCGGTGAGTTCAGTGGATGCTGCAATCCCGTACGCATCACCACCACTGCCACGGGAGAGTTGCTCACCAGCGAGAAAGGCATTCCTCGCATCTGCTGCTATGCAAGCGACGGCACTTTCCGCAGCATCCTGCTCGACGAAAAGGCACTCGGGGGCGGGCATGCCGCCTACGACATGCAAATGATGGACAACAAACTCATTGTGACAGGTACCAACAAGGTGTCTGTCTATGAATACGACAACCGACGCTCTGCTCAAACCCTGTGTGGGAGTTGCACCGTGGACTGTCCGATGAAAGTAATAAGTTGACCATGGAAGAGGAAAAGAAGAATCTCAACAGTCCGATGGCTCGCCGTGACTTCTTGCGAAAGTGCGGCACGTGGATTACCGGCGGTTCGCTGCTGGCATTAGGCAACGTGTTGGCGGTCAAGTCGTCGGCAAAAAATGGCGAAATGATGTGGCAAATCGACCATGAGAAATGCCTACAGTGCGGCCGGTGCCAAACCGAATGCGTGCTGCCGGTCTCGGCGGTCAAGTGCTTTCATGCCAATCTGGTTTGCGGCTATTGCGACCTGTGCGGCGGATACTACCGTGCCAACGTGAAGGAACTCGACACCGCTGCCGAGAACAGGCTTTGCCCCACCGGGGCCATCTCGCGGAAATTCGTGGAGGAGCCTTATTTCGAATATACCATCGACGAGGACCTATGCAACGGATGTGGCAAGTGCGTGAAAGGATGCTCGTCGTTTGGCAACGGCTCCCTGTTTCTACAGATCCAGCAGGAACTGTGCCTGAATTGCAATGAATGTAAGATATCCAAGGTTTGCGTTTCCGGAGCCATCCAACGGGTGCCGGTGGCACAGGCCTACAAATTGAAAGACCACGCATGAGACGAAAAGCAGTAAACCTCCTTGCCCTGCTGGCACCGGTTTCGGCTTCGGCTGTGGCTCGCTTCCCCAAGCCCGACTTCACCTCGGGGTACGAATATCCGGAAATCACCCATGGGATGCCTTGGGAAACGTTCTGGTCGTGGCTCGACGTGTTGCTGCTGGTGGCACTGATGGGGGTGGTGGCATGGGCCATATACCGCAAGCCCAACCGACGTGTCATTTTCTGGGTCAGCATCTTCTCTGTGCTCTATTATGGATTCTTCCGGACAGGGTGCATTTGCAGCATTGGGTCGGTGCAAAACGTGACCCTCGCCCTCGCCGACAGTAGTTACAAGATGCCCCTGGTGGTGCTTTTCTTGTTTCTCCTGCCTTTGGCGTTCACCTTCTTCTTCGGACGGGTGTTCTGTGCGGGAGTATGTCCGATGGGGGCTTTGCAGGAGATTGTCAACGTGCGCAATTTCCGCATTTCTCGCGCTGTAAGTTCGGCTTTGAGCATCATCCCGTGGATTTACCTTTCATTTGCCATCCTCTATGCTGCCACACGAAGCCAGTTCATCATCTGCCGTTTCGACCCCTTCATCGGTATCTTCCGCCTCGGTGGCGACGTGGGGATGATTGTCTTCGGGGTGCTGCTATTGGTGCTGTCGGTGTTCGTAGGCCGTCCGTTCTGCCGTTTCCTATGTCCTTACGGGGCATTGTTGGGCGTGGTGGGCAAAGTGTCGCTCCGACGTGTGGAAGTGACAAAGAAGACGTGCATCAACTGCACGCTCTGCCACAATGCATGCCCGGTGGATGCCATCCGTGCTCCCTATACCTACAAGGGTGGCGAAAAACGCCAGACGGGCATGCGCCGCGTGCTGCTCTACCTTACACTGGTGCCCTTGCTGACCGTTGGCTGCGGTCTGGCGCTCTCCACACAGAGCGAGAAACTGAGTCTGGCCCATCGCGACGTATATCTCTACACTCTGCTACAAGCCGACATCGACTCAGAACAAATGCCCGACGAGGTGGAGGCCTTCCACGAGATGGGACGTTCGATGGACGAACTGGAAGCCTCGGTTGCAAGCGTGCGCGACTCATTCTACGGATGGTCGTGGTTGGCCGGCGCCCTCATCGGTTTCGTGCTGGGCTGCAAACTGGTGAGCCTGTCGGTGAAACGTACGCGCAAGACTTATGAGATAGAGCCGTCGGCTTGTGTGGCCTGCGGCAAGTGTTTCGATTATTGTCCACAAAACATATTCAAGAAAGATGAACAAAAACGTGTATAGGAATGTGGCTTTGGTGACCACCGTCTTCGCTCTCGCCATGATTGTGATGATGGGCACGAGTTGGTGGCAGATGCGCAACACCACACCGCTGCAGAGCGAAGTGATGGAGACTTTGCAACAACTCAATGAAAGCAACGAAGAGAATGCCAAACTCGCCGAAGAGATACGCCAACTCGACCTGCTCTCGCGCAAGGCATATTTCACCCAAAAGAGCCATCTGAAGACTGGCGCGTGGATTCTGTTGGCGATGGGACTGGTCATCGGTGTGTCGCTGAGAATGTATTACAAGGATTCAAAAGATTTGCCGGAGAAAGACCTCAACCCCATCGATGAATGGATGTCGAAGAGCAAGAGCCGGAAATACATCCGCTGGGGGGTTGGCGGACTGGCGGCGGCCTCGTTGTTGGTGGCTTTGTTCAACTCAGAAGGCATGCGCGACAAGGTGAAAGACGTGGTGGAGAGCGCAGAGGAACAGTTGGCGCAAGTCAACGAGACGGACGCTCCGTCGGCCATCTCAACAGAACAGGAGGGCGTTTCGGACGTGCAAGCCAACGACTCCACGACGGTTGGCGACAGCACCATGACGGCAGAAACCGCGCACGACTCCTTCCCCACCCCCAAACTGACATCCAACGCCTTCCGCGGCAACAACTCCTTGGGACTTTCCTCCGCTCACGGCATACCCACTTCCTGGGACCTGAAAAGCGGGAAGAACATCCTCTGGCAGAAACAAGTGCCCAAACATGGCTACAACTCTCCTGTCATCAACGGACGCAACATCTTCATCACAGGTGCCGACAACCAAGCCCGCGAACTGTATTGCTTCGACCTGTGGACGGGTGAGTTGAGATGGACGGTGAAAGCCGACGGCATAGCGGGTTCGCCTTCCACCATGCCGAAGGTGAATGCCGACACCGGACTTGCCGCATCGACGGTTGCCACCAACGGCAGTCAGGTGTGCGCCATCTTTGCCACGGGCGACGTGATTTGCTCCGACATGGATGGCAAACGCTTGTGGGCAAAGAACATCGGGGTGCCCAACAATCACTATGGATTCGCATCATCGCTGCTGATGGTGGGCAATGAACTGATTATCCAATACGACAACAATTCGGACGCCAAACTTATTGCGCTCAATGCCACAAATGGCAGTCAACTATGGAGCAAGAGCCGTAAGGACAAGATAGCGTGGAGTTCGCCCATCCTCACACAGGCTGCCGGTCAACAGGCAGTGGTGGTGATGGGCAACCCTGCCATCACCGCCTATAGCGCCAGCACAGGCAAGGAACTATGGCGGGTGGAATGCCTAAGCGGAGAGGTGGGTTCCAGTCCCTGCGCCTCTAACGGCGTGGTGTATGGCGCCAGCGAGTATGCATCCTGTGTGGCCATCAATGCTGCCACGGGCGAAAAACTGTGGGAAGTGAACGATTGCCTGCCTGAATGCTCCAGTCCGGCTGCTACCAAAGACCTGCTCTATGTGGCCACCAGTTACGGTGCCGTGTGTGCCTACAACACATCCAACGGAGAGGTGGTGAAACAGCATGAACTGACCACCCCGTTCTACTCCTCGCCCGTGATTGTGGACGGGAAAGTCTATTTGTTTAGCAACAGTGGCAAATGCTACATTTTCTCCACAGGCAAGGACTTCAACCTCATCACCAGTTTCGAGACGGGCGAGAAGACGTTCGCCACACCGGCCTTCACCGATGGCATGATGGTGGTCCGCACCGACAAGAGCCTGTATGTAGTAAAAAACGGATGACCTATGGCATGTGAACATTGCAACATATCATCGCCCGACGAAGCCCTTGAGGCCATCCGGCAGCGCACCGACGCCATCGTGGCGCGCGTGGGGGGCCGCCGCGAATGCGTCATCCCCCTTCTGCAAGCATTGCAGGAGGAATTCAGTTACCTGCCCGCCGAGGCCCTCGAACGCATCTACGAGACCACCGACATCGACCGTGCCCAAGCCATCTCGGTGGCTACCTTCTATTCCCAGTTCCGCCTATTCCCTTATGGTCGCCACACCATCCGCGTATGTTGCGGCACGGCATGCCATGTCAAGGGTGCCAACATCGTCTATGACGCGTTCTGCCGCGAATTGGGCATCGGCGATGGCACCATCACCACCGCCGACCAGCAATATTCCATAGAGAAGATTGCCTGCCTGGGCTGCTGCGCCCTCGCGCCTGTGGTGCAAATCGACAAGAAAATCTTCGGCCACGTGCAACCTGGAAGGGTCGGCGAGGTGCTCCATGAGTTTGAGGAATACTTGAAGGCCAGCGAACAGAAGAAAGAGGCAGAGGCGCAGGAGGAGCCCCAGGGCGAAGTCCGCCTCGGCATGGAGAACTGCTGCCAAGCCAGCGGCACTGCCGAAGTGAAGCAAGCCGTGGAACAGGCCTGCCACGAATTGGGCATCAACGTGAAAATCAAACCCGTATCGTGCGTGGGTGCCTGCAACCAAGTGCCTCTCATCGACATCGCCATGCCCGACGGTCAACTGACTCGCTACCCGAACATCCGCCCCGACGAGGTGAAGGAGATTCTTCTCCACCACTTCCAACCTGCCTCGCGCCTGCAGCGTTGGAGAAACACCTTGCTGAAACACGTCGATACCATCCATACCGACCAGACATGGGACAACATCCTCTACCAAAGTGAGCAGCAGCGCACGCAGAACATCAACAACTTCCTCGACGGACAGTTGCGCATCTCGACCGAGGGCTACGGACTGATGAACCCGCTCGACATCGACGAATATATCGCACGGGGCGGTTTCGAGGCACTACGCAAGGCCCTTGCCACCGACCGGCAACATCTCATCCAGGAAGTGCTAAAGAGCGGTCTGCGGGGGCGCGGCGGCGGTGGTTTCCCCACTGGGCGTAAATGGCAACTGGTGGCGGAGGAGAGCGATGCGACAAAATATGTCGTCTGCAATGGCGACGAGGGCGACCCTGGCGCATTCATGGACCGCATCCTGCTCGAGAGTTACCCCATCCGGGTGATTGAGGGGCTCGTCATCGCCGCCTACGCCGTGGGTGCCCGACGAGCCATCCTCTACATACGGGCAGAATACCCTCAAGCCGTCATCCGTACCAGGCGCGCCCTTGAGATGTGCCGGGAACGAGGCTATATCGGCGACCATGTGCTCGGCACAGACTTCTGCATCGACGTCAGCATCTTCGAAGGGGCCGGTGCTTTCGTCTGTGGCGAGGAAACCGCCCTCATCGCTTCCATCGAGGGGCGACGTGGCTTCCCCCGACTGCGCCCGCCCTATCCGTCGCAGCAAGGCCTGTTCGGGCACCCCACCCTCATCAACAACGTGGAAACACTTAGTCAAGTGCCCTACATCATCAGTCATGGTGCCGATGCCTACGCACAAGTGGGCACGAGCGGCAGCAAGGGCACGAAGGTGTTTGCCTTGGCGGGGAAGATGCGCCATGGCGGACTCATCGAGGTTCCGATGGGCACCACGTTGCGACAGATTGTGGAACAGATTGGCGGCGGCATGGAAAACGACAGACAGTTGAAGGCGGTGCAGACCGGCGGACCTTCGGGTGGGTGCATCCCCGCCGCCCTCTGCGATGTCGCCGTCGATTTCGACGCCCTCAACGAGATGGGTGCCATCATGGGGTCGGGCGGTCTCGTGGTGCTCAGCGACAAGGACTGCATGGTCGATATGGCTCGTTACTTCCTCAACTTCATCGCTGGCGAGAGTTGTGGCAAATGCACTTTCTGCCGGGTAGGTGCCCGCCGCATGCTCGACCTGCTCGACCGCCTTGTCACCGGCAAAGGCAGGATGGAGGACATCGACCTCTTAGAACAATTGGCGCTCGACGTGAAAAAGGCTGCCCTGTGTGGCCTGGGCAAGACCGCCCCCAACCCCGTACTGTCCACCTTGCGCCATTTCAGGCACGAATATGAAGAGCATGTGCGAGGCATCTGCCGCACCGGCTCGTGCAAGGAGATGGTCGTGCTTGCCGTCACCGACGACTGCATCGGTTGCACGAAATGTGCACGCTGTTGCCCTGCCGACGCCATCCCCTTTGCTCCCTACGAAAAACATACCATCGACACCGAGCGCTGCACTCTCTGCGGCCTATGCATCGACGAGTGCGACTTTAATGCCATCAGATATGAAAATAAGTATCAACAACCGACCGTATGAGGTCGATAGCCACCGTCCACTGATTGACGCACTTCGCGCGGCTGGCTTCACCGTCCCCACGATGTGCCACGCAGAGGGCTACGACCACCATCCCTCGTGCATGGTATGCATGGTGAAGGATACCGACACGGGACAAATGGTCCCCTCGTGCTCCACCATGCCCCGTGAGGGCATGCGGATAGAGACCGACACCGACGAGGTGAACGAACTGCGACGCACGGCTCTCGAACTGCTGCTGAGCGACCACCGAGCCGACTGCGAGGCTCCCTGCACATTGGTCTGCAAGCGCGGCATCGACGTGGCGGAACTCATCCGCCTGCACGACATGGGTGACACGGCTCAAGCCCGGGCACTGATGGAGGGGAAGACGTGCGAGGGTTGTCCCGCACCGTGCGAACGGGCTTGTCGCCGCGGCACGGTGGACAAAGCCGTGAACATCCGCGAGATAACCGCCCTCTACCAGTCGGCCTCGGCCGAAACGGCTGAATCCCGCCAAACGACGGGCTTCAACAGTCGGTTAGGCCGCTTCACCGACTTGGAGAAGAAACGGTTACAAGTCACCTATACCCAACCCTCGCACTGCCTGCACTGCGCCTGCGCTGGCAAACAGGACTGCAAGTTGCGCTCCTTGGCCACAACAGCGGGCATCAAGTCGCCACGCTACGGCAACCACTCCGCCCTCACTGCCAAATTGGAGGTGCCCGTCACCGACCACTTGGTCTATGAACCAGCGAAGTGCATCCGCTGTGGCCTTTGCGTGTATAACACCCAAGATGGTTTCACCTTCGAAGGGCGCGGCTTCGGCATGCGTGTCGTCATCCGCGAACAGAGCAAGTCGTCGATAACCGACGAGATTGCCCGTCTGTTGGCACGGCTCTGTCCCACAGGCGCATTGGTGTTGAAGTTGCTCCTGCCGCTTCTCTTCCTACTCGGCGGATGCCGTTCGCTGCCTGGTGATGTGGAAAAGGACCAACACCTGGCCTGGGGGTCGTTTCGCGGAAATTCCTCGTTGAGCGGATACACCGACTGCGAACTGCCCGAGCATCCGACTTTGCTGTGGGAGCGTCGCCACGACGTGCGCACCGTGGCGTCGCCACTTGTCCATGACGGCACTGTCTTCATTTGCGACAAACATGGTCAGATGCTGGGGTTCGACGAGCAGGGAGAGGTGGTGTTCAACACTCATCTCGAATCGGATGTAGAGGCATCGTTCGTCATCGACGACTCCACCATCTACATCGGACAACTCGACGGGGAGATACGGGCGCTCTCGCTCTCCAACGGAAAAGAACGGTGGAAATATCCTACAGAAGGACAAATCAAGGCATCGCCAACCATCACCACCATCGACGACCACGACTATCTGCTGGTGGGAAGTTACGACAACAACATGTACACCCTCGACGCTTCCAATGGCAAGTTCGTGGGTTGTGCGCCTACCGAATACTACATCAACGGGGCGGCCTCGCTATGGCATCGATATGCGCTCTTCGGGGGGTGCGACGCATGGCTGCGCATGGTGGACGCCAAGACAGGCGAGGCGGTGGACTCGTTGCAACTCGAGGCCTACCTGCCTGCTTCTCCCGCCATCATGGGTGACTACGCATACATTGCCGACTATCAAGGCAACGTATATGTGGCATATCTCTCTGGCGGGAAATTCCGGTCGCACCGCAAACTGCTCACCGCACCTGCCGACGGCGACACCATGCTGAGCATGCCTGCGGTCACCTGCGATGCCGTATATGTGCTTGCCGAGGGGAGGTATCTTCTCTGCATCGACATTGCCAAGGGCAATATCAAATGGAAGCAGATGCTGCGCGGCGAGGTGGGGGAAAGTTCGCCACAGGTTTGCTACGACCGCGTGATTGTGTGCACAAAGACCGGTGTCGTATCCATCCACGATGCCGCCACGGGAAAAGAACTTTGGGAATATGAGACGGGCGAGCAAATCATCTCGTCGCCTGCCGTGGTCGATTCTCGCTTCTACATTCTCACCGCTCGTGGCACACTGCTTTGCTTCGGCGAAAAGCAAGACAACTGATGGTAATTGGGCTTATCGGATATGACATGACAAACAATACACCTAAAAACCATAGATGGGACACATCATATTAAAAGATATTTCCAAACAATACGACGACGGGATTGGGCACCAGCGGATGGTGCTCGACGGGGTGAACCTTGAGTTGAGTCACGGCGATTTCGTTGCCGTGACCGGCGTGTCGGGGTCGGGCAAGACCACCCTGCTCAACATCTTGGGCACCCTGCTCGCCCCCGACAGCGGCACCTATCTGCTCGACGGAGAACCTATCAACGACATGGAGGAAGAGGCTTTGCGCAAGATACGCAACCAAAGCATTGGCTTCGTGTTTCAAGACCATCGGCTGCTGCCCCAACTCAACGCATGGCAAAACATGCTGCTGCCGGTATTGGCATGTAGGAAAAAACCTTCTGACGACGACTTGGCATGGGCACGACAAATGACAGAAATGCTGAACATAAGCCATGTGAGGCAACAGATGCCATCGACATTGTCGGGGGGAGAGAAGAGCAGGGTGGCACTATGCAGGGCGCTTGTCATGCGCCCCCGACTGCTACTGGCCGACGAACCGACAGGACAACTCGACAAACTTCATGCCCATGAGGTGGGCGAATTGCTGAAAGAAGTAAACCGACAACTGGACACGACCATCATGGTGGTGACCCACGACAGTCAACTGGCTTCCGTAGCACCTACCATCTACGAATTGACAAATGGCAAACTGACTCTCCCAACCACGACATAAGATGAACGCAGCAAGTCGCTCATACTACAGACGCTTTTACAGGCTCGCCGGTTTGGCGGTGGCTGTGATGACGGGCGTGCTCACTGGAAGCCTCGTGCTGGGCGACTCGGTGCGTGGCTCCCTAACCGACAGGGTGAACGAACGGTTGGGGAATACGGAAACCATCGTGCAAACGGGAACAGGTTTCTTGAGCGACAGCATATTGGGAAATGAGTTGCTGACTTCTGCCAAGGGATTCTTGCTGGTGGAGGGTTTTGTGTCGGCAGAAGGGCGAATGGTGCCTGTAACGGTATGGGGAGGCGACGAGGAATCCCTTGGTGCGAACGATGTCTTGCTCAACGAAGAGTTGAAGAAGGAAATCGGACTTGGCACGGTGATTCTCCACCTGCCTTCCAACAGCATAGCGCCTGCCAATTCGCCTTTCATCTCACAAAACTACACCACACAAATGCGGCTTCATGCCAAAGGCGTAAAAGACGGCAAGGATGGCGGCAACCTGCTTCTGCACAACGAACAAATGCGGCCCCTCAATCTTTTTATGAAACGGGAATGCTTGGCAGAGGCCATGGGACTGCTCGCACAAGACGGCAGGAAAAATAAAGATGGCAACCACTTGTTGCAGTCTGCCGACACGACGCACACAAAAGGGCCGGTGAACGTGATTCTGTCGGAAAGGCATTTTTCTGCGGATGACTTCAGGAGGTCATGGCACCCAAGCCTCTCGGGCATACAACGGCAAGGCGATGTGGTAAGCAGCAGTCGTGTGTTCCTGCCTCGCCACCTGACCGACTCTTTGCATCCCAAAGCACGCTACTTGGCCTATTTCGTCAACAGCCTTGGCCCTATCCCTTACTCCTTTGTCACCGCCACCGACCAAATGGAAGGCGACAACGCCGTTCTTTCCGACTATGCCGCACGGCGCATGGGGGCGCATGTCGGCGACTCCGTGACAATGGAGTACTATGTGGTGAAGGGCTTGAAACGTCTGGAAACAAGGAGCCACCGCTTCATTGTAAGCCAAATCGTGCCCATCCGGCAGATGGCGGACAGTCTGCTCACGGCATCGTTTCCAGGCCTGTCGAATGTGGACAGGTGCACCGATTGGGACAGCGACCTGCCCATCGACATGGGCCGCATCACCAAAGCCGACGAAGACTATTGGGCGAACTACCGACAAACGCCAAAGGCGCTTGTAAGCCTCGACGCCGTGGGCGACGACTGGGAGGGGGAATATGGTGTCGCCACGAAAGTGGTGACATCGCCAGAAAGGATGGAAAGGCTCACCCCGGAATCCATGGGCATCATGGTCGTTCAACCGCACGCCGCCGCCCTCCGCGCAGCACAAAACGGCACCGACTTTGCCTCGCTGTTCCTGTCGCTTGGATTTTTCATCATCCTGGCTGCCATATTGCTGATGCAGAACCCGCTGATGGAGATGTACCTCTTGCGACATGATGAAATCCAACTGTACACCACATTAGGATTCAAGCGTGGCGATGTTTTCAAAAGACTATATGCCGAGGCGCTACCGACCTTGCTCATAGCCACTCCCGTTGGACTGGCGTGTGGATATGCTTATGCCGCCTTGATGTTATGGCTCATGGCTGGCATCTGGAACGGAGCCACGCACACCGATGGCTTCACCGTCCATGCCCGCCCTGCCACCATCTTCTGGGCATGGTTGGCGAGCATGCTGATAGGCCTCGCCGTACTTTGGTTCACAGTGAGAAAAGGACTGAAACAAAAACCATACACGCAAGCAAGGGGGAAGAAGGGCAAATGGTTTCTCGTCGTTGTTTTCTCCATCACTGCGGCACTCATCGTTGCCAACTTCATCGCGCTCCACAGCATGATGCTCTTCATCGTTTGCGGATTGATGTGGATGATATGCTGCGGGATGATGGGACAAGCGTTCGTCAATAGAGAGACGGATGACACGCTCCACCCTCTGCCCGTCATTTCGCACTTGAGACATTACCAACGCCAATACCATTTGGCGTTCTGGACGCTTGCGGCAGGCGTTTTCGCGGTCTTTGCCGTTGGACTCAACCGCCCTGACGCCAACCACTACACCTCATACGCTACGGGTGAATACCAACTTTTTGCCGAAAGCCATGTTCCCATACAATACAACCTGAACGACGCTGCCTCACGACGGCACCTGTCTTTGACGGACCTTGACGAAGGCACCCATTTCCTGCAACTGGCGAAGCACACCGAGGACGAGGCCAGTTGCTGGAACCTGAACCAGGTGTCTGCCCCATCGGTCTTGGGCATGGACATGAAAGACATGGCCGACTTTGGCATCGACACCACAAGATTCGCCAACCATGCGACTCTTTCGGTGGCCATCGACGATGAGGCCTTGCTTTGGAGCATGATGAAAAAGACGGGCGACACCCTGACCTACACCTCCAACGACGGGAGAGCGACGAAGGTGGTCATCGCCACCTCCTACCCTACCGGTGTGTTCCACGGAAATGCCATCATGCCCATGGAGCAGTTTCGCTCGATGTGGCCTGACGAAACAGGTTCCAAGGTGATACTGGTAAAGACGGGCGAAGAAAAACAGGGAAATCCAAACGGCGGTTCACCATCCATGCCCGTGGCCTCACTGCTATCATCCGCCTTGGGCGACTACGGCCTGACCGTCTCCAGCACAGCCGACAGGCTACGGCGTTTCTTTGAGGTGACAGATGCCTACCTGAGCATCTTCATGTCGCTCGGCGGAATGGGACTGTTGCTCGGCCTTGCCAGTCTGCTCATCGTCATCCGCAAAAACATGGCTGCCCGACGACAGGAGACCGAACTGTACAAGACGTTGGGCTTCACGACAGACTCCATCGTAAGGATGTTCCGCCGCGAACAAAGCATCGTCCCTCTCTATGCCATCTTCTCCGGGACAACGGGCAGCCTCATCAGCATCAGTGCCAATGTCAGGGGTGTGTCGCCTTCCATCTGGCTCTTCGCACTTGCACTGCTGCTGTTGCTCATATTCACTACAATGATTATCATTCAAATCAGTATAAACCCTAAAACAATCCAAAAAATGAAACAGTCATTGATTTTGGTGGCGCTATTTATTTGCGCCGCATGCTCGGCTCAGCCGAATCCTGCCGTCACCGGCGCCACTCAGAGCGAGTGGGTTCCACAAGACAATGGCGCCAGCGTAAACGGATGGCGCGGACCTAACAACAACGGATCGTACCCCGACAAGGGCCTTCTCGCCCAATGGCCTGCCGACGGGCCTGAGAAGATATTCGAAGTGGAGGATGCCGGAAAGGGCTACTCAAGTCCTCAGGTGGTGGGCGACCGTATCTACCTTACCGGACTGAACGACCAGGAAGACCAGGAAGTGCTCAACTGCTACAAACTGGACGGCACAAAGGTCTATACGGTGCCTTATGGCAGAAACTGGAACCAGTCGTACCCAGAGACCCGCACCACCCCGACCTACTCCGACGGCAAGATATATGTAATCAGCGGCATGGGCGACATCGTATGCCTCAACGCCGAGGACGGTGCCATCGTATGGAAAGTGGATGGCGGCGAGAAATACGCTCGCAAGACCGGCAACTGGGGCACCAGCGAATGTCCATTGGTGTTCGACGACAAAGTAATCTACACGCCTTGCGGCGACCAAACCACCATGGTGGCTCTCAACAAGAACACCGGCGAGGAGATATGGAAAACCCGTGCCTTGGGCGACAAGAGCGGTTACGTATCGCCCATCCTTATCAAATACAAAGGCAAGCGCCAGATTGTTGGCTCCACATCGCTCAATGCTTTCGGCGTGAACCCAGAGACAGGCGAGATAGAGTGGACCTTCGACAACTGGGGACCGAAATACACCGGAAAACAGAGCCGTTGGGACAACATCGCCCCCAACTCGGCATTGTACCGCGACGGCAAGATTTTCTTCTGCCATGGCTATGATATCAATGGTTTCCAACTGAAATTGGCCGACGACCTGAAGAGCGTGGAGGTGACATGGCGCACCGATGTACTCGACACCCATCATGGTGGATATGTGCTTGAGGGCGACTACATCTATGGCTCCAACTGGATCAACAACAATGCCGGCAACTGGTGCTGCCTTGACTGGAACACGGGCGAAGTGATGTATGAGACCGCATGGCAAGGCAAAGGAAAAGGTTCCATCATCACAGCCGACAACAAACTGATATGCTATGACGAGCGTCGTGGCACAGTGGGACTGGCGAAGGCGACTCCCGAGAAATTCGAGATAACAAGCGAATTCCGCATCACCAAAGGCAGCGGCCCCTATTGGGCACATCCCTCCATCGCAAATGGAGTGCTCTATATACGCCATGCCAACGCTTTCTACGCCTACAAAATCAAGTAAAAAAAGGTAAAAGACATGTGGGATAAAAAGAGTTTTGTGGGAGAGTTTTCGGGGACATTCATCCTCACCCTATTCGGCTGTGCCTCAGTGGCATGCGCCATCCTCTTTGGAGAATATGTCAGCATCTTCCAAATAGGATTGGTATGGGGCCTGGGCGTCACATTGGCCATCTATCTGACACGTCACCTGTCATGCGCCCACCTGAACCCGGCGGTTTCGGTGGCCATGGTGGTGGCGGGACGCATGAATGCAAAAAAACTGCCCGTCTATCTCACGGCTCAATGTTTGGGTGCTTTCCTTGCAGGTTGGATGCTCTATCTGCTGTTTGCGCCCTCGATTGCTGGATACGAGGCTGCCCACGACATAGTACGGGGCACGGCGGCGAGCGTTGACACGGCAAGGATGTTCGGGGAGTTCTATCCCAACCCAGGAGATGCCGGTGCCGTGGTATCGCTGCCCTTGGCCATGTTTGCAGAGGCTTTCGGCACATTCCTTTTGGCGTTTTTCGTGTTCTGCCTGACAGAAGGATGCAACGTTGGCCGTCCCAGCGAACCACTACAGCCATTGTTCATCGGACTGACGGTGTCGAGCATCATCTTCTTTGTAGCACCGTTGACACAAGCCGGACTGAACCCCGCACGCGATGCTGGCCCTCGTCTGGTGGCTTATCTCGCAGGGTGGCATTCGTCTGCCTTGCCCGATGCCGTTGGCGGATGGTGTTGGGTTTACATCCTGTCCCCCATCGTAGGTGGAACCATCGCCGCCCTTCTCTTCCGCCATGTCATTGAGCCGATGATGGTATCGAAAAAGGACGACAACAAAAAATGTTGTTGCAATACAAACAAGTAGGAAAGCAATTATCTGTTTAAAACATTTGTCATTTAGTAAAATAGTATGAACCGTACAAGAATCATTCTGGTGGGAGGTTTCCTCGGTGCAGGAAAAACCACCTTCATATGGAAAGTGGCAGAACGGCTGATTGCCGGAGGCAAACGTGTGGGACTGGTGACCAACGACCAAGCACCCGAACTGGTAGATAGTGAACTGCTTCGCCACCAGCAACTCAGTGTCAGCGAGGTGGCTGGCAGTTGCTTCTGTTGCAATTTCAACGGTTTTACCGATGCCGTGAAAACCGTCCGCCAAGAGGCAAAGGCCGACATCGTGATGGCAGAACCTGTCGGTAGTTGTGCCGACCTGTCGGCCACCATCCTCCAACCGCTGAAAAAATATTGGAATACGGAATTGGACGTTTCTCCATTGACAGTGCTTGCCGACCCCTCACGCCTGGAGTCCATACTTCACGCCGGAAGGGGGGGACTGCATGAGGATGCCGCCTACATATTCGGCAAACAACTGGAAGAGGCCGACATCATTGCCATCACCAAGACCGACACACTATCTCCTGAACATCTGGCACAGTTGAAAGCCGAGACAAAAGCGGCTTTTCCCAAGAGCAGCGTCATGGCGGTGTGTGCCTTGAGCGGCGAGGGCATGGAAGAATGGCTGACCGAGGTGACGACCAAGACCGAGGCTGGCACTCGTCTGCTCGACATCGATTACGACCGTTATGCTCACGGCGAGGCGGTGCTGGGGTGGCTCAACGGAACCGTAAACCTCAGTTCGCCGCAACCAGAGGAGTGGGACGGTTTCCTAAACACACTCATGCTGCAACTGAAAGATGTTTTCGAAAGAGAAGCGCTGCCTGTGGGCCATGTGAAAGTCATTGCAGAGAACGGCAAACACTATTCCATTGGCAATATCACAGGTGCCGACCGTATGCTGACCTTGCGTGAAGGGGCTGGCAAAAGCACCAACCTGAGACTTATCATCAATGCGCGTGTGGAATGCTCGCCCGAACATCTCGACCACCTGGTGCGCGACACCCTCATCCATAGCATCGACGGTAGGTACAATGACAAGGTGGATGCCTGGCGGTACCTGCAACCAGGGCGACCCAACCCCACTCACAGGTTCGACAGCGTGGTGTGATGAAGGTGCTGTTTGTCACACCTGGCTCTGGCGACGGCTACTTTTGTGGAAATTGCTATCGCGACAACCTCATGGCACAGGCACTACACCGTGCTGGCCATGAGGTCACCGTCGTGCCGCTCTACCTGCCACTCAAACATATAGGCAAACTGCAAGGGGCGGCTCCGTTGTTCTTTCCTGCAACCACTTACTATGTGGAACTGAAGACCGGCAGACGCTCGCCGAGATGGTTGCGCAATCTATTCGACTCGAAACCCGCCCTCAGTATGGCGGCTTCTTTTTCCGGCACCACGACAGCCGAGGGGATGGAGGAAATGACCTTCAGCATGATAGAGGGCACCGACCGCACATTCCTGCGACATGCCGATGAACTGACGAGGTGGATAAGGCAAGAAGGGCAGCCCGACATCATCCACCTCTCTTCGTCACTGCTCATAGGCATTGCCAAGCACATCAAGGAGCAACTCGACATTCCCTTGGTCTGTTCGCTGCAAGACGAAGAGGTTTGGATAGACACTCTTGCCCCCCAATATGCCCAACGTGCCTGGCAGGGCATCTGCAACGGTGCTAATTGGGTTGACCGGTTTGTCACTACAAGCCATTATTATGAGAACGTGGTGCATCGCCGCCTGCCTCATTTCCCTGCTGTAGAGGTGATTTATCCTGGAGTGGAAATATCACGTTACCAAACCGATGCTTGGCCCGACCATCCTACCATAGGCTTCTTCTACCGGATGAATGAACTCGACGGACTGGACATATTAGCGGAGGCGTTTGTCATGCTGAAAGAGCGTAACAGCATCCCCCACCTGAAACTCCGCATCGGCGGAGGCTATATGGCTACCGACAAGGGATTTCTCTCCAAAGTGCGGAAGACACTGAAACCCTATGAAAAGGATGTCACCATCGAAGAAGAATACACATGGAAGCATCATCCACATTTCTATCGGGACATCTCGGTTCTCGCTGTTCCGCTGCGTTTCCAGGAGGGTGTCGGCCTCTATCTCTGCGAGGCTTTTGCCGCAGGGAGGCCTGCAGTGGAACCGAAAACAGGATCGTTTCCGGAAGTTATCGACGAGGCAGGCATTACCTACCAACCCAACACCGCCGCGGCATTGGCGGAGGCACTCGAAAGGTTGCTTACCGACGACGAACTGATGGCTTCATGCTCATCAAGGGCATTGCATTTGAGCAAGACTCGCTACAATGACGAATTGACCGCCCACCGACTATTGAAGACATACCACGAGATAATTGAAGGAAGGAAATAACTTCATGAAGGGTTTTGCTTTTTAATGTGTCGCCATTATGGCGACAGAAAACAAATAAAGACCACTCCATTTCGAAGAACAAATGAAAATAA
>CAMKSZ010000016.1 GCA_946415525.1 uncultured Prevotellaceae bacterium | reverse complement strand
CCTCTGGCAGTTCCACATTGTGGCTCGCCACCATGGGTGAAGGACTGCTGAGGCTCAACATGGACGAAAACAGCATCAAGGCGTACACCATGAAAAAAGGGGCTGACACCGACCGCAAACTCAATAGCATTGTCAACAACTACATTTCCGAAATGTCTGTGTCGCCCGACCAAAAAAGAGTGTATCTTGCTACCACCATGGGGGCTTGCTGCTTGGACATCGAGAAAGAGAATTGGATAAACACGTTTGGGGGAAACTGCCTCAACTATGGTACGCCTACACGCATTGTCAAGGAAATCAATGGAACGGTGTGGGTGGGAACCAATGACGGTCTCTACAAATATGACAAGAAAAGCAAAAACTTGGATTTGTATTCCATGGAGAAGGGATTGGCCGACAACGGTGTTGCATCAATCGAATGTGACAAAGCCGGTAGGCTGTGGATTTCTACCGACCACGGACTTAGTTGCCTCGATCCGAAAACGGGACTCACACAGAGTTTCTTCGTCGATAATGGCTTGCAATCCAATGAGTTTAGCGACGGGGCTTCATGCACCTCTCCTGACGGCCACATGATCTTTGGTGGAGTGGGGGGCATCACTTGGTTCAATCCCCAGGATATCAAACAGTCGAAGTGGGATGCAAAAGTGAGGCTGACGGGTTTCTTCGTGGAGGGCGAAGAGGTCAACAGCACCACACTCTCGAATGGAGACCAAATCTGCGACACGACGGTCATCGCCAGCGACCGGTTTGAATTGAACTATCAGGACAATTCCTTTGCCATCCAACTTTCAACGCTCACCTACGACAATCCAGAACACATTATTTATTATTATAGCATCAACAACGAACCGTACGTCAGATTGTTGCCTGGCGTCAACGAACTCACTTTCTCACACTTGTCGCCCGGTACCTATCACTTCAAGGTGAAGGCTGAGCGCAACAACCAGTCAACTCCCGAACGTGAGTTCACTGTAGTGATAAAAGCGCCTTGGTATCGCACGTTCTGGGCCTATCTCTTCTACTTGGCTGTCGCCGCCTTCGCTTTCTGGGCATATCTGAAATTCAGAAAGAAGAAGGAACTCGACCGACTTGAGTTGCAGGAGCATATCCATGCCGAAGAGATGGGCGAGGCAAAACTGAGGTTCTTCATGAACATCAGCCATGAGATACGCACGCCTATGACCTTGATCATCACGCCGCTGCTCTCGCTGATGAAAAGCGACGACAACCCCAACCGCAGGGGTGTCTATGAAATCATCAAGAGAAATGCCGAGCGAATCCTCCACCTTGTCAACCAAATGATGGATCTTAGGAAAATCGACAAGGGCATGATGCAGATGCACATGCAGGAGACGGACCTCGTTGAGTTCGTCGGCGAAATCCATGACCTTTTCGAACATCAGGCCAAGACCAAACAGGTGGAACTCACCTACAAGCATGACACCGATTCTTTACCCGTCTGGATAGACCGTCAGAACTTCGACAAAGTGGTGGTCAACATCCTTTCCAATGCTTTCAAATTTACCCCCGTGGGTGGGAAAATCGACATCAACGTCACGCACGATGCCCAAAATGCCACCATTGCCATCAGAGACAACGGGGAGAAAATTCCCGAGGATAAAATCGACAAAATCTTCGAGCGGTTCTACCAGACGTCTTCGCCCACCAACAAGCGAAACAGTGGCACGGGCATCGGACTCGACCTCACACGCTCGCTTGTAGAACTGCATTATGGTGCCATCAGTGCACACAACCTGGAGGAGGGGTGTGAGTTTGTCGTCAGCATCCCCTTGGGCAAGGCTCATCTCAAACCCGAGGAAATCTATACTGAGGCTGTGGAGACCACTGACTCTTCGATTGAAATGGACAAGACGCCAGAGCCCGCTATCGAGGCTCCTCTGATGTTGAAAAACCGCGAGAAGGCCATCATTGTCATCGCTGAGGATGACGATGAAATCAGGGATTACTTGGTCGCCGAATTGGAAAAGGACTATGAGGTGAAAGCCTGCACCAACGGCAGGGAGGCGCTTGCCGAAGTCTATCGAAGCAAACCGGACTTGGTGATTTCTGATGTCATGATGCCTGAGATGAATGGCAATACGCTCTGCTCTCAACTCAAACTGAATAAAACGACCAACGACATCCCCGTCATCCTACTCACTGCCAAGAGCCGTGACGAGGACAGGCTCGAAGGACTGGAAACTGGTGCCGACGCGTATATTGTAAAACCGTTTAATCTGGACATACTGAGGCGGACCATCATCAACCTTATCAATTCTCACAAACTGCTCCGGATGAAATACGGGCAGACAGAGAAATTGGAGGAAAAGATGGAACAGGTGAAGATGAAGTCGCCCGACGAAAAATTGCTCGAAAGGGTGATGAACACCATCAACAAGCATATCAACAATTCCGACCTCAGCGTGGACATGATTGCCGAGGAGGTGGGCATCAGTCGAGTGCACTTGCATCGTAAGATGAAAGAACTCACCGGGCAGACACCGCACGACTTCATTAGGAGCATCCGACTCAAGCGTGCCGCCAGTCTCTTGGCCAGCAAGAACATGAACATCACAGAGGTGGTCTATGCCTGCGGATTCTCCAACGCTGCCTCGTTCTCTACCATCTTCAAGAGCATCTATGGCATGTCGCCACGCGACTACATGAAAGAGCACCGAAGCAAGTAGTTGGCTTGTTCGCCTACAAATAGTTGGATCTGTAAAAAAATCAAGCGATTATTTGTCAAAATCGGAATTTATGCCTACTTTTGTCTTTCACTTGGCAAAAGTAGGCTTTTTATTAACAATACTATCGTATGAGACAAATCATCACCCATTTCACCGACGACGACCTCTATAAACTCTCGATGTGCTGCGCTGTTATCGACAACTACCCGAGGGCCATGGTCAAATACACTTTCGTCGACCGCAACAACACTGTCTATCCCGAAGGATTTGCAGATGAACTCAACAAACAGGTGGAGGCGCTTGAGTCTGTCACTGTCACGCAAGAGGAGATTGACTTCATGAAGCGCAAATGCTATTACATCCCCAACTGGTTTTACCCCTACCTCAAGGGCTTTAGGTTTTCAAAGGAATGGGTGAAAGCATGGCAGGACGATGAGGGGCACCTGCACCTCGAAATTGAGGGATATTGGGCCAACACCATCCTGCTTGAAGTGAAATTGCTCGCCATCATTTCCGAATTGTTCTACATTATGACAGGACAGGACACGAAACTCGATTACGAGAAATGTTATACCAAGGCCTACGAAAAGGCGGCCAGATTGCTGGATGCGGGATGTGTCTATAGTGATTTCGGTACTCGGCGGAGGGCTTCTCTCCAAGCAGAGGATGCCGTGGTCAGGGCCATGAGCGATTGTCAAAAGTCGAGACAGTGGGAGGGCACCTTCGTGGGGACAAGCAATGTGTATCTCGCCATGAAATACGACCTCACGCCGGTGGGCACCATGGCTCATGAATTCGTCTGCGCCATTGCTGCCATGCATGGGCCTCAGATGGCCAACCACATGGCAATGAACGCCTGGAGGCATACCTTTAGGGGGGCGCTGGGGACTTTCCTCTACGACAGTTTCGGATGGCATCTCTTCAGCCTCAATTTCTCCGAAGACTTCGCCAACCTGTTCAAAGGATTGCGTATCGACAGCGGCGACAATTTCGAGCAGTTGCACAAAATTGTCGATAAATATCGCTCGCTGGGCATCGACCCGCGCACCAAGCAGGTGATTTTCAGTAATGCGCTCGATACCGACAGGGCTATCGAAATACATCGATACGCCAAAGACTACTGCCAACCTTCATTTGGTATCGGCACCCATTTCACCAACGATTTTGAGGGGGTGAAGCCCATGAACATCGTCATCAAACTTGTGGCTGCAAAAATCACCGAGTCATGGGATTTCTACAACGACACTTGCAAGATTAGCGAGGATAAAGGAAAACATACCGGCAAACCAGAGGTGATTCGCCGGTATATGGACATGATTCATTTTCACGAAGATTAAGGTCGGTCCTATAAGAACACACCTTAATATTTGATGCCTAAGGCGTCAAGAATGCCGCGAATTTCGTTGCCTACTCCCAAGATGCCGTTGATCGCGCCATTCTTGATGCCTTGCACCATATAACGGGCACATTGGCCTTCCAATTCGCCTATCTGACGGCGCTCGGCGGGGGTGTAGTCGTGCTTGGTCATCTCCTTGCGGATTTTCCCAAATTTTGATGCTGCCTTCTCCCAGTCGCTGATGGTGTAGTAGGCACTGTTGTCGCGCAAGTCATAGGCGAGGGCTTGCATGTCGCTGATGGCGCTCTGTTTGGTGGAGCAGCCGCTGAAAGCCATCATGCTCACGATGGCTATCAAAAGGGTGGTGAGCAATTTCCTTGTTTTCATAAGACTTTTTGTTTTTTTTTTTTCTGAGCCGATGGCTACCAACTGCCGGTGGCGCCACCGCCGCCGGATGTGCCACCGCCATATTGCCCGCCTTTGTTGGCGGGTGGGGGAGTGGACTGCCCGTTTTCGCCCTTGATGCCGTCTTTGGTGGTGTCTTTCCCTGCAGGCTTTTCTGGTTGGGTGGGTTGAGACAGCAAGTTGGCTGGCTTGTTCCATTTGTTCTTGTCGTCATAATAGCCAAAAGCCATGCTGAGTAAGAGAATCAGCAGCATGAGAACGCCGGTTTCATTATAAATCCCTTTCTTCTTGAAAGAGGAAAGGCTGAAACCACTGGCGGCCTCTTTCTCCAAATTGGTGGTGACGAGGGTATGGAGGGCTTGGGTTAGACAGAGCATCGCACTGTCGGGCAACTCTTTCGTCAGGTAGGGTTGCAGGCAGTCCCTGCCGAGTTGGTTGCACTCGATGTCGGTCAGTTCGCTCTCCATGGCGCTGCTGGGGGCTATGGTGTAGTGGCGCTGGTCGTAAGCCACGACGACGCATAGGCCACGGCCGGTCTCACGATGTCCTATATGGTACTTGTTGATAAGGTCAACGGCGGTTCGGTAAGTGTCGCCGCCTTCCACTTGGTGACAAATCACGATGGAGGATTTCACATTGTTGATGGAATCGAGGTTTTTGAGGGTGGCATTCATGGAGGCGACGGTCGCCTGACTGAGGATGCTGTCGCAGTTGGTCACGTATTGGTCGGCATCTTCTAAATGCACCATCTGGATGTTGTCGGCCGACCATACGGTGCATGCCGTGGAATCGGCGGCGGCAACAGTGCGGCCGGTGGATGCGGCGTCGGCTGATGGCCGTGCAGGAACAATGGTGGCACCGGGTGCTTGCTTGGTGTTGTTGTAGATGTATTGGTAAGAGCAACTCAGCATGCAGGCAGACAGCAGGGCGGTCCAAAAAGCGGGGTAGAACTTGTTCTTGTAGCGCTTTAGCGGACTTTCCTTGGATTCGTCGGTGGGGTGTTTCTCCACGAATTTCGCACCGGCTTTTACGGCTTCTTCGGTGGCTTGTTGGGCTGCCGGCATCTCCTTCTTCCATTTTATCGAGTAGTAGGCCACCACTCCTATTACGGATACACCCAGGAAGAGCATCGGGTCGATGGGGTGAAACACAAAGAAGATGATGGGCAAGAATATGCCAAAGGCGAGCCATGGCTTCACGGCAAAGGTCAGTCCGTTGAGGCAGGATCTAAAGAAATTTCCCATTATGATATACTTTCTTGTTAATACTTATAGGTAAATTCGTTTGCAAAAATAGTGAAAAACTTGCTCATGACAAAATAGATGGTCGATTTGTAGCCAACAAACAGTCACTATGGGCGGATTACGGCGTTAATGTTTGTTAATCCTTCAAAAGTGGAAGTGGGGTAATGGGGTTGTCTCGTGGATTTTTACTAATTTTGCAGCCGCTATCACGAGTTGGTGGCATTAATTCAAACCAAACATTTATTTTTAATGGCAACAAAAATTAGATTACAGCGTCGTGGACGCAAGGGTTATGCTTTCTATAGCATTGTCATTGCCGACGCAAGAGCACCACGAGATGGTCGTTTTATCGAGAAGATTGGTACTTACAATCCCAACACCAATCCTTCTACAGTTGATTTGAATTTCGAGCGCGCACTCTATTGGGTAGAGGAGGCTGGAGCACAGCCTACTGACACCGTGCGCAACATCCTCAGCCATGAGGGCGTTTACCTGATGAAGCACCTCCACGGTGGTGTGAAAAAGGGCGCTTTCGACATGGAGGAGGCTCAGAGGAGGTTTGACGCTTGGAAAGAGTCAAAGGTGAAGGGCGACGAGAAAGTTCGTGCTACCGAGGCTCAGGCCAAGAAGAAGGCTTACGAGGAAGAACTCAGGGCTGAGAAGGCTATCAATGAAGCCATCGCCAAGAAAGTGGCTGAGAAGAAGGCTGCTGCTGCCGCTGCCGCCGCTGAGGCTCAAGCCGCTGAGGCTACTGAGGCTCCCGCTGAGGCTTAAAGTTCCGATTCAGAAACTACACAGGGAAGATTCCTTCAGGGGTCTTCCTTTTTTTATTTTGCCTACCTCCATTCAACCGTTCCCCTCTCTTTTGTAAAATGCCTCATAGCGGCGGGCGACGGAGATGTAGTCGTGGTGGCGCTGGATGTAGGCGATGCTGTCGCGCTTCATGCCTGCTATCAACTCGGGGTGTGACAGGAGGTGCTCCAAGGCGTCCACCACGCTCTCGTAGGTGGGTGTGACGTTGACAATGGGGTGGAGTTCATGCTCGCCGAGAATTTGATAGTTTTCGGGTTCGCCGCCTCCTACGCAGATGATGCCTTTCGACATGGCGAGCAGTGGATTCATGGAGGGGGTGTAACTGTAGAGTTGGTCGAGGATGACATCCGAACCGTCCATCAGCCGTTGGTATTCTGCGAAGGGGACGGAGCGGGCGACGCGCAGTTCCATCTTGTCGGGGTGACGTGCTGCCACCGCCTCGGCAGCGGCAAGCATGATGTCGGTGCCTTTGTAGGCGCTTCTACTCTCGTTGATGCCGATAAACACACGCAACTTCCCCGAAAAATCATCCGTGGGTGTGAGGGGGAGTTCGATGGGATAGGGGATAAAAACCGTCTTGGAAGGAAAGGCGGGGGCATAGCACACCCAGTATTCGTAGAGACCGGCGACAATGCCGTCGCAAGTCTCGGCGATGTGGCGATTGAGCCGTTCTTTGGCTGTGCCCAACCAATCGGTGCGCTCCATCAGTGCCTCGGGGGTGTCGCGCAATTCGCTGCCAATGTTGAAGTCGCTGTATCTCAAGGGTTTTTGTTCCACGCAGGTATGCACCCAATACCAGTCCATGCCGAAACCGCCAAGGATAATCCGGCGGTTGTTGCGGCGAAGGTAGTCGTAGATGGGCTGGATGCGCTCGGCTTTGAGTTCCAAAAACATGGGGTTGATGAGTTGCACTATGTCATAGCCGCGCCAGTGGGGGAGTTGGGATGCTACTTGACAAAGAAGGCGCAGGCCGCCCCATTTGCCTGGTTGGCGGGCGAGGTCTATGTCACGGGGATAGTCCTTCCAAAAGTCGCCGTTGGAGGCTACGGTCACTTCATGCCCCAAAACCCTTAGCCCTTTGGCCAAGGTGGCATGCACGTTGCTGTATTCGCCCAAGAGGAGGATCCGCATGGCTCACCGACTTCTAACATTTATTTCAGCAGCATGCAGAGCAACCGCCTGCCTTGGCGACTGCTGGTGATGCGGCGAAACCATTTGTATTTCTGTGTGTAATCCTTGTCGGGAAGGGGAAACAGCCCTTTCTGGGTCAGTTCGTTCACGCATTTCTCCAAAAAGCGGCCGTTGTGGGTGAGCGTAATGACATTGTAGAGATAGTCCATCGTCAACTGGTCGATGCGGCGCTGCATGGCCTCGCGCTCTGCGGCGGGAAGGGTGTCGGACATCTCGGCAAGGCGATAGAGCACCCCCCGGGTGTCGGAAAGGCGCTGAAGCACCCATTTCTTGTTGTCCTCCTGGGTGATGGAGTGGGTGCGCTTGCGGTAGTAGTAGGCACGGGCCTTGGTGGCATAGACTTTCTCGGCACGGAGGAACAACTGGGGGGTGAATTCCTCATCCTCGTGAAGAATGCCTGAAGTGAAACGGAGGTTGACGAGGGTCTTCTTCTTGAAAATATAGCCGCAGGCGGAAGCGCGGAGATTGTTGTGGCGCATGAATTCCGCTCCTTCCATCGGACCTTCGTAGGAAAGGGGCACCTCACGCTCTTCCTTGTCGGTTAGGTGGAAGAGCACGATGTCGGGGTCTTTGTATCTTACCAAGTCGAGACAATGCTCATAGACCACACTGTTGAGTTTGTCGTCGCCATCGATAAACTGCAAATAACTGCCTCTTGACGCTTCTATGCCTAAGTTGCGGGCGGCGCTCAGACCGCTGTTGCGCTGGCGGATGTAGGTTATGTCGTCGAGTTTCGACTGGATGGCTTCGAGGGGAGACTGAGTGGAGCCATCGTCAACAACGATAATCTCGCGCTCGTCTTTGTTGAGCGAGAGGGCGAGGATGCTGTCCAAACATTCGTCGAGAAGTTGGGGCTGCAAGTTGTAGTAGGTGACGATGAAAGTGACTAATGGCGTCTTTCCTATAGATGGAGTAGGCTGTGAAGTTTGCATAGATTCTTGATTCCTAATAGTTTAAGCATCCTTAATTTCATCTTGTTCTTCCTATTGACGGGCAAGGCTCCGATGGCTGCGCCGCTGAGAGGGGGAACGGGGAGGATGGGCGGTTGGTGGGTGGAGCGATAGACATCGAGTTGGATGTTCAGCGCATGGCAGTAATACTCAGTCAGTTGGTCGGTGAGACCGAGGGCATGCAACTGCTGGACATGGGCGTCGAGCAGGTCGCCGAGACCTGTGCCGCCAGGGTTGGCAGTGATGCCGTCGGGGTTGGCGGTGTAATAGTACATGCCTTCCTCCGTGGTGGCAACGAGACGGGCGTGCTCCAATAGACGGGGGAGGGTGAGGGCGTCTTCGAACAGCCGTGAAAGGGGGAAGCGTACATGGTCGAACAGTCGGCGGACGTATATCTTGTTCCAAGCGTAAGTGTGGGTGTAGGCTTTGCCCGAAAGCCAATAGTTGCTCATGTCGGTGTATTCGCAAGCCCCGAATTTCCTCACCGTCTCGTCGGGGGCGCCTCGGTGCCAACAGACGGGGTATTCCAGTATGTCGTAGTCGGGATGTGCACTGAGGCGGCTCATCAGGATGCCCAATGTGTTGTCGCCAATGAAGTCGTCGCTGTCGATGAAAGTGAGGTAATGCCCCTTCGCGACATCGATGCCGGCATTGCGTGCCGAGGATAGGCCGCCATTGGCCTTGTGGATGACCTTGATGCGACTGTCGCGTTGTGAGTATTCGTCGCAGAGCCGACCTGAATGGTCGGTGGAGCCATCGTCCACCAAGATGATTTCGTAATCGCCGAAAGATTGCCCCAACACGCTATCCAAACAGCGTGACAGCGTGTTCTCCACTTGATAGACGGGGATGACGATACTTAATTTCATTCTGCAAATTTAGGAAAAAAACGGGAATAATAGGGCAGCCAGGATAAAAAATGAAGCAAATGACATCGAATTGCGACAATTCATGCTCCTCACCGCTTGCCGACAACCCCTATGTCGGCCTTTTGTGCAGAAGGGACTTCCGAATGGCTTCCCTACGCCTTCTTCATTCCTCACGCTCAATTTCTCTGTCTCATTTCAAAATAAAAAGCCTTTTTTTGCGTTCATATCATTGAGTGACATGAAAAAGGCACGTAAAGATAGAGGCTATTCACATATCCTAAAATATACAGGCTTGTTCGGCGGCGTGCAAGGCCTGAATATCCTCGTGGGGCTTATCCGCAATAAACTCATTGCGGAGATTTTGGGCCCTTCGGGCACGGGACTCATCTCTCTCTTTAATTCCACCATCAACTTGATATCCAATTCCACCAATCTTGGCATTCCCGTCAGTGCGGTGAAAAACATTTCCGAGGCTTTCGACAACGGGAGGGAGGAGGAGTTGCACAAAATCATTTCCACCGTTAGGTTGTGGAGCCTTCTAACAGCGGGCGTCGGGTTCTTGCTGTGTGCCCTTCTCAGTCCCTTGCTCGACAAGTGGACGTTTAGTTGGGGAAACCATACCCTGCATTTCGTACTGCTGTCGCCGATTGTGGGCATGATGGCTGTCACGGGTGGCGAGATGGCCATTCTCAAGGGGATGAGAAGGCTGAGGCCGCTGGCCATCATTTCCGTTTACTATGTCGTGGCGGCGCTTGTCACTTCCGTCCCTCTCTACTTCTTCTTTGGCGAAGCGGCCATCGTTCCGTCGCTATTCATCATGGCGTTGGTGCAGATGTTGCTCACGATGGCTTATTCACGCAAGGTGGCGCCGTTTCGATTGCCTTGGCGTGGAAGTCGCTTGGGCGAGGGGTCGGGCATGGTCCGACTGGGCATTGCTTTTGTGATGGCAGGCATCCTCGGTAGCGGGGCCGACTTCCTCATCAGGTCTTTTCTCAGCAATAGGTCGTCGCTGGAGACTGTCGGTCTCTACAGCGCGGGCTATATGATGGTCATGACTTATGTCAGCATGGTGTTCTCGGCTTTGGAGACGGATTTCTTTCCGAGACTCTCGGCGAGCAACAACCTCACCACCACTGCCAACACCATCATCAACCGACAGATTGAGGTGTCGCTGTTGTTGATAGCGCCACTCCTCGTCTTCCTCACCATTTTCTTGCCGATTCTGCTGCCGTTGCTCTATAGCGGCAAGTATTCGCCTGTCATCGGCATGATGCAGATTATGGTGATTGCCATGTATTTCAGGGCTATCAAACTGCCTATCGCCTACCTTCCGTTGGCCAAAGGCGATTCTTATTCTTACCTCTTCCTCGAGGCTGTCTATGATGTCGTTCTCGTAGTGGCGGTGGTGCTCGCTTTTGGACAGTGGGGACTGACGGGGTGCGGCGTGGCAATCACGACGGCGGGCATCCTCGATTTCTTCATCATCCTTATTTACACAAGGGTGAAATATGGATACAGGATTTCGGCCAATGTCGTCAGGTATGCTTCCATCCAACTGCCTTTCGGCATTTTGGCTTTTCTCGTCACCTTTGTCGATAATCCTTGGGGGTACTGGATGATGGGCACGTTGCTGGGGGTGGCAAGCCTGGCGGTTTCCATTGCCATCCTAAGGCAGAAGACGACGCTTTGGGAATCTTTGAAACAAAAATGGGCAAGGAGGAGGGCGCATGAGTAAGGTCTCTGTGCTAATCGCTGCGTATAATTCCGGACAATATCTGCGCAAGTGCCTGGATTCCTTGCTCGCTCAGTCGCACCAGGATTGGCAGGCTCTTTGTGTCGATGATGCTTCTACCGACGAAACGCTTCGTATTCTCCGACAATATGCCGAGGCGGATGCCCGCATCCAAGTGGTGGCTCTATCTCAAAACGGCGGACAGGCGAGGGCGAGAAATGTCGCTTTGGCCAAGGCGGAGGGGGATTACGTGTGCATGCTCGACAGCGACGATTGGTTTTCGCCCGATGCCTTGGAGAAGGCTTGTGCGGTGCTCGATGCCCATCCTTTAACGGATGCCGTCCTCTTTCAGGTGGATGAGATTTACGAGTCTCATGTCAGGCGGTATCCATTGCCGTCTTTCGAGACGATGACCGGGCAGGAGGCCTTCGAAGCGAGCCTCACATGGGACATCCATGGACTCTACATGATACGTGCCGACATCCATCGCCGATTCCCCTACGATGATTCCTCCAAAGCGTACAGCGACGACAATACCACGCGCATCCATTATCTGCATTCGCGGGAGGTAAGGCAGTGTGCGGGTGTCTATTGCTACAGGCAGCATGCTGCATCGGTGACACACCAAGTGAGCGTCAGGCATTTCGACTATCTCAGGGCCAACGAGAGTATGAGGCGGCAGATGGAGGAGGCGCAGGTGGAACAAAGGCTGATGGATGTCTATGAGAGAGTGAGGTGGCTCAACCTCGTCGATACTTACCTTTTTTATTATAGTAATAGGGATGCTCTCTCGGCGGCCGACAGGCGATATGGACTGACGGAGATGAAAAAGGTCTGGGGCAACATCGAATGTCACAGGTTGCCGATGCGCCTCAAATGCAAGTTGGGATATATGCCGTTGCGTCCTTTCTGGTTCCTCTTCCGGTTGCAAGAGGAGATTTATTTCACTTTGAGAAAGTGGATGAAGAGAGGATGATGGATTTTTTCGTTTTTTGTTAAAAAAAATAAGAAAACGGTGGCAATTTGTCGTTTTTTTGTTCTAACTTTGCATCTGAAAGCAAATCTTGGATACAGAAAAACCAATAGAGATGACCCTCATAATTGTAGGAATACTTCTGCTGAGTTATTTGCTCATCGCCACCGAAACCCTCACCAATGTCAACAAAGCGGCAGTGGCAATGTTTGCTGGTGCCGTGGGATGGGTGCTCTACATTTGCTATGGCACCGATTTCGTCATGCGCGAGCACCAGGGCGACTATGTAGGCTTTCTCAATGGGGCTGTCGCCACCAGTACGGCGGTGAAATACTACATCGCGCAGAATATTTTTCTCAAATATGTCGGGCGGGCTGCTGAGATTGCCTTGTTCCTCATGGCTACCATGACCATTGTGGAGATTCTCCACAATAATGGTTGTTTCGACTTCCTTTCTCCCATGGTGCGCACGCGCAACAGCAAGAAGATGCTATGGGGGGTGGCTGTTGTCACTTTCATCATCTCTGCCAACCTCGACAACCTCACCACCACCGTGCTCATGCTCGTGGTGGTGCATGGACTCGTGGCTGAGCGGAAACCGCGATTCATCTATAGCAGCGTAGTGGTGATTGCGGCCAATTCGGGAGGGGCGCTTACCGTCATCGGCGACCCGGCGGGACTCATGCTGTGGAATATGGGGGCGGTCACGGCCACCAACTTCTCGATGTCGCTCCTTCTACCTTGCTTGATTGCTTGTGCCATACCCGTTTACTTGCTGGGACGAATGTTGCCCGAAAGGGTATCCATCACATGGAAGCCAATGCCCTACAGGGGTGACGACACCAACCTCAACGTCTGGCAGAGGGCGCTCATGCTCTTCGTCGGCATCGGCGGACTTTGGTTCATCCCTACTTTCCACAACATCACCAAACTCAGCCCCTTCCTCGGGGCATTGTGCGTGCTGGCCGTGCTGTGGGTCGTCAACGAGATATTCAATCACCGGCTCTATCAAGTCGATAGGATGATTGGACGGAAAATACCACAGGCCATGCTGTACAGCATGTACCAGACGATTCTCTATGTCATCGGACTGATGCTGGCGGTAGGGGTCGTCCAGGAGACGGGTGCTGTCAGGTGGCTGGCAGAAAGATGCGACGACTACCTCCATAGCATCTGGGTGATGGGGGCGTTCGCCGGAGCGTTCAGTTGCGTGCTCGACAATTTCGCCACTTCATTGAGTTTCTTCACCCTGCATCCCGTTGCAGAATTGTCGGCATGTGCCGATGCCTATCAAGCCGACTTCGCCGTCAACGGATATTACTGGAAGGTGGTGGCTTATTGCTCGGCCATGGCGGGCAACGTACTGGCGGTGGGTTCGATGAGTGGCGTCGTCATGCTGCAGATGGAGCGCATGCCTATGCTGTGGTTCTTCCGCAACGTAGGCTGGAAAGCATTGGTCGGGTGGATGGTCGGCCTTGCGGTGATGGTTGTCGGGGCACTTTGCTTCTGATCGAATTTTTTAACAAGAATCTATATTATGGCAAGAATCAACACTATTGGAGTATTGACTTCAGGCGGCGATGCTCCGGGAATGAATGCGGCTATCCGTGCCGTCACAAGGGCAGGCATCTGCAATGGTTTTAAAATCATGGGTGTTTATAGGGGGTACGATGGGCTAATCAACGATGAGATAGAGCCTTTCACCACCGAGAACGTGAGCGGAATCATCATGTCGGGTGGCACCATCCTGAAAACGGCAAGGAGCAAGGAGTTCATGACGCAGGAAGGCAAGCAGAAAGCATACGATAACATGCAGAAGCATGGCATCGACGCGCTGATTGTCATTGGTGGCAACGGTTCGCTCACCGGTGCATGGAACTTCGCAAGGGAGTTTGACGTGTGTTGCATCGGACTGCCTGGCACCATCGACAACGACTTGTATGGCACCGACTCCACCATAGGATATGACACCACCATGAACACCATCATGGATTGCGTTGACCGAATAAGAGATACCGCACAGAGCCATGAGCGCATCTTCTTCGTCGAGGTGATGGGGCGCGATGCTGGATTCCTCGCACAAAACAGCGCGATTGCCTGTGGTGCCGAGGCGGCCATCATTCCCGAGGAATCGACGGAAGTTGACCAGTTGGCAAGATTTATGGAGAGGGGCATCAGAAAGTCGAAGAAAAGTTGCATCGTCATCGTTTCGGAAAGTCCCAAATGTGGCGCCCTCTACTATGCCGACCGCGTGAAAAAAGAATTTCCCAATTTCGACGTGAGGGTGTCCATCCTCGGACACTTGCAGCGAGGCGGACGGCCGACGGCGCACGACAGAATCCTGGCCAGCCGTACTGGCGTCGGAGCCATCGAGGCCATCATACAAGGACAGCGCAATGTCATGGTGGGCGTACGCAACAACGAAATCGTATATGTGCCGCTTACCGAAGCGATACGCAGCGACAAACCGTTCGACAAAAAACTCATCAAGGTGCTTGACGAACTCAGCATTTGATGTTCTTTTTTTCGTCAAAAATCCACCAAATCCAAAAAATCGTGCATTTTATTTGCTGCAAAAAAAAATAATTGCTATTTTTGCGAAATCCTTTCAAAAAAGAATCAAATTTAATACTTAATATTATAGCTTATGTCACAAATTAATGGACGCATTTCCCAGATCATCGGCCCTGTGATCGACGTAAGGTATGACACCAATGGGCAAGATCCGGAGAAAGTGCTACCCAAAATTCATGATGCTCTCAAAATCGTCAGGCCCGACGGGCGTGACTTGATTGTCGAGGTGCAGCAACACATTGGCGAGGACACGGTAAGGTGTGTCGCTATGGACAACACCGACGGTCTCAGGCGTGAGTTGGAGGCGGTCACCACTGGTTCGCCCATACTCATGCCGGCTGGCGACCAAATCAAAGGCCGTATGCTCAATGTCATCGGACAGCCCATCGATGGCATGAAACAACTCGACATGCGTGGGGCTTATCCCATCCACAGAGAGGCTCCAAAATTCGAGGAACTCTCTACACAGAAGGAGATGCTCTCGACGGGCATCAAGGTGATTGACTTGCTCGAACCGTATATGAAAGGTGGCAAGATTGGACTCTTCGGAGGTGCCGGCGTAGGAAAGACGGTGCTTATCATGGAGTTGATCAACAACATTGCAAAAGGGCACAACGGCTACTCTGTCTTCGCTGGAGTGGGAGAGCGCACCCGTGAGGGCAACGACCTTATCCGTGAAATGATAGAGAGCGGTGTGGTCAGATACGGAGAGAAATTTAAAAAGGCCATGGACGAGGGAAAATGGGACCTCTCGCTCGTTGACCCGGAAGAACTTAAGAAGAGCCAGGCTACACTGGTCTATGGTCAGATGAACGAACCGCCGGGGGCTCGTGCCTCTGTGGCTCTCTCGGGACTGACCGTCGCCGAGGAATTCCGCGACAACGGCGGAAAGGACGGCGAGGCTGCCGATATCCTTTTCTTCATCGACAACATCTTCCGTTTCACACAGGCTGGCTCTGAGGTGTCGGCGCTGTTGGGACGTATGCCTTCGGCCGTGGGCTATCAACCGACACTGGCTTCCGAGATGGGTACCATGCAGGAGCGTATCACCTCCACCAAGAGGGGCTCCATCACTTCTGTACAGGCTGTGTATGTGCCCGCCGACGACTTGACCGACCCGGCTCCTGCCACTACCTTTACCCACCTCGACGCAACCACCGAGTTGAGCCGTAAGATTACACAGTTGGGCATCTACCCGGCTGTCGATCCGCTGGGCAGCACCTCGCGCATCCTCGACCCGCTGATTGTCGGCAAGGAGCACTATGACTGTGCACAGAGGGTGAAGCAGATTCTCCAGAGATACAATGAGTTGCAGGACATCATCGCCATCCTCGGTATGGATGAACTTTCCGACGAGGACAAGGTGACCGTCAACAGGGCAAGGCGCGTGCAGCGATTCCTCTCGCAACCGTTCACCGTGGCTGAGCAGTTCACTGGCGTCAAGGGCGTCATGGTCTCTATCGAGGATACCATCAAGGGATTCAACATGATTCTCGACGGCGAAGTGGACGACCTGCCCGAGCAGGCTTTCCTCAATGTCGGTACGATAGAGGAGGCTATAGAGAAAGGTAAGAAACTGCTGGAGCAGGCCAAGGGATAAACGCTCTTGACCTACCGGCCCAAGTTTGCCATAAAATAACAGAACATGCTGAATTTAAGAATAGTTTCCCCCGAGAGCATCGCCTACAATGGCGAGGCGGAGAGTGTCAAGGTGCCGGGAATGCTGGGCTCCTTCGAGATTCTCAACAACCACGCTCCCATCATCTCTGCCCTTCAAAAAGGAAAGGTGGAGTTCGTCAACGCCGAGGGACGCCATGAACTGGACATCAACGGCGGTTTCGTCGAGGTGCAGAAAAACAGGGTGAGTCTTTGCGTGGAGGTGCTATGACCGAGGGCGTTTTCCTGAATGGCGCCGCAAGGCGTTACTGGAAATATGCGCTGTGGCTCACGGCAGGCGTCACCCTCCTTGCCTTGCTGACTATCAATGTCGCGTCGTTCTCGATTCGTGTGGAGCATTTCGTGGTGGCTGTGGCCTACTCGCTGCTCTCAAGCGCTTGGATGTCGGCGTTGATAGGAAAAGCGACGAAGGAAAGGAAGATGCCGATGGGGCAATTCCTGATTTATGGACTCGTGAGGCTGCTGGTTGCATTGGCGCTCATCGTGGTTTACATGCTGGTCACTGGACTTAGGGGAAGGCTGTTGCTGCCGTTCGTCGGCTTGCTGTCGCTCTATTTCATCGTCATCGATGTACTCGACGCCGCCTTCTTGGTCAAACTCCAAAAGGAATTGGAGAAGGCGTGATGGAAATAGCGGTCGTGTTTCTCTCTGTGATGGCATTCACGCTGCTCTCTTTTGCCTACGTCAAGGGAATGGGATTCGTACAACGACATGCACCCGACCAACTGGTCAACTTCCATTTCGTCATGGTGGCAGTGAGGTTCATCTTCGCAGTGACGGCTGTGGGCATTTTCGCTTTCTTGTCCGACAACAGGGAGGATACTATACGTTTCGCGGCGCTGATTCTTGGGCTTTACCTCGCGATGATCGTCGTAACACTTATTTTTAAAACATTGAAATGAAATGAAATACTTCAGACAAATGCTTTGCCTCGTGTTGCTGCTGTGGACGGCGGCACCTGCCTTGGCGGAAGAGGGGAAGGAGGAAAAACTCGACATCTCGCACATCGTGCTCGAGCATATCAAGGATTCCTACGAATGGCATGTCACCGACATCGGCGACAAACCCATCGTCATCCATCTCCCGGTCATCGTCAACAGTTCCACGGGATGGCATGTTTACTGCAGTTCGAGTTTCGAGCACCATCCCGATGCCAACGGCTACAGAATGGGCCCCGACAACCTGGCCATCGCCACGCAGGGACCCAATGCCGGCAAAGTGGTGGAACTCGTGGGGGGCGAGGAGAAACGGCCTTTCGATATCTCCATCACCAAGACCGTCGCCACCATGTTCATCAGTGTCATCGTGCTCTTGCTCTGCATTCTCATCCCGGCGAGGTGGTACCGCAAGCACAAGGCAAGCGACAAGGCACCGGGTGGATTCACTGGGTTCATCGAGATGCTCGTCATGTATGTCGTAGATGAAATCATCAAGCCGGGCGTAGGAAAGGGATATGAGAAATATTGCCCCTATCTGCTCACTTGCTTCTTCTTCATCTTCACTTGCAACGTGATGGGACTGATCCCGTTCCCACCGGGTGGAGGTAATGTCACCGGCAACATCGCCGTGACGTTCTTCCTCGCTCTTTGCACGTTCATCATCGTGCAGTTCAGCGGCAACAAGCACTACTGGAAGGACATCTTCTGGCCCGACGTGCCGCTGGCACTCAAGGCGTTCCCGCTCATACCGGCCATCGAGTTCGTGGGCATCTTCACCAAGCCCTTCGCACTCATGATCCGTCTCTTTGCCAACATCATGGCGGGGCATGCCATCGCCATCTCGTTGGTGTGCATCATCTTCCTCGTGTCAACTAAGGCCATGGGCGTATTCCTCGGCATGAGTGCCGTGAGTATCATCATGAGTGTGTTCATGTCCACGCTTGAGGTGCTCGTTTGTTTCATCCAGGCCATGGTGTTCACCATGCTGAGCGCCATCTTCATCGGACTCGCACGGCATGAGCCTGAGCATGAATAGGATGCAGACAGACTCAAAAAGTTGACAAAACAAAGAAAAACCAAACAACAAAATAATTAACAATTTAAACATTACAACTATGATTTCATTATTGTTAGCAGTAGAAGGCATCGCAAAATTCGGCGCCGCAGTAGGTGCAGGTCTCGCAGCAATCGGCGCAGGTATCGGTATCGGTAGAATCGGTGGACAGGCCATGGACGCAATGGCTCGCCAACCGGAGGTGATGAACAAACTGTTCACCAACATGATTGTGGCTGCCGCCCTTATCGAGGGTGTCGCACTTTTCGCCGCGGTCATCGCTTTCCTCTGCGTAGGATAATCTGCAGGCTTTAACTTCACTTTAACCGACAAGTTAGCGTATGGATTTATTGATTCCGAGTAGTGGCTTGCTCTTCTGGATGACCATCACGTTCTTTGTGGTGCTGTTCATTCTGTGGAAGTGGGGCTTCCCGGCCATCACCGACATGGTCAGGGAGCGGAAGGCTTTCATCGACGACAGCCTGCGCAAAGCGCATGAGGCCAACGATAGGCTTGCCAACATACAGCAAGAAGGTGAATCCATTCTGCAGGAGGCTCGCGGTGAGCAGGCACGCATCCTAAAGGAGGCTGCCGAGACTCGCGACGCCATCGTGGGCAAAGCGCAGGACAAAGCCAAGGCCGAGGGGGCAAGACTCATCTCGGAGGCCAAGGCGGAAGCGGAGAACGAAAGGCAGAATGCCATCAGCGACATACGCTCGCAAGTGGCACAACTGTCTGTCAAAATCGCTGAGAAAGTGCTACGCGAGAAGTTATCGACCGACAAAGCGCAGATGGATTTCATTGACCGCCTGCTGGATGAGGTTGCTGTAGAAAACAATAAGAAGTGATTGCCATGGAGATAGGTGTAATTTCGGTACGTTACGCACGGGCGCTGCTGAAAAGCGCCACGGAACTTAAAATCGAGGACAAGGTGTACCAGGAGATGCTCACACTCTCGCAGAGTTTCATCAAAGTGCCGCAACTCAGGTTCACCATCGAGAATCCCATGCTCGAGAAAAACCAGAAGAAGAGCCTGTTGGTGACCGCCAGCGGTGGCAACATCGCGCCGCTCACCAAAAGGTTCATCGACTTGGTGGTTGACAACGACAGGGAGAGCACCATTCATTTTATGGCTGCTTCATACGTAACGCTCTATAGGAAACACAACAACATCACGCGAGGCAGGCTCATCACCGCCGTTCCTGTCACTCCTCAAATCGAGAAGAAGATGCGACAGAAGGTGGAGAGCAGAACTAATGGAACTGTGGAGTTTCAAACCGAGGTGCGCCCCGAAATCATCGGGGGATACATCCTCGAATACGATACTTTCAGACTGGATGCGAGCATTCAAAACCAACTCAGAAGCATTCTCACACAGTTAAGTAAGTAGTGACGCCAATACCGTGGACGCTTGGCGATGCCAAGGGCGGTGCCACGGTGGGCGAGTGATAACGAAACAATTTTTATAATAAATGTCAGACAAAATAAAACCAAGCGAAGTGTCCGAGGTGCTGCTCCAGCAATTGAGGGAGATTAGCAACAAGCAGGAGTTCGACGAGGTGGGTACCGTGCTCGAGGTGAGCGATGGCGTGGCTCGTATCTACGGACTGCGCAACGCCGAGGCCAACGAGTTGCTCGAATTTGAAAACGGCACCATGGCTATTGTCATGAACCTTGAGGAGGACAATGTGGGTTGCGTGCTGCTCGGCACCACTTCCGGCATCAAAGAGGGAATGGTGGCCAAAAGAACAAAGCGCATCGCTTCCATCCGGGTCAACGACAACATGCTCGGACGTGTCATCAATCCTCTGGGACAGGCTATCGACGGAAAGGGCGACATCGACCTCGCCAACGCCTATGAGATGCCGCTCGACAGAAAGGCGCCAGGTGTCATCTACAGACAACCGGTGAAGGAACCGCTGCAGACGGGCCTCAAGGCTGTCGATTCCATGATTCCTATCGGAAGGGGACAGCGTGAGTTGATCATCGGCGACCGACAGACGGGTAAAACGGCCATCGCTGTCGATACCATCATCAACCAAAAGAGTTACTATGAGGCAGGCAAACCGGTCTATTGCATCTATGTCGCTATCGGACAGAAAGCATCGACCGTCGCAGCCCTCGTGCAAAACCTCAAGGAGCATGGGGCTATGCCTTATACCATCATCGTTTCGGCTACTGCCGCCGACCCGGCTGCCATGCAGTATTATGCACCGTTCGCCGGCGCTGCCATCGGTGAGTACTTCCGCGACAGGGGCGAATCGGCACTCGTGGTCTATGACGACCTCTCCAAACAGGCTGTCGCCTATCGTGAGGTGTCGCTGATCCTCCGCCGTCCGTCTGGACGTGAGGCTTATCCGGGCGATGTGTTCTACCTTCACAGCCGTCTGCTGGAGCGCGCCGCGCGTATCAACGACCAGCAGGAGGTGGCTGAGCAAATGAACGACCTCCCTGAGTGCATGCAAGGCCATGTCAAGGGTGGTGGGTCGCTCACTGCTCTTCCCATCATCGAAACACAGGCTGGCGACGTGTCGGCATATATCCCCACCAACGTTATCTCCATCACCGATGGTCAGATCTACCTCGAAAGCGACCTCTTCAACCAGGGCTTCCGCCCGGCTATCAACGTGGGTATTTCCGTGAGCCGTGTGGGTGGTTCCGCCCAAATCAAGAGTATGAAGAAGGTGGCTGGTACGCTCAAAATCGACATGGCGCAGTATCGGGAGTTGGAGGCTTTCTCCAAGTTCTCAAGCGACATGGATGCCGTCACCGCCATGACGCTTGACAGGGGTAGGAAGAACAACCAGTTGCTCATCCAACCGCAATACAGCCCCATGCCCGTCGGTGAACAGGTGGCTATCCTCTATTGCGGCACAAAGGGATTGATGCGTGATGTGCCCGTGACGGAGATTCGTAGGTGCCAGGATCTCTTCCTCGAGAAGATGAGGTCGGCTTATCCCGATGTCATCGACACCCTCGGAAGCGGAAAAATCGACGACAACGCCACCAAGGCCATCGAGAGTGCCATGGCCGACATCGCCGGACAATTTAAGGAGTAATAGCCTATGCCGTCACTTAAAGAGATAAAAAACCGCATCGCTTCTGTCAACAGCACTCGGAAGATTACCAGTGCCATGAAGATGGTGGCTTCGTCGAAGTTGCACCATGCTCAGGTGCAAATAGAGAAGATGCTGCCTTACGAGAGCATGCTGGAGCACATCCTCAAGACGTTCCTCGCTTCTGACGCCGACGCTCAGTCGGTCTATGAGCAGGCGAGGGAGGTGAAGAGGGTGGCTCTCGTCGTGTTCTCTTCCAACAGTAGTTTGTGTGGCGGATTCAATTCCAATGTCATCAAACTCATGCAGCAGGCGATGGAGGAATACCGACATCTCGGAAAGGATAATATTGTTGTTTATCCTATCGGACGAAAAGTGGCCGAGAAGGTGACGAAACTGGGATATCCATCTGCTGGTGACTTCACGGCCATGGCCGACAAGCCCAACTCGGTAGATTGCATCAGAGTGGCTACAGAGTTGGGAATGAAGTTCCGTACGGGCGAAATCGACAAAGTGGAACTTATCTATCATCACTTCAAGAGTGCGGGCTCTCAGGTGCTCACACGAAAGACGTTCTTGCCCATCGACGTCGAGTCGGAACTCGACCAAGACCACGAGCGCGACCTCACCTCGAATGTCATCACCAAGAAGGCTCAGGACTATCTCAAGAAGCACAAGCACAAGGGGGGCAATGAAGAGCGTGAGGAGGCCAAGCCGCTCAACGACAACTTCATCGTGGAGCCGGACATGGACACCGTGCTCGGCGTGCTCATCCCCAAGTTGGCTCACCTCGCGCTCTATACGGCGCTGCTCGACAGCATCGCATCGGAGCACGCTGCCAGAATGGTGGCCATGCAGACGGCCACTGACAATGCCGACGAATTGCTGCGTGAACTCAACTTGCAGTACAACAAGAGCAGGCAGCAGGCCATTACCAACGAACTCCTCGACATCGTGGGTGGGTCGGTCAACAACTAACCTTCCTGCGACGGATCTACACTGCGTGAGACGGTGGCTGCTAATGTGGCTGCCGTCTCGCTCATGTTCATTTTCTACAACGGGGGCGTCGTGCCCTCCAACAAAACATTATTGATCATCATGCCACTTTCTTTTGCCGTCATCGGCACAGGTGCCATCGGAGGTTATTATGGCGGACGCTTGGCGAACGCGGGCTTCGAGGTGCATTTCCTCCTGCATAGGGATTACGAATATGTCAGGGCCAACGGCCTTTTTGTCGATTCTTGCGACGGCTCGTTCCATCTGCCCAATCCTCATGTCTATCGCGACACGCTTTCCATGCCGGTGTGCGATGTCGTGCTTGTTTGCCTGAAGTCGGTCAACAACCACTTGTTGCCGCAACTGTTGGCGCCCATCCTGCATGAGCACACTCTCGTGGTGCTCATTCAAAACGGCATCGGACTGGAATATGACCTGCAACAGCAGTTTCCGAACCTATACCTTGCAGCGGGATTGGCGTTCATCTGCTCTTCGAAAACCGAACCTGGCCGGGTGTCGCACCAATGCTATGGGAGCATCAACTTCGGCAATTACTCTTGTGCCGACAACGACCTGATGGCTCGCACCGTGGAGGCTTTCACGCAAGCGGGAATCACGGCTAAACTGGTGGAATACCATGAGGCAAGGTGGAAAAAGGCGGTGTGGAACATGCCGTTCAATGGGATGACGGTGGCGCTGCAGACGCGCACCGACTGTTTGTTGGCGCATCCTGCTACCGAACAGTTGATTTACGATCAGATGATGGAGGTCGTCGATGCGGCACGGCACTTGGGGGTCGGCGGCATCGATGAGTCGTTTGCCAAACAGATGATAGAGACCACGCGCGTGATGACACCTTATTCGCCAAGCATGAAACTGGACTTCGACTTCCATCGCCCCATGGAAATCTATTACCTCTACACGCGTCCCATAGAGGAGGCGCGCAAGGCGGGGTTCAGAATGCCGAAATTGGAGATGCTTGAGGCGGAACTGAAATTCCTGGCGGAACAATAGTTTAGGCGTATTTCGTGACGATGCGCACAAGCAGGTTGGTGGCTTTCTTGCCTACAATGCCGCTGCCGGATGTGATGACCGATGGGATGTTCACCACGGCGTCGCGCATGGCCTGAAGTTTCACGGAGCGCTTGTTGGCGAATCCGCTGAGGGCTTCGGGGCCTTTTTGTAGGTAGGCGCGTGTGATGTAGCCGATGCGGAGGGTCATCAGGGCGTTCAGCGTGCCATCGACAGCCGAACTGACCACGATGCCGGGAACTTTCAACCTGCGGAGCACGGCATAGACGGAGAGGCCGCCGGCGTCGTTCATCTGTTCTTCTATCCCTATGTCGTTCACGTCGATGTCATCTACATCGGTGGCGTCTGCGGCGTCGCCGAAGTCGAAGGGGGCGAAACTGCCCATCGCACCGGCCTCGGTCAGTGCTTCCGACAGGGCGTAGGTGATGAGGGCGGTGGTGAGAATCCTGGCGTACATCTTGAACAACTGCCGGTTGGTGGGGCGGAAGCCGGTGGCGGTGATGACGTCCTCGATGAGTTTGTAGTTCATCAGCATCACGCTCAATCCGTCGAATTTGCTGTTTTGCGAGACGGCGGTAATCATGAACACTGTCTTGGCCCATTCCTTGATGCGCTCGTTCACGCCCAAAATGCCGGCTTCCTTGTCGCCGTTGAACCGTAGGTTGAGTTCTTGCTCGACGATGGCGTGCAACCGGTCGGGGGCGCCGGTGGCGTGCAATAGGTCGGTTTGCAACTGCCGCTGGTGGGCCTTCCGCTGTTTCTTGTCGGCGATGTAGTCGCAATGGGCGGCGAGTTGCTTGCCGAAGTCTTTCAACTGTTGTTCGCTTTTATAGCCTTCGATGCCCAAAATGGGGAAGGTGGGGGCGCGGTGGATGCGAAGCAGGGGGAGGCCGACGGCATACAGGGCAAAGGCTGCCAACAGGCCATAGAAGGCATATTCCATCCATTTCAGATGGGTCACTTCCGCTATCTTTTCTCCTATGACGATGATGTTGCCGGTGACGAGGAGGGCAATGGTGCCGAGGAAGAAGATGGTGATGATGAGGAGGTTTCTTTTCATGTCAGTCCTTGATTTGTTTCAGTTCGCCTTTCAGTTCGTCCATCAGGCGGCATTCTTCGTCGAAACGGTGCTTGTCGCCGATGATGCGTGACAAGAGTTGGCGCTCGTTGGCTTCGAGCGTTTTCCGACAGTCGTCGGCGTATTTCTCAATGATGTCCTTGGTGCGCTCTTCCATCTGTTCGATGATGGGGGGCAGGGCGAAGGTCTCGATGTAGCCCGACGACTTGTTCTCTCCTTGATGGCCGATGAGGTTGGTGGTGGCGGAGCGGAGGTATTGGATGATGTCTTCGCTGGTGTGGCCGCCGATGTGGATGATGGGGATGAAGAAGCGTTGGGGCACCAACGTGTCGAGGTTGATGGCGCCCGACAGCGTGAGTGGGGTGGGGGTGTCGTAGCGTTCCTTGCTCATTCCCGGCGACACGATGCCGCCGCCACAGGCTTGGATGGTGTTTTGTATCTCTGCCATCCGTTTTTGGTAGCGCAGATACAGGGCTTCTTCCTTGGCGGCTATCGAAAGACTGGTGGGCAATGTCTTGTTGAGCAGTGTCTCGCAGCGTTCCAAGAAACTTTCTATCACCTCTTCGGTGTCGCTGTTGTTCTTGCGCAGCCCGTCGGTGATGTCGTTGATTTGCCGCTCGCACTCGCTGGCGACAAGGGCGCGGAGGGGGGTAGCATCTACTTGGAAGGTTTCGTGGTCATCGACAAGGGTCTTTTCCTCGCGGATGGCGTCAAACTGGCGGATGACTTTTTGGTAGGCGTCGAGGGTTTCCTTGCGCTTGGCTTGTTCCTTTGCGATGAGGGCGGACAGTTGTTCCATCTGTTGATGAGTGCGGCTAAGGCAGACGGAGAGGCGGATGACGTCGCGGTGGTGGATGACTCGTTGATAGAGGGTGTCCTCAATGTCGTGGAAACGGCGGGCTTCTTCTTGGAGGGGTTCCAGATGCCCGAAGGCTGTGTCTTGCGCGTCTTTCACCTTGCCGAGGTTGATGCTGAAGCATTGGCCTTCGTCGATGTTGAATCCCTTGCGGCGGATTTCCTCGATGGCAAACGACTTCTGCTCTTCCACCACGCGGGCTTTCTCCTCGTCGCTATGCCAGTAGGCGGACTCGAAGATGTTATGGACCAAGCAGACGGGCACGTTCTTGTTGTTGTCGTGCAATTTCTGCAAAAACTGCCCTGAGAGTTTCGATACCGCCGAGTTGCTGCTTTGGACGAAAATGATGAGGTCGGCTCGCTGGGCGATGGCGTCGTAGATGGGGTCGTCGATGTTGGCGTAACTGCCGTCGAAACCGGGCATGTCCACGATGAAGATGTTGTCTTGCATCAACCGTCCGCCAGGGGTGGTGATGGAGGTGATGAGGGTCTTGGCAGACAGACTCTCGTTCAGCCCTAATTCCACTTTCTCCTCGATGTTGGTGCGATTGAGGGGATAGGTGCCTTGTTGGATGTCGGCGAGTGTGCTGGTCTGTTCGATGCCCCTGATGGTGTCGATGATGGCGTCGATTTGCTCCACACGCCTTTGGGGGACTTCGCTGGTGAACACATGGATTTGGCATTCCTCGCCCTCTCTCTTCTTCGAGATGATGGAGGGGCGCACGGTGCATTCAAAGAAATGGGTCGGACTGACATAGGCGTTCGCTATCAGGTTCACCAACGTGGATTTGCCCGACTTCACCGGGCCCACCACCAAGATGATGAAGGAGCCGTTGGCATATTCTTGGGCGCGGTTTTCTGCCTTGTGCAGTTGATGGACGATTTCGGTGCAGCCGCCTAATGGTTGACTGTATTTCTGCGACAGCCGTTTGAGGTCTTTGCCGGTCAGTTCGCAGCGGTTGAGCAATATTTTCTCTTCTTGTGTCATGTCGCTTCGTTGAATGTATGGGCCGTCCTCGACATAAAAGGGGTTGGCACCACAAAGTTAGCGTTTTTTGTCGTATTCCGTATGATTTTTTGGGAACATTAACGCTCTTCCCCATTTTTCCCCATCCCAAGCCCCGCATATCCCTCCTTCCATCCCTCCTCCCGTCCCTCCCTCCGTCCCTCCCTCCGTTCCGTATGTTGCGTTGCCAACGCAACATACCCAACCCCCGCCCTCACCCCCCGTCCTCACCCCCC
>CAMKSZ010000015.1 GCA_946415525.1 uncultured Prevotellaceae bacterium | reverse complement strand
GTTCGTAACCATTCCATACAAGGGTTGATTGTTCTGGAGTTAGGAATGGCCAAAACGCTCTTTCCAACTGATAGACGAGTGAATTAGTATGAGCAAGGACAAGTATGCGCTGTGGTTTATTGGCATTTATTCTGCGCATTGCCTCTGCTGCAACAAATGTTTTACCAAGACCTGTTGCAAGCACAATCAGCACACGGTTTTCATACTGGCTGAAAAAAGGCTGTACAATGTTACTGATGGCATTCTCCTGATATTCCCGAGGTTTCTTTGTATTTACGATTAGTCCTTCGGGAATTTTAGATGCTCTTAACATAAGGAACTTTTCGTCCCAAAGTTGTAATGGAATATTTTGCGATTGCAATACAAGTTGCTGTTTTTTCAGTTCTGTATCAAATCCATGAGAAGCAGCGATGACAGGGATGTGGGCTTTGTATTCTTGGATTGAGCGGATAGTCTCATTTAGGACATTAATCCCAACGGGCTTTTTCCATTGCTTCGCTTGAATAAGCCATCGTTTTTGACATTTGTTAGCGATAACATCAGCACCATGGTCTCCAGAGCCTCCCACTTGCCTAACGTTCTCGAATCCGTCATACATAAGCAACCTCGCAAGCAGCCTTTCAAATGTTTGCCAACTACAATCCCTGACACCAATCTTCTCGACAAAATTCATATAACCTCCTCCGATCTGTTTTCACTTAAAAAGTTAATTGATGCATCAATACGCTTTAGTTCCGTGATATTTTTAGTCTTGTCCGACAAATAAATAACCACAGCCTCTAATGCATTCCTGTATATGCGGGTCGTGCGCTCGTCTATTTCTGCTGTTATCATCGTAGAAATACCATCAACTTTTTCTCCAAATTGCAGTGTCCAATAATTTCCATTGAAAAACATTTTGGGTGCATCTTCAAATATATGGAGGATGAAGTCATTGGGCACATACCGAATAAAGGTTCCATTTGTCTTCAAATTGTTCAATTTAGCCATATTAATATGGTGCTTGAATAATTCATTAACGAACAACTTTTGTTGGACATCTGTCATTTCGCTAAAATAACGATCAGATAGGCGTTCGTCAACTAAATTTATTAATTGCTCCTTGATTGAGTCAAGAAGATTATGTGCTTTTTGGGTAATAGTATCTTCACTCAGTTCAACACGATCAAGCCAGTATTGGCGAATCAGTTGCCACGCTATATTAGAAACAGAGTGACCTGGATTGTTAGACAAATTTCGATAAAGGTCATAAACGTATGATGCTATTTCGGATGAAATTATTTCTATGGGCGTTGTACCGCAAGAAACAAGTAATGGATGCATCTTGTCTATGACTATATTTACCTGTCCCAACTGCTTAAATATAACCATAGGGTAGGATTCCCCTGTAATTGGAGATACAAGAGTGTTTTCTGAATAATATGTACTCAGATTGAAGGGATTACTCTGCTGCCCGTTTGCAAGTTTGATGGTGAGATTATCAACAGAAAGATCATCATCTTTGACGGAATGTTTCAAAACCTCGGATTCACAAAGAGGATTTGAGGTTCCTTTATCTCTATGGCATTTTTTGCAAATAGTAACACTGGAAAAATTCTTTGTTCCACAAATTTCACACGTCCATGGTTTTGCTATAACAGGCACTTGACTTGTCTCGCAGTGCGGACATATCGTGACCGAGAAAGGTATTTCTTTTCCACATTCTGGGTTGGTGCACTTTTTCCCCTTGAATATACGGCCGCAAACGGAACACATTTCTGCTTCTGCAAGATTTTGAGCACCACATTCAGGACAAGTAACCATTGGCTCAACAGGAGGAACCGATGCTTCTTCAACAAGCTTCCACCATTCGGCATCATCAAAGTAGCCAGGTTCTTTGGCAAGAAACTTTTCATAATACTGCCTTTCAACGTCTCTTGAAATGCGTTTAGGACGGTTTTCTGCTTTGTCCCAATAGCCCATATACATATCAGTCGTGCCAGCGGTTCTAACTTTCCGATAGCCTTGGTATAACTTGTAGATATATGAAGTATTATGCTCTGCTCCTTCTTTTGAAGGTTGCAACGAACTATTGCCTCGAAGATACATCATCGCACTAATCCATTCTTCGCTGCTTCTTTGAAAATCCTGTTTTAGGAAATCTACTGGAACAAAATCCAAATGAATTTCACCTATTATTCGACCATAAGGGCTGTCAATTGGATAATCCTTGATCACATTTTGAAACTCATCTACAAACTCAAAGAAGGCTCGTTTCTCGGCTATCTTAATTGCTCGGCCATTTCGGATAAGATCAATACCATAGTTGCTGTCACTATCAAAACGTTGGATTCCGACCCAACCTATAATTCTTTCTTCAACAGAACGAATTTCATTGCATCCGCAAGATGGGCACACAGTAGTATTGTCGGACATAATAGAACGGCACTTTGCGCATCTTCTATGTGTCTTGATTACATGGTTGATATCATATCTTGCCTGAATCTTACCTATTTTTTGATGCATTACGTATCGTTTGCTATCCCAAACACAATGCTCATAAGCTATACATTGCTCCTTATTCACAAGAATTTGTATGTTACCATCACGGAGAATGGTCGCATATCGACGACCTATTTCTTCGCGTATTTTTTTTATTCCATAGCCTACGAGTTTATAGATGAATCCATGATTTGCATGACCTTCAGGCCACCATCGGTTTATTTCAATCTGAGTTCCAGATTCAAAATTCAGAGGTTTATCATTCTGCTCAGCTTGAATGCTATAGTCACGCGTCTCGTTGATTTGCTCTAAATCAATGGTGGTTCTAGTACAATAGTCATCTTCCCTACGAGCAGTTGTGAACTTCGTGACTATACCCATTTTCCCTGTTGAAATATTGAATCCCATTCCGAACAGTCCTAATGTATCAATGGAATTGTTGCCAGAATAGCCAGCTTTAATAGCTTTCTCTGCTTGCTCTGTTGTCATACCTGGACCATTGTCCTTGATGCGTACGACTCCAAAACCTGCATCAAGTTCACTCCGCTTTGGAATGTCTATCCAAATTGTTGGATGGTCTATCTTGATGCCGTAAAGACTGCTGTTGGTGAATGAGTCGATAGAGTTATCTATTAACTCACAAAGAGCGTCCAGAGGAAGAATGGGTGTTTGTGTCAGAGCGATGAGAACTCTCGGATCCGGAGTGAAATCAAAAGTAAGACTTTTCATATTTTATCGGATTTAAGACATTTAACAAATTGAATGCCTAAAGCATATGCAAGCAATGGGGGAATAGCATCTCCTATCTGCTCATATTTGTCCTCCTCTTTACTTCCGTGGAATTGGACATAGGGACCTGCGAAATAATACCAATCGGGAAAACTTTGCAAACGTGCAGCTTCTCTCGGTGTTATTGCTCGGTTTTGGTAAGGATGTAACATTTCATCTAAGCAGTGGGATGTTATGGTGTAACTGGGTTGGTCATCAAGAAGCCTTCTGTTTCTACTTCCATAAATAATATTGGGGAATAGGTGTCTGTATTGTTCCAGTCGACCTTCTTTTTCCAATTGTTCATACACGGCTTTCATACTGCTTCTAGGTGGAATAATTGCCAACAATTCTTGTTTACGTCGGACATGACCTGGGCATTTATGAATGCTCAGGCTTCTACTGCTATCAAATTTCCCTACAAGATAAAATGGTGTTTTAGAATTGATACCTTGCATCGGCAGTCCCCGCATAAGTCTCAAATACGAGTATTGGTTTTCACTTACGAAGTTCTGCGGGAGGTCATATTTCTCAACTGCTTCACCTTGTCCTACAGAAGGAAGGTCGCTGATGGCATCATTAACTGTTACATAAGGATGTGCGCAATTAGGACCGTAAGAAGGCTGTGGGTATACATATTGATGGTATTTTGCAATATCTTTTCGTATAGAAATGAGGAAAAGCCTTTCACGCATTTGCGGAACACCATAATCGCATGCTTTTAGTAAAACTGTTGACGGATCCCTTGAAATTAATTTGTATCTTCCTTCTCGTTCAAACGTGTCACAGATATATTTGAAAATTGCTCCCCGTTCTCCTTCTTTACTTTTTTTTGAGAAAAGCCCTTTTACGTTCTCAAAAAGTATTCCTTTGGAATTTGTTGCTCGTGCTATACGATAAATATTACTGAAAAGTTCGTCTCTATCATCACCTATTTTGCGCTGGCCTGCAAGGCTGAAACTTTCGCATGGTGCACCACCTGTCACAATGTCAACAGTCTCATTCTTGCTGTCAATGCCAAATCTTTTTGCAAGAATCTCCTTAATAAGTTTGGCTGTAACAAGATTTACATCACCATGTATTAGAACACTTTTATGGGAGGGCATACAATAAGTAGCAAGATAGTCTTTGTCTGTCTTATTCTTGCTAATGTAATATTGACTAAGCTCAAGAACATCTGCATCATGGTTTCTTGAGTATGTTTCTGCAGTTGTTCCAGTCCATTCTACTGCAATCAATGGTAAAATACCAGCCCATTTGAACCCGGTAGCTAATCCTCCAGGTCCGGAAAATAAATCAATGCTTGTCAAGTGGAAACAATTGGTCTCCATCTTATTTTTTAATTGGTCGTTCATTCTTCGAGGTGACTCAATTATTCTCAACAACCTACGCAGTGCCTCGACAGGAGACCAAACCATTCACACTACGAGGAATTTTTCATGTTAACCAATTGGCATATAAGGTCTTTGTCGAGTATATCCATTACTCGACAAAATGACAAAATGAGGTTGCATTTCATTCGTCTCTTTCGAAGAGATGGTGTGACCTTAATTTCTTATGGTATGTCGACGATTATAGATAGATTTGGAGGTGATTTGCTAAACAAAATGAAATGTTAGCATATCAAATTTGAGGTTTTCTTGTAAAAACAAGGTAAAATCTAAAAAAATGAGTAACTTTGAGGCCAAATATCCATCTCTTCGAAAGAGATATACCGATTTGCTAAACAATTCCTGAATATTCATGCAACAACAAAAAAGAGACGCCACGATGTGACGTCTCCATTATCCGAGAATACTTTTCAAAAGGCTACAGAAGGGAAAGAATCATCTTATTGGCTTTGTCAACGACCGATGTTTCCAGCGAGGCGAGATAGATTTGCGTGGTAGCCTCGGAGTCATGCCCCATACCCTCGCTGATGACCGACACGGGAACATTCTTTGCCTTGGCTGCACTCGCCCAAGAATGACGCGCCACATACATGGTCAGCGACCTCGGCAGATTGAGTCTTTCGGAAAGAGTTTTCAGATTCTTGTTCACCAAATGCAAGGCATTGGCATATTGCCGACGTTCATTGCCCATCAAGGTAATGATAGGGAGGAGATAGTCTGTTGCATTTGACGGGTATTTGCCCAAAATCTCCTCCATACACTTCTCCCACTTGATGGTCAGTTGTTGTCCAGTCTTCCGCCTCCTATAGGTCAATATGCCATTCTGCAGGTCTTTCTTTTTCAGATAAGCCATATCCACGAACGACATCCCCCGAGTATAGAAACTAAACAAGAACATGTCGCGGGCGAAATCAAGCGAAGGGAGCAACGACAAGTCCATGTCTTTCAAAGCCTTGACGACCTTGATGGGCACCGCCCGCTTCACGGTTTTCTCGACACCCGTATATACATGCCGGAAAGGATGACGCTGCGGCGTAAGTCCCTTTTCCACCGCCCGGTTGTAAACAGCCCGTATGATGCGCATGTAGAACGAGATGGTGTTCAAGCGTATGCCCCTCCCCTTCAGCCAAGCCTCATATTGCTGCATCAAATCGGAGTCGATGCCATCAAGCGGCAAATCCTGTTCTTCACGGAAAGCCATGAAACTCCTGAGCGACGCCGTATAAGTTTCAGAAGTCCGAATCCTCCCCAACCTTTTCAACTGAGCAATGACACTGTGCATGAAAGAGAAAAACGAAGACTCCTTGGTCAGTTTTAGGAAAGACTGTATGACCTCGTCGGCCGTATATCTTCGATGGGCAATTTCAAAAGACGTGATGACCTTTTCTATCCGAGCCAAGTCCCATTCGAGACGCTCCTTGATGGAGGCGAGGACATCTTGTCGTTCACCCTCCACGATGACCGTTTCGTGTTCTGCATCCCATTCTTCCGCATAGATTTTGTAGTCAGTATTCAGTTGCCTGACCACCCTATTCTGAATAATCTGGAAATAGATACTGCCCATTTTCTCCCCTACCGTTGACGCCCTGAATTTTACCTTTATTGATGCCATAATGCAAAGATGTTATACTAATCATTTTGCAAATATAGGGCACTTGGGAAAGGGAAGACATGGCATAATGAAAGGAAAACGAAGGGAAGGAGACTGAGGGGAAGGCGAAGGTATTCTTATTCGCCGAAGGACAAATAGTAGATGCCGCTCTTGTCGTCAACGAGGGTGAAGACAGGAGCGTCGCTGGTTTCGTCCCATGTCCTGGGAGCGAAGACTATCTCGTAGGGACCTTCAGGAGGAATGCTGTCTTGACGGAAATAGCCTAAAAGCGACATTTGCTGTTCATAGATATTGATAAGTTTCGGGTTGGAGAAGGAAATGGCCGCCTCGGAGTAATCCGGATTGGTGCTGCCCTTTGTCCCCTTGTAGAGATACCCTAAGGCCAGGGCGTTGTCGCTCGTCTTCGAACAGAAGAGCCAAGCCTTCCAACCGACGCCCCTCCCCCATATCTCATGGCTATAGTCCTCCCTCGTCGCCGCCTTTTTCCTGGTTATCAACGACAGTCCCTGCGGTTTGCAGATATTTTCGAGAATATGAGGGTTCCTCAGATAATTGTCATAGACATCCACCAAGTCATCGACATTGATTTCTTCGGAATTGGTATTGACCACCTTGATGTTCCTTTGCGTCGCAGTTGCCTTCATCTCCCCCTTCCCCGGGAAGACAAAAGTCACGCTATCGTCGGTGAGGTGCTTGAACGTACACACGACCGTGTCGCGCCCGTTGTGGTGGCAGCAAACCGCCCCTGCGTCAGGTCCATCCATCCTCACCGTGCATTTCTGCTGGTCCAACAGATAGAACACGCCAGGCGTATAACTGCCCCTCACCAACTGGCATATTTCCTCGGAATAGGTACGCGCCTTGGTATAATGGACATGATCCAACAAATCGACCAAGAATTGCTCTTCGTCGGTGCCCATTATCCATTTCTTATAGATGGAAGGCCCCACCTTGGTGCAGGAAGCCAACAAAGCCATCGCCAGCACCAAGGCAAATGCACTCCCACTTTTGCGCCATCCCCATCCCATGCGTCAATGGTTTATCGGATAGTGACCTGAGTCGCCCCATAGCCATACTCCTGGAACGAAGCATCCTGGAACGTGTATTTCTTGTATTTGTAGCGCAGTTCCTGCAAGAGCGCCTGCCTGAGCACCCCCTCCCCCTTGCCGTGGATGAAGACAATCTTGCGCCCCTTCTCCTGCTTATGCTCCTCCAAAGCGCGGCGGAACACGTCCAACTGATAGTTGAGGATGTCGGCCGACGACATGCCCGCCGTAGTCTCCAGCACCTCGGAAGCATGCAAGTCAACCACGACGACATCGGCATCATGCCTTCTTACTGGAGCCTTCCCCTTGCTCTGCTGGTCGTCGTAGCGGCGCACATATCCATCGTGTGCTTGCCTGTCCTGCGCCGACTGCTGTTTGTCGGCACTGCCATACATCTGCTGCTTCAGTTGTTTTGCATCGATGACAAGCGGTCGCGACGGCACGTCGTTCTCGACGATGGTATAGAGCAATGCCGGCGTCTCGAAGAAAGCATTTTCGCGGAACGTATGAAGTTTGTAGAATTTCACGGGGTCGATGCGGAACTGCACATCGACAGAAGGCTTGAGGATAAAGCCCTTGTCGCGCTTGTAGGCAATCATTTGCACGCAAGCCCTCTCCATCTCGTTGAGCACGTCGCGCCCAAACTCCTCGATGAACAATTTGGTGTTCGGCTCCACCTCGGCAGTGTATTTCAACCTCCAACTGTTGCCCTCCGCGACAAGATACGTAAACCGGATGTAATAGTTGCTGTCGTTGACGAAATAACTCTCGAAATCCGTCGTCGTCATCGCCTTGATGTCGAGCGGCACGAAAGCGAGGTAGGCCGACAGCACGTCGCCCCCCTTCCGCTCCTCCACCGGAGCCTTGAAAGTCACGGGCCTGTCGGCAGGGTCGTAGTCCACCTCCTTGTCCTTTTTGGGTTCTGTCTGTTTGGGTTGCATCATGCCCGGGACAGCCGAGGTATGCACCTTGGCGATATTGTAGTCGTCGGTCTCGACCACCACCACCTCGGAGATGATGGTTGGTATTTGGAATCCGTCCTCGTCCTCGACGAGCACGATATTATTACCTTTGAAACCAGCCACGCGTCCGCCGCCGGTCTCGCTGAGGAACCTCACTTTGTCCCCAATTTTTGGTTTCTTTGCCATATCTGAATGAAAAATGATTGATTAAGGAATGAGCAGCGAACTGTCGCCATAACTAAGGAAGCGGAAATCGTGCGACAGAGCGTAGTCGTAGATGCTATGCCAGTCGCCATGCACGAAAGCGCTCACCAGCAAGAGCAACGTGCTCTGCGGCTGGTGGAAGTTGGTGACGAGTCGATTGACGATTTTGTATTCATAGCCCGGCGCGATGATAATCTGCGTCGCGGCATGGAGCGCATCGAGTCCCTGTTGGTCGAGATAATCGGCGAGCGCCTTCAGTGCCTCCTGTGGCTCCATCTGGGGAGCATCGTCGCCGTAAGGCTCCCATTGCGACACCTGGAAGCCCGCGTCGCCTGCAGAAGGATTGCGGAGCAGTTGCGCCCCGATGTAATAGAGGCTCTCCAAGGTACGCACGCTCGTGGTGCCCACCGCCACCACCCTTCCAGGCGCATGAATCAAGCGCTCTATCGTAGAACGTTTCACGCAGAAATGCTCCGAGTGCATCTCATGTCCCACGATGCGCTCGCTTTTCACCGGCCGGAACGTGCCGGCACCCACGTGCAGCGTGAGTTCCTCCCTCACGATGCCCCTCTCGTCCAGACGACGGAGCACATCATCCGTGAAATGCAGTCCGGCGGTGGGAGCCGCCACGCTCCCCTTGATTTTCGAATAGACCGTCTGGTAGGTGGTCTTGTCACTCTCCTCCGAATCGCGGTTGAGATAAGGCGGTATGGGCAATTCGCCCACGGCATCGAGAATTTCGGCGAAGGAGACCTCCGGGTCGTTCCAAGAAAAAGCCACCCGTTGCCCTGTGTGCATCTCCCCCACCCTTGTGGCGGTGAGCGTCAGTTGCCTTCCCGCCACCTCCAAGCGTCGTGTCAGCACGCCCTCCTTCCATTTCTTCAGGTTGCCCACCAAGCAGCACCATTCGCAACTCTCGTTGGTGAGGAACATCACCTGATAGTCCGCCGGGCGAACCGGTTCGAGGAGGAAAACCTCGACCAACGCCCCTGTGGTTTTGCGGAAATGGAGCCTCGCCATGATCACCTTGGTATTGTTGAACACCATGACAGAATCGGCAGGCAGGTATTCAGGCAGTGCGCTGAACACATCCTCGGAAATCTCCCCATGGCGATAGACCAGCAGTTTGGAAGAATCGCGTTTCGCCAGCGGGAACTTGGCTATGCGTTCATCCGGCAAGGAGTAGTTATAGTCAGCAATTTTTATGTTTTTTGTATCCATTGTTCAATATAAGCATTTTAGTGCATGAGGAGCGAGACGACGATGGCAGCGAAATAGGAAAAGACGAGCACGCAAGCCACGACATCGACATCCTCAATATTGTATCCAGAAGAAGAATACTGCGAAGAGACATATTTCTGCTTCGTCGAGATCTGCCTGTACGCCAAGAAATAGACGAGATAGACCAAAGCCCCCACCGAGGCGCCAAACGCCAATCCGACAAGGATGTCGGACGGGTAGTGCATCGCCAGGTAGAGCCTCGTGTAGCAGTTGACCAGCGACCAAGTGACCATCAGCCACGAGAACACCGTGTCGCGCACCAACAAGCAGAAGAAGACGGCGATGCCAAAGGTGTTGGCAGCGTGCGCCGAAAAGAAACTGTAGTCAAGTCCCCTTCTGTTGTTGACCACATGCACCATATACATCCATTCCGGGTCGTTGCCCGGCCTCGGTCTTGCCACAGCCGGTTTCACCAGTCCCTCGGTGACGAACTCGGTGATGAAGAAGCAGAGCGCACAGCACCCCACGATGAGTCCTATTTGCGCCATGCTCTCATTGTTCTTGATGACGAGATAGAGCAACGCTATGTAGAGCGGAACCCATGTCAACCCCGAGGTGAGGATGACCATCAGCGAGTCAAGGAACGCGTTGTGCGCCCCGTTGACCAAGCCAAGAATCTGCCGGTCGATGTCGATGACTGTCTGCAGATCCATGCTTGTCGTCAAATTTTCTCCACTTTATCGGTAGTGAGCCAACCTTCGCGTCCGTCGCCCACCTTCACCTCATACCATCCCTTGATGGTGGTGTCGGTGATATCGACTTTTGTCCCCTCATGCAAGACAAATGCCGCCTCCGCCTTGTCCGCCGGCGACTTCTTGACGTTGACCGAGGAAGAGATGACGATGGCCCCTTTCCTGTTCTCCATCATCCTTTTCTGCTGGTAGGCAAAAAGGTTCGCCAACAAGAAGAGCACGAAAAGTCCGACGGCGCCGAAAAATCCCACCTTGCGAAGGGCGAGGCTGTCGGCAAAGAGATACATCAGCAAGAGCACCAGCACCAATACGATGCTCCCCACCGCAACAGCCGCCCACCTATCGACACTGGTGAGGTTGACCAGCGAGCGATACCAGTTGACGAAGAAGAGTTCGTCGGCGGGAGTGATTTTGTCGATGGTCTTCGACCGCGCGAATTGCAGGTTGAACTGGATGTCGTCGTCGCCCGGCGAGAGCATGTGCGCCCGCTCATAGTTGAGAATCGCCTTGGTGATGTTGTCGGTGCGGAAATAGGCATTCCCGAGATTATAGTAGATGTCGGCGCTCACCCCCTGTTGGAGGATGGCCTCATAGTCGGCGATGGCCTGCTGGTAGTTGCCCTTTGAATATTCTGCGTCAGCCTCCACTTTGGACACCGCCATGGCGGGCAGCGGCAGGAGCATCAAGAGCACGACGACCGCCTGTGCATTCGTCCGCTTTTTCCTTGATTTCATAGCGTTCTCTATTTCCATGATAGCCGTCATGGCCGATTCGAAAGTCTTGTTCATATTGCCCTTGGCATCGCCCGGAGCATACCGTTCGAACTCACACTCGTCGAGTGCCTTGATAAACTTCTCCACCGTCGATTGGTCCACCCCCTTCTCCATGAGTTTGTCGCTGACGTTGTCGCGCGAGAGTTGCACCTCCGGCATGTTGAGTTTGTCGCCGACATATCCCCACAACGCCTTGAGCACCTCGTCGTAGAAGAGGTTGTTCTGCCCCTGCAACATGAGTTTGTTGGCGGTCCTGAGTCGCTTGGTAGCCACTTTGTTGGCGTTTCTCGCTTTCATCTTGATGATGTCGGCATGGTCGAGCGCCCGTTTTCTGAAGATGGCGAGCAGGGCCACGAAGACGAGGAGCGGGATGAGGATGCTCACCCAGTAGCCTGTGGATTCGAAGAAGAACTCGTTGGCCTTGTGCAACTGCACCTTGCCTTTCTTGATGGGGTGGATGTCCTTGTCCTTCATGTCGGTGAAATCGCTGACGGTCGATGTGCCGTCGCCCGGGTTAACCTTCAGTTGGAAAGGTTGCGTCCGCACCGTCTTGTAACCGTTGGCACCTGTGTCGTAATACACCAGTTCCACAGCAGGGATGGTATAGTCGCCCTGGTTTCTGGGCACGGCGATGAAGTCATAGACCATATTGCCCTCCACTCCGTTGGAAGTGAGTTTGGTCATGTCGGTGACCTCCGGGTCATACTTGTCGAAATCCTTCGGGAACTTCACCTCCGGCTGCTTGATGAGTTTCAGGTTGCCCGTTCCCCCCACGACAACGCGCAGTTTGATGGGGTCGCCCGCCTTCACCTCCTGGTTTTCTATCTGTGCAGAAATGTTGAAGCGCCCCACGCCCCCCGAGAAATTCTCCGGTTTTGACGGCAGCGAGTCCACCTGCACGGTCAGTCCCGGTGCGACGATGTCCCTATTCACCTCCACATATCCCGAGCCACCGTTGAAGAAAGCCTCGAAGGGATCTACGTTCCTATTCTCCTGCACGACGATGCCCTTGAAGGTGATGCTCGGTATTTCGAGTTTTCCCGTCATCTGCGGGTACATCACATACTGGCTCCAGGTGACGCATTTGTAGTTGCGCCCATTCACCTTCTCTATGTGGAAACTCTTCTGCTGAGGCAGTTCCACCTCTTGCGAGTGGAATCCCGTGAGGTCGGGCATTTTTCCGTTGAGTTGAGTCAGTTCCACGAGCGTATATACCTTATAGGTGAGCAAGATGGGCTCCTGCTCATGCACATGCGTCTTGTTGGCACTGACACGGATGAAGAGGTCGCTATTGGAGATAGGCGTCCCCGCACTTTTCACGCCGTCGGGCATGCGGTCTTCATCCTGGTGGAATTTGGTGCCCCCACCGCCGCCGCCCGAAGCGCCATTACCAGCCACCGTCACCTTCACCGCCTCCGACGTGAGTTTCGAACTGCCCACGGTGATGTGAGCCGGCGGAATGGTGTAGGTGCCGCTCTTGTTGCCCATCAACATATAAGTATAGGTGATGGACGACGAGCCGCTGGCGTGCCCGTTGACGATATTGTAACTCTCCTGCTGCGACACACTCGGTCCATAGACCACCTCCAAGGCATCCGGGATGTTGCCTAACTGCAGTCGTCCGTCCACATCCTTGGTGTTGATGGTATATTGCAACCTGAAAGTCTCGCCCACCTCGACCCTTGAGGGAACGCTGACGGTGATGTGCTGTGCACGGGCATTGGCGGCCATGCACAGCAGCAAGAGTAAATAGGTGTATGTTCTCTTCATTTCCTCCATGTATGATATTTACCAGTTTTTCTGCAACATTCTGCGGCGAGGCTGTTGCATGGCCTTCTGGAGTTTCTCCTGTGTACGCTTCTCCTCCTGGACGGCAGCATCGAGCAACCGTTGTGCATTCTCAGGGCTCATCTGCTGCTGGTCCTGCTTCTTCTGGTCCTGCTGGTCCTGATCCTGCTGGTCTTTGTTCTGCTTTTGGTCCTTGTTCTGGTCCTTTTGGTCCTTCTTGTCCTTATCCTTGTCCTTGTTGTCCTGATTTTGCTGATTCTGCTGGTTTTGTTGATCCTGCTGGTTCTGCTTCTGCTGTCTCTTGCAAAGGACGAAGTTGTAGCGCGTCTCGTTGTCGGCAGGATTGTTGCGCAACGCCTCCTTGTAAGCCTCTATGGCCTGGTCGTATTGCTGATGCGACTGCATCACCACGCCGATGTTGTGGAAAGCCTGCGCCTTTCTTATCTTGTTGTCCTCAGCCCTGCCCGCCGTTTCAAACTGCTTCACCGCCAAGGAGTCGTTGCCCATCATCAAGGCAGCGCAACCGAGGTTGTAGATGGCCGGCGTATAGTTTTCGTTGGCAGAAAGCGCCTTTTGGTATTCCAGGAAGGCATTGTTGTAGTCGCCCTTTCTGAAGAGCCTGTTTCCCTTTCTGACATACTGTCTCTCCGACTGCGCCAAGGCCCCCGAAGCCACGACGAGCCAGGCAGCCATCAGTACGAAATATCTTAAAAGCCTCATCATGATTATGAATGTGCCTCCTGTCCACGTTTTTTGAAAATACTCACGTTCTTGAACAAAGGATTGTCGCGCTCGAGCAGCAGGATATCGATGATGAGCAAGAGCAAGACGATGAGTGCCACCGCCTGGAACTGCTCGGCATACTCGCTATAAATGATGCTCTCCATTTCTCCCTTTTGCATCTTTGAGATTTCGTCGTCGAGCCGTTGCTGCGCCTCACTGGTGTTGTCCACATGGATGTAGGTGCCGCTACCCGCCTCCGCGATTTCCTTACACATCTGCTCGTTGAGACGTGTGATGACGGTCTCGCCGGTGTTGTCGGTCATGTAGTGCCCGTCGGGCATTTTGATGACAGACCCCTTCTGCGTTCCCACGCCGAGGATGAACACCCGTATGCCCTTCTCCTTCGCCGCCTTTGCCATTTCGAGCGCCTTGCCTTCATGGTCCTCGCCATCGGTGATGAGGATGATGGCCTTCCCTGCCTTCTCGTCGGGCGTGAAACTGCGCATGGCCAGTTGGATGGCCGCCGCGATGTCGGTGCCCTGCGTGGCGATGAGCGCCGGCGTGATGCTGTGCATGAACATCTTGGCCGACACATAGTCGCTCGTGATGGGCAATTGGACGAATGCGTCGCCGGCATAGACTATCAGTCCCACCTTGTCGTTGACAAACTTATCGACCATGTTCTCCACTAAGAGTTTGCTCTTCGCCAACCTCGACGGCACCACGTCCTGCGCCAACATCGAGTTGGAGATGTCCATACAGATGATTGCCTCTATGCCCTGCCGCTTTTCCCTGCTGATGCGAGTGCCAAGTTGCGGCCTTGCCAGGATGACGATGAGCAGTGCGAGAGCCGCCGTCATGAGCCAGAACTTCACCTTGGGGCGAGTGTTGGACACATCCTCCATCATGTTTTTCACCAAGTCGTAGTCGCCAAAGCGCTTGATGCGTTTCGTTCTCCTGCGGTCGGCCAGCAAGCGGAACAGCCATAGCACCGGCACCACCAGCAGCAGATACAGATATATTGGATTTTCAAACCTAAACATAATCAAATTTTTAAGGTATTCTCCTGAAGACCGTGATGCGCAGCAATATTTCGAGGAGCAGCGCCGCAATCGCCGCGATGGCGAACGGCTGGTAAGCCTCGTATCGCTTGCTGAAAGTCTTGACGTCGAGTTTGGTCTTCTCCAGTTTGTCGATGTCCTGGTAGATTTTCTTCAGTTCCCCCTTGTTGGTGGCCCTATAGAAGTTGCCATCCGTCTTTGCCGCGATGTCGCGCAGCGTCTTGGTGTCGATATCCACCGGCATGTTGACATATTGTATGCGTCCCCCCACCTGCATCGGGTAGCGAGCCACCTTGTCGGTGCCCACGGCGATGGTATATACCCTGACGCCGAGGCTCTTGGCGATGGCCGCCGCCGTGAGCGGCGAGATGTCGCCCTGGTTATTGCTGCCGTCGGTGAGCAAGATGACCACCTTGCTCTTCGCCTTGCTCTCCTTCAACCGGCTGACGGCGTTGGCAAGTCCCATGCCGATGGCGGTGCCGTCGTTGATAAGGCCGGTGGCAGCGATGTCGGTCCTCACGTTGAGGAGGAGGTTGATGAGCGACTGGTGGTCGGTGGTCATCGGGCACTGCGTGAAAGCCTCGCCGGCGAAGATGGCCAGACCGATATTGTCGTCGGGCCTGCCAGCGATAAACTCAGAAGCCACCTCCTTCGCCGCTTCGAGCCTGTTGGGCGTCAAGTCCTCCGCCAGCATACTCGTCGAGACGTCCATGGCCAGCATGATGTCGATGCCCTCGACCGTCTTCTCCCCCCACGAATTGTGCGTCTGCGGCCTTGCGAGGATGCACACCACCGCTACGAAGGTGAGCATCCGCAGCAGCATGGGCAGGTGGATGAGCCTCACCCTCCAACTCTTGGGTGCGAATTGGTAGGGGAACGTGTCGCTCATTCTCATGGCCGGTTCCCGACGCTTTCGGTAGAGGAAATACCACAGCACGTAGGGAACGAGCAGGAGCAGTAGCAGGAAATATTCTTTGTTAGCGAAATACATGTCGATAAATCTTTAAAACATCATATCACCCACGCGCCAGAGCACGTATGCGAGCAACGCCACCGATGCCACTGACAGCACCGTGATGAGGGCGATAATCACTTGTCTGGAGCGCTGCGACCTCCGCTCACTCTCAGAGAGTTTCGGTTCCACCCTCTCGATGACGGGCGTGTCGTCGCGCTTGGTAGATTGTATGAACTCAACGACGCTCTCCAAGTTGCGGTCGCGCTCATTGAGCAGTGCGGAGTGCTTGGCAAATTTCACGAGGTCAGCCGTCTCAAGCAGTTCCCTCAGTTCTTCAATCTTGCTCTGGTCCTCCTCTTTTCTCAACTGCTCGATAATCTCGCCGCTGGTCATCTCCATCGCCTCGATGCCGAAACGCTCGTCAAGATAGGTGCGCAACGTGTCGGTCAGGCGCGTGTAATACATCTTCTGGTCGCCGGCAACGGTGGCATTCTCTGCCTTTATCTTGCCGATTTCCATCATCGCCTTCTGGTGAGGCGGCAGGTGCCGGATGATGCGTATGCGCGAGATGATGGGCTTGTTGTCGCGCAACCGGATATAGAGGTAATACACCAGTCCCAGCATGACGAGGAGCAAGAGGCTCAACCAGAAGAACGGCGCCCATTCGCTCCATTGGAACGGATTGGCCTGCACCCCCTTCGGCGGGAAGAACTGGTTGGGATGCACGGTATCGACATCTATGGTCAGCACCTTTAGCGCCAGGTTCTTGCTGGGATAGTCCTTGCCGTCCACCTTCACCTTCATCGGCGGCAGGTAGTAGAGCGTGTCGTCGAACGACGTGATGGTATAGACCCTTGAGAGTTTCACCATCGCATTGTCGAGGTGCAAGGTGTCGAGGTCGCGTGTTTCGAGCACCTCGACCCCAGGCGCCAGTTGTTGCGTGTATTGGAAATCCGGGAACTGCGCCTGCTGCCCCTCCTTCATGGTGACGCTGAGGGTGATGTGCGCCTGCTCGCCCACCAAGAGTTCAAGCGAGTCGAGCATCATCTCGACCTTCACTTGAGCGCTCGCCGACAAACAGATGAGCACCAATGCAATAGCAGTATAAAAACGTTTCATCATTCGTTGCAAGTTAAGTTCGCATGTCGAAGAGCATCCGCAGCGACTTCACATAGTCGTCGCCAGTGGAAATGGACACCATATCGACATTGCTTTTGGTAAAAGTTTGCTTCAACTGCGCCTGTCGCCTGAACCAATGAGCGGTATGCGCCTGCCTCAGCCGCTTGCTGCTGGTGTCGATAATCATCTCATGCCCCGTCTCGGCATCGCGGATGCGCATCAGTCCGACATCGGGCAATTCCTTCGCCCTCTGGTCGTAAACCTGAATCGCCACGACATCGTGCTTCTGATTGGCGATGGTGAGTTGGTTGGTGAACTCGCTCCTCACAAAGAAGTCGCTGAGCAGGAACGCAGTGCAGTTTCGCCTCATCACCCTTGTGAGGAACTCCACCGCCATGCCCACGTCCGTGCGCAGGCTCTGCGGCTTGAAATCGAGCATCTCCCGTATGATGTAGAGGATGTGCTTCCTCCCCTTCTTCGGCGGGATGTATTTCTCTACTTGGTCGGAGAAGAAGATGACACCAATCTTGTCGTTGTTCTGGATGGCGCTGAAAGCCAGTGTGGCAGCAATTTCAGCCACCATGTCGCGCTTGGTCTGCCTGACCGTACCGAAGTCGAGTGAGCCGCTGACATCGACGAGCAGCATGACGGTGAGTTCACGCTCCTCCTCGAACACCTTGACGAAGGGCCTGTGGAAGCGAGCCGTCACGTTCCAGTCGATGTCGCGCACATCGTCGCCATACTGATACTCCCTCACCTCGGAGAAGGCCATTCCCCTGCCCTTGAAAGCAGAGTGATACTGGCCCGCGAAGATGTTCTGGCTCAGTCTGCGCGTGCGGATTTCGATCTGACGTACTTTTTTCAGCAACTCCGAAGTTTCCATCAAGGCACCTCCACTTTGTTGATGATGCGGCTCACGATTTCCTCGCTCTTGACGTTGGAAGCCTCAGCCTCGTAGGTCAATCCGATGCGATGACGGAGCACGTCGTGAACGACAGCCTTCACGTCCTCGGGCACGACAAATCCGCGCCGCTTGATGAAGGCGTAGGCACGTGCAGCCTTTGCCAGGTTGATGCTGGCGCGTGGCGACCCTCCGAATCCGATGAGGTCGCGCAACTCGTTGAGTTGATAGCGCTCCGGGTATCTTGTGGCAAACACGATGTCGGCGATATACTGCTCGATTTTCTCGTCGATATATACCTGCCGCACCACGTCGCGTGCTTCGATGATTTCCTGTGCGGTGATGACCGGCTTCACCTCCGGGAGACTCTTGTGCAAGTTTTCGCGGATGATGAGTTTCTCCTCGTCGATGGTGGGATAGTCGATGACCACCTTGAGCATGAAACGGTCCACCTGGGCCTCCGGCAACTGATAGGTGCCCTCCTGCTCGATGGGGTTTTGGGTAGCCATGACGAGGAAGGGGTCGGGCAACAGGAACGTGCGGTCGCCGATGGTGACTTGATGCTCCTGCATGGCCTCGAGCAGTGCGCTCTGCACCTTGGCGGGAGCGCGGTTGATTTCGTCGGCAAGGACGAAGTTGGCGAAGACCGGTCCCTTTTTCACTTGGAAGATTTCTTCTTTTTGCGAATAGATCATGGTGCCGACGACATCAGCCGGCAAGAGGTCGGGGGTAAACTGGATGCGGCTATATTTGGCATCGACAAGTTGTGCCAGCGTCTTGATTGCCAATGTCTTGGCCAATCCCGGCACGCCCTCGAGCAAGATATGCCCATCGCTGAGCAATCCTATGAGGAGGGAATCGACCAAATGTTTCTGTCCCACGATGACTCGGTCCATGCCCATGGTGAGGTTGGACACGAATGCGCTTTGTTGTTCAATCCGGATGTTTAGTTCGCGGATGTCGAATGAATCTGCCATTTTTATTGAGTTTTAATAGTTATTTCCAATGAAAGCCGGTCATTTACCGGAAAATCAACGCAAAATTACAACATTCGACCTTTTTAGGCGAAAAATACGGACTAAATAATATTAAAAAAGTTGTCGAAATCCTATATTTTAAGAATCTTTTGAATTTCACGGGCAAAAGAGGCTAAAAAAGGAGGTCAGTTTTGAGATTTGAAGGTCGAAAAATGGGGAAACGGAAGATTGCCCACCCGTTTCCCCAAAATATCCTTTTCTCCGCATCGGCGGAATTTATGCCAAGTTTTCCTCGTTTTTTCTCGGGAAACGCTCGCTAATGAAGGCAAGGAACCCCTGCAAGGCCCTGAAAGTGGCAGTGGAGAGGTTGACATCGCGCCCCTCGTCCTCTTCCAGTTTGATGGTCCTCACCTCCTCCTTGTTGCCAAAAGCCAACCAGATGGTTCCCACGGGAATCTCCTTGGTGCCTCCCCCCGGGCCTGCGATGCCCGTGGCGGCGATGGCGTAGTCCACGTTCAAGGCGTCGCACGCCCCCTTCACCATGGCGATGGCCACTTCCTCGCAGACGGCGGTCTTCTCCTCCAACAACTGGTGGTCAACGTTCAGCAATCTCTCCTTCACCTCGTTCGTGTAGGAAATGATGCCCCCCTTGAAATACTCCGAGGCCCCCGGCGTGGCGATGATGGCCTCGGCGATACGGCCACCGGTGCAACTCTCTGCCGTGCCGAGTGTCATGCCCGACTCATAAAAAATGGTCTGTATCTCGCGACTTAAAACTTTCTTTTCCAAATCCATGATAGTGTATTTTAAAGATGTGTTGAATTATTTCATTGTCTGTTGGCCCCACAAAAGCGCTACTGAAACGTCACTTTTGAGAATGCCGGCGCATCGATGCTGCAAAACACGCCGTCGAGGAACTTGTAATAGCCCGTGACGGCAATCATGGCGGCATTGTCGGTGGTATAACTGAACCGAGGGATGTAGATGGTCCAGCCATATTTCCTTGCATGTTCGCGGAAAGCATTGCGCAAGCCGTTGTTGGCAGAAACGCCCCCCGCCAGAGCCACATGCTTGATGCCCGTCTGCTTGACAGCCATTCGCAGTTTCTTCATCAAGATGTCCACGATGGTAAACTCCAGGCTCGCCGCCAAGTCCTCCTTGTGATGCTCCACGAAATCAGGGTCGTCCTTCACCCAGTCGCGCAAACTATAGAGAAACGAGGTCTTCAGTCCGCTGAAACTATAGTCCATCCCCGGGATATGCGGTTCGGCGAACCGGTAGGCGTGCGGATTGCCCTGCCGCGCCAGTTTGTCGATGATAGGCCCTCCAGGGTAGCCCAGTCCCATCACTTTCGAGCATTTGTCTATCGCCTCGCCGGCGGCATCGTCGATGGTCTGTCCGAGCACCTCCATGTCGTTGTACGCATTGACCTTCACGATTTGCGAGTTGCCGCCACTCACGAGCAGGCAAATGAACGGCAGAGGCGGTGCCGACAAATCGTCGTCGCTCTCCTTGATGAAATGCGCCATGACATGCCCCTGCAAATGGTTGACATCAATCAGCGGAATGCCCAAAGCCCGTGCGAACCCCTTGGCGAAACTCACGCCCACCAAGAGCGAGCCCATCAGGCCCGGTCCCCTCGTGAACGCCACGGCAGAGAGCATCTCCTTCGAGATGCCCGCCCTCGCGATGGCCTGATCGACCACCGGCACCACGTTTTGCTGGTGCGCCCTTGAAGCCAGTTCGGGCACCACGCCACCGTAGTCGCGATGGACATCCTGCGAAGCGGTGACATTGCTCAGGAGCACCCCATTGCGCAGCACGGCAGCCGAAGTGTCGTCGCAACTGCTCTCTATCCCCAAAATATAAACATCTTTGTTGTCCATAGTCAATACGTCAAAATCTCAACACCATGTTCGGTCATCAGCAGCGTATGCTCCCATTGTGCGCTGGGCTTCTCATCCCACGAGATGACCTCCCACCCAAACGGGTCGTCGTCATCGACGAACACCCGCCACGAACCCATGTTGACCATCGGTTCGATAGTGAACACCATGCCCGGGACGAGCAACATGCCCTCCCCCTTGCGTCCGAAGTGAGGCACGTCGGGCAATTCGTGGAATTTCAATCCCACGCCATGGCCGCAAAGGTCGCGCACGATGCCATAATGATACTTGCGTGCATGCTTCTCGATGGCATGGCCGATGTCGCCCACGAAAGAATAAGGCTTGGCCGCCTCCATGCCTATCTCCAGGCACTCTTTCGCCACCCTCACCAGTTGCTCCTTCTCAGGAGAAGTCTTGCCGATGATGAACATCCTGGAAGCATCGGCATAATAACCGTCGAGGATGGTGGTGAAATCGACATTGATGATGTCGCCTTCCTCCAGCACGTCCTCCTCCTTGGGGATGCCGTGGCACACCACCTCGTTGATGCTCGTGCATACGCTTTTGGGGAAGCCCTCGTAATTGAGACAAGCCGGCGTGGCGCCATGGCTCGTGCAATAGTCGTAGCAAATCTTGTCGATTTCGAGCGTGTTCATCCCCGCATGGATGCACCGAGCCACCTCGTCGAGCACCCCCGTATTGACAACCCCGCTCCTGCGAATGCCCTCGATTTCCTCGGGCGTGCGGATGAGGTCGCGCGTAGGCACCTCCTTGCCCTTCGACTCCCAATACATCACCTTCTTGTCGAGTTCGGTGACAGGTTGGTCGGGCAGCAAGTGCCATTTTCTTTTCTTTTTCATTGCCATATCTTGTATTGTTTATTCAAGTTTCGCATTTGCTCAACTTTTTGGAGTTTATTAGTTTATGAGATGGGGAGTTGAGACAATAGAACGGATTATTCGCCCAAGATACGCGACAGTTCCCCCGTCCAGTCGCCACCGTTGACCGGGCAAAGCGTACGGATGCCCATCTGGTTGGCCGCCGCCACGTTCCGTGGCCCGTCGTCGATGAAAAGCGTCTCGGCAGGAATCAACTTCTCTTGCGCCATCAACTTGTTGAAGAAGGCAGGCTCCGGCTTCATCGCCCCCACCTTGTAACTCAGGAACAGCCGATGAAAATAGTGGCTGATGGGATGCCCCTCGCCATCGAAGTCGTCGCTGTCCGCCCATGCCATCATGAAAGGATTGGTGTTCGACACCAAGATGAGCCGATAGCCCTGCTTGCGCAACTCAGACAGCATCACGAGGTTTCTCTTGGGCAAATCCTTCCGGTAGCCCAACCACGCATTCAGGCAATCCTCATAAGACAGTCTCCTGCCACATTTGTCGCCCAAAATCCGGATGAACTCCTCGGCATCGATTCGCCCTGCCTCCAGGTCGCCGAAGACACCCCCCTGTGTATAGGGGTCGAGTTCGTCCGCCGCCTGTTTCAGCCCCAATTGGGCAAACCGCCTCACCGCCTCGCCATGGTCGAGGGTGACAACGACACCCCCCAAGTCGAATAATATGTTTTTTATCATGTTATGTCCTCAATCGAACAAGTTAAGTTTTCGTTTCCTGGCCTCCTCGATGGAGAGCAGTTCCTTCTGCCGCCCATCATAGTCCTCCCGCAACTGGTTGTAAGCCGACTGCAGGTGCGCCTGGTATTCATTTCGCGCCTGCTCATCGAGCAGTTGTGCTGCAGCCAGTGCGTTCTGCGAAGCATCCTTCATCCACACCACCGGTCCGCCATAGACAGGTGCTATCTTCAAAGCCACATGCAGTTCGCTGGTCGTCGCCCCACCAATCATGATGGGAATGTCGAGTCCCGCCTTCCGCAGTTCGACAGCCACGTTGACCATCTCTTCCAGACTTGGCGTAATCAGTCCGCTCAGTCCGATGAGGTCCACCTTCTCCTCGACCGCCTTTTTCACGATTTGGTCCGCCGGCACCATTACGCCCATGTCGATCACTTCGTAGTTGTTGCAAGCCATGACCACGGCGACGATGTTCTTGCCGATGTCGTGCACGTCGCCCTTGACAGTCGCCAACAGCACCTTGCCCGCCATCGCCGCCTTTCCACCCCTCTGCGCCTCGATATGCGGTTGGAGCAGCGCCACCGCCTGTTTCATGGTGCGCGCCGTCTTCACCACCTGCGGCAGGAACATCTTCCCCGCCCCAAATAGTTGGCCCACCAAGTTCATGCCCCTCATGAGCGGACCCTCGATGATGTCCACCGCGAGAGGATATTTTGTCAATGCCTCCTCGAGGTCGGCGGCAAGATAATCGCCAATCCCCTTTCGGAGAGCCTGCACTAAACGCTCGTCAACATCGCCCCTGCGCCAGTCCTCCTCCTGAGGCGCCGCAGGACGCGTGCCGCCTTCGGCTTGCGCCGCCCGCTGCTCGTCCGCCCTACGTTTCACCTCCTCCGCCAGCGTTATCAAGCGGGCAGAAGGTGCCTCCCCCCTGCACAAGATGGCATCCTCGATGACAGCCAACTGGTCGGCGGGGATGTCGTCGTATGTCACCTTGGTGGCAGGATTCACGATGCCGAAGTCCATGCCCTCGGCGATGGCATGATAGAGAAAGACGGCATGCATCGCCTCGCGGATATAGTTGTTGCCACGGAACGAGAAAGAGAGGTTGCTGACGCCCCCGCTGACATGCGCCCCAGGCAGATGTTGCTTGATCCAACCGCAAGTGCGGATGAAGTCGGCAGCGTAGGCATCGTGCTCCTCCATGCCCGTGGCGATGGCGAGCACGTTGGGGTCGATGATGATGTCGCAAGGCAAGAAGCCCACCTTCTCGGTGAGCAACCGATACGCCCGCTCGGCAATCTGTATGCGCCGCTCGAAAGTGGTGGCTTGTCCCTGTTCGTCGAAACACATCACCACGACAGCCGCCCCATACCTCTTGACCATCCTTGCACGCTCCAAGAAGAGCGCTTCGCCCTCCTTCAGCGAGATGGAATTGACAATCGACTTGCCCTGCACGCACTTGAGCGCCGCCTCGATGACCTGCCAGTCGGAAGAGTCGATCATCACCGGCACCCGCGCGATGTCGGGTTCGGCAGCGATGATGTTGAGGAAGGTGGTCATTTCATGACGAGCGTCGAGCAAGGCGTCGTCCATATTGATGTCGATGACGAGAGCACCGTCGGCCACTTGTCGGCGCGCGATGCCCACCGCCTCGTCGTATTTCTTCTCTCCAATAAGGCGGAGGAACTTCCTTGAGCCAGCCACGTTGCACCGTTCGCCGACATTGACGAATCCCACTTCGGGAGTGACCAAGAGCGGTTCCAGTCCGCTTAGTTGCAATACCTGCGGCCTTGGTGCCGGCACACGCGGCCGTTTCCCCGCCGCCATCTCGGCAAACCGGCGAATGAAATGCTCGTCGGTGCCGCAACACCCCCCGATGATGTTGGCCAACTGCTCGTCGAGCAACTCCTCCATCAGGGGAGCCATCGTCTCGGCAGTCTCGTCGTAAAGTCCCATCGAATTGGGCAAGCCAGCGTTGGGATAAGCCGAGACGAAACAAGGAGCCTTCGCCGCCAGTTCGCGCAGGAACGGCTTCATCTGCCGCGCCCCAAACGAACAGTTAAGTCCGACTGACAGCACCTCGTAACTGCTGATACTCGCCAAGAAGGCATCGAGCGTCTGACCGCTCAGCGTGCGGCCCGCCAAGTCGCTGACAGTGACCGAGAGCATGAGCGGCAACTTGCAATGCCGCTGCTCCATCACGGCAGTGGCGGCATCGACAGCCGCCTTGGCGTTCAGGGTGTCGAAGATGGTCTCTATGAGGATGAGGTCCACCCCACCCTCGACCAGCGCGTCGATTTGCTCGAAATAAGCCTCCCGGAGTTGGTCGTAGGTGATGGCCCTCGCCCCTGGGTCCGCCACGTCCGGACTCATCGAACAAGTCTTGTTGGTGGGTCCCACCGAACCCGCCACCCACCGAGGACGCTCGGGCGTGGCAAATTCGTCCGCCGCCTTCTTGGCAAGCCTTGCCCCCTCCAGCGCGAGCAACCGGGCAAACCCCTCTATCTTGTAGTCGGCCTGCGAGATGCGCTGCGCGCTAAAGGTGTTGGTCGTGATGATGTCCGCCCCCGCCTCCAAGTATTTGCAGTGTATCTCGTGGACCACGTCGGGGCGTGTGACGTTGAGCACGTCGTTGTTGCCCATCATCACCACCTGCACGTTGCGGAACATATATCCGTGGAAGTCCGACTCACGGAGCCGGTACTGTTGTATCTTGGTGCCCATCGCCCCGTCGAGCACGAGAACTCGGCGCGCGAGGGCCTCTTCTATCGTAATATTCGTCACCTTGGGGAATCAATAAATCTTTCTTGCCCTGTCCATCTCTCTCCTATCCTCCTTCTCCTTGAGGGTCTGACGCTTGTCGTAGAGTTTCTTGCCCCTTGCCAAGGCGATGTCCATCTTGGCCCTCCCCTTGTCGTCGATGAAGACAAGGGTGGGAATGATGGTGAATCCCGGCTGCTTGGTGGCTTCAGCCAACCGTCGTATTTCCCTTTTGTTGAGGAGCAACTTGCGGTCGCGCAGTTGTGCATGGTTGCTGTAAGACCCATAGAAATAGGGCGAAATGCTCATGCCCTTGACCCACATCTCACCATTGATGATGGTGCAATAGGTATCGACAAGCGAAGCCTTGCCAAGCCTAATCGACTTGATCTCGGTGCCGGTGAGCACAATGCCCGCCGTGAAGGTCTCGACGAGGAAATACTCAAACGAGGCTTTCTTGTTCTTTATCTGCACAGGACTCTTTTTCCTGAGAAGTTGTTGTTCCTTGTTCATCTTAATCTTTGACTATCTTCGCAAACTTGTCCATGTTCTCGTCAAGATAATACGCCACGGCGGCCGTCCATTCCTCCTCGTTCTCGACGAAATAGTCGTCGAAATCGTCGAACTCAGGCAACTGCTCATAGAGGGCCATGAACTCCTCGTCGGTACATTCAGCCTCGATGGCCTCATGGTGGTGAGAATACGACTTATGCGCCTTGTTGACCAACGAGGCGAGATTGTCGAGCCCCCAGAGGCGCATCATCTTGGAGAATGGATTCTTGAAGATGAAAGCCCCGTAGCCATCGTGAATCAACTGGACGAATCCCCCCTCCATGACCTCGTCGCGAAGGATGACATAGGCGAGCAAAGTGACCTGGTCGGCGTTTAGCATCGCCATGGTCTCAGCATTCAACTCCCCCCCGATGGCCTCATAGAGGGCCTTGACGAAAACGTCGATGAAGGCATCCATGCCCTCGTCGGCGGCAGCCACCAACAGCGGCTCCTTGACCAAAACTTCTTTCATAGACACAACAGGGCCTACCGGCCCACTAAGTAACACAATGACGGGCTTTCAGCCCGCCTAAAATGCAAGATTCAGTTTGCAAAGTTACAACAAAAAAAGCAATCCCTGCCAAAAGAGTGCTAAAAACGTCGAAGTGAAATGAAAAAAGCCTCGCTTAGGAAAAGTTTTCAGAATATTTTTACTAATTTTGCAGCGAAGAAAAATTAGAAACACATATTATTCATTATTTATTAATACACAAACTTTTAAAGAACATGACTTATTCCAATGAAGTCAACAACATGTGTGTTGTTGCAAAAGGTCCTCATCACGGACCCGCCCCAATTCCCGAAGAGGGCAAATGGATTCAGGCAAAGGAGATTGGCGACATCTCCGGATATACCCACGGTGTGGGATGGTGCGCTCCCCAGCAGGGCGCCTGCAAACTCTCTCTGAACATCAAGAACGGCATCATCGAGGAGTGCCTCGTCGAGACCATCGGTTGCACCGGCATGACCCACTCCGCCGCCATGGCCTCCGAGATTCTTCCCGGCAAGACCATCCTTGAGGCGCTGAACACCGACTTGGTGTGCGATGCCATCAACACCGCCATGCGCGAACTCTTCCTGCAAGTGGTCTATGGCCGCACGCAGAGTGCCTTCTCTGAGGACGGCCTCGTGATTGGCGCCGGCCTTGAGGACTTAGGCAAAGGTCTCCGCAGCCAGACCGGCACCCTCTATGGCACGAAAGCCAAGGGCACCCGCTATCTGGAGTTGACCGAGGGCTACATCACCAAGATGTTCCTTGACGCCGACTCACAAGTTTGCGGTTACGAGTATGTCCACTTGGGCAAGATGATGGAAGCCATCAAGAACGGCATGGACGCCAACGAGGCCGTGAAGAAGTTCACCGGTCGCTATGGCCGCACCACCGCTGAGCAAGGAGTTGTGAAGACTATTGACCCACGTAAAGAATAAAAGGAGGACACATAACATGATAAGAGAAGTAAAATTCGAGAGTCAGGAGCGCCGCATCAACCAAGTGATTGCCGCTCTCAACGCCA
>CAMKSZ010000014.1 GCA_946415525.1 uncultured Prevotellaceae bacterium | reverse complement strand
CGAAGTCGCGGCAGGTGTATCGTCCGCTGCGGTCGTGGTCGTCCCATGTCTGCGATGCCATCTGTATGGGCACCAAGAGGCAGGCGAGGCCCGCCACTGCTGCCACGGCGGTCTGGCGCAGGCCGATTTTCCGTAGCCAGTCGATGATGGCCGTTGCTCCCAATCCGCACCAGATGGCGAAGGCATAGAAGGAACCGGCATAGGCGTAGTCGCGCTCACGCGGCTGGTTGGGCGTCTGGTTGAGATAGACGACGATGGCAAGGCCTGTCATGAAGAAGAGGAAGAACACCACCCAGAACTGGCGGATGCCCCTTTCGCCGCGCATGGCTTGCCAGAAGAGGCCGAGCAGTCCAAGCAGGAGCGGCAGGCAGTAGAACACGTTGTGCCCCTTGTTCTCCTTGAGCACGTCGGGCAGTTTGCTCTGGTCGCCCAGTCCGAGCACGTGGTTGTCGATGAAGGAGAAGCCGGTAATCCAGTTGCCGTGCTCCTTCTCGCCGTAGCCTTGCACGTCGTTCTGCCTTCCTGCAAAGTTCCACATGAAGTAGCGCCAGTACATGAAGTTGCACTGGTAGGCGAAGAAGAATTTCATGTTGTCGAGGAAGGTGGGCATCTTCACGTCGGCCTGTCCGTAGGCGGAAGGCACGTATTTTCCTTTCACGTCGATGATGTTCTCATACATGGAGGCGTGCTGCTGCGAGTACATGCGTGGGAAGAACATGTTCTGCACGTATTGCGGCTGTTGCTTCCAATCGACGATGAAATAGCGGTCGGGTTCGTCGGCGGAGGCTTTCTCCCTGCGCTGGTAGATGGGAGCGGTCTTGTTCATCTTCACATATCCGTCTTCGCCGGCGGCATATTCCGAGTTGTAGGCCTGTCCGTAGAACAGCGGGCGGTAGCCATACTGGTCGCGGCTGAGGTAGTTGCCCAATGTGAAGATGTCCTCGGGCGAGTTCTGGTCCATCGGCGGGTTGGCTGCCGAGCGGATGACGATGACGGCGTAGGTGGAGTAGCCGATGAGGAGCATGAGTAGGCACAGCAGCGTGGTGTTCTTCATCCGTGCCGAGATGAGGCGCATGCCGTTGCGCTTGGCTGCGAGCAGTCCCCAAAGGAAGGCGAGCAGCAAGGCGCCGATGATGGCGGCCTGTGCGCCATAGCCATAGAAGGGGATGCCGAAGAGGGCGATGGCGATGACGAAGGCTATGTTCTGCCTTGTGATGTTGGTCTCGTTGTAGGTCTCGTAGATGGCCCAGATGACGGCGGCGACGAGGAGGATGATGTAGATGATGACTCCTGTGTCGAAGGGGCATCCGAGGACGTTGACGAACAGCAGTTCGAACCATCCGCCCACGGTGATGATGCCTGGGACGACGCCATAGAGCACGGCGGCTACGATGACGAACGAGAGCAGCAGCACCAAGAGCGACCCTTTGAGGTTGGCGTTCTCTGCCTTGCGGTAGTAGAACACCAGCACGATGGCGGGGATGCAGAGCAGGTTGAGCAGGTGCACGCCAATGGAGAGACCTGTCATGTAGGCGATGAGCACGAGCCATCGGTCGCTGTGGGGTTGGTCGGCCTCGTCCTCCCATTTGAGGATGAGCCAGAAGACGACAGCGGTGAACGCCGACGAATAGGCATATACCTCACCCTCTACGGCACTGAACCAGAAGGTGTCGCTAAAGGTATAGATGAGAGCGCCCACGAGACCGGCAGCCTCGATGGCGATGAGTTTGGCGTTAGTCAGTTCGCTCCAGTCGCGCAGGATGAGTTTGCGGGCGAGGTGGGTGATGGTCCAAAACAGGAACATGATACACACCGCGCTGAGCAGTGCGTTCATGATGTTCACCATATAGGCCACCTGTGTGGGGTCGCTGGCAAACTGTGAGAACAGGTTGGCGGTGAGCATGAAGAACGGTGCCCCTGGTGGGTGGCCGATTTCAAGTTTGTAACCTGTAGTGATGAATTCCGGGCAGTCCCAGAAACTGGCTGTCGGCTCGACAGTGGCACAATAGACGAAGGCGGCTATGAGAAAGGATAGCCAACCCAGCGCATTGTTCACTAATTTGAACTTTTTCATATTAGGATAATGTCGTGATTTTACAATTTGGTGGCAAAATTACGAAAAAATACACATTTCTTTCCTTTATTGTGGAAATATCTTTTTATGAGCACAAGGATTTAGGCTTTTTTATTATTCAAGTCGAGATAAAAATTCCATTTCCTTTGGCGTGATGGTGCTTGCCGGCACCTCCCGTAAGCCGGTCGGAGTGGTTTACTGCTCGTTGTCGTTTTCGATTTCTATTTTCCTCTTGTCCAACTCAGACTGGAGGAGTTGGACATTCACCCCTCCTATGTCAGTATATTTTACTATATGCGAATAAGGGCCGTTGGTGAGCCGTGAGATGGCAGCAAACATCTGCTTGAGTTGGGTGTCGGAGAGATTGTCGATAATCGTCCGTGACAAGAAACGCTCGTTCACCACATTCCATTTGTCGCTGTCTTTGACAACGGTTGGGAGGGCTTTCACTAAGTTCCTGTCCTTTTGATTCAGTTGGCGGAGGGTGCTCTCTTTCCCGTCGAATGTGAAGAAGAGGCGGCAACGGTCGTATTTGTAATCATAAATCACGATGTAGTGCTGGTCGCCGTCACGGAACCTCTCGTAACCCATTTTATCGGTGTCCTCCATCGTGGCTTTCTCGTCGGACATTTTCCTCAAGGCGAGTTTTAGCGGATCGGTAGATGCCTTGGTGAGCGTGATGACATCTTTGCCATCGGTCCACTTGTAGTTGGCAATGTCGTCAATGTCATAAAGGCGGTCAACATGCCCCTCGGCCTTCCTGTCGCCAACAACACTTTTGAAATACTTGTGGATGGCTCCCAAACCTTCATAGATTTTGGACGGCATGTCGCCACTGCCACTGATGGAAGAATAAGGGTCTTCGAAAACCACCACAAAACCATCCGAAGGTGCATCAAGTACTTGGAAAAGTGGCTCATAGTACCCTTTCGAGCGGTATAGTTTGTGTTCCTCTATCAGTTGCTGGCATCGGTCGAAGACCTCCTGTCCCACTTCGACCGTTATCTCCTCACCCTGACAATCGCCGCTGATGGTGAGCAGCGGTTTTTTCGTCGTTTCATCATAGCGAAGATGGAAAATCGTGTAGTCCAAGGGATTCATTCCACCGCCACGATTATATTGGTAAGACACCAACTTGCCCTTAGGCATTTTGCCGGTTTTGGCGCATATTCTCACACATATGGCCAACAATGCGATGACCACCAAAACAATAATTGTCAACAAAGGATGCTTCATATTTAAAAATGTATTGGTTTTGTTAGAAAATCTGCATTGAGGTGTAGGCAACGAGGAGATAGCGCACCACCTTGCCCAAGAAAATGCTGAGTGCCGAGATGTAGGGATTGGCACGCATGAGGCCGAGCAGGATGCAGATGGCCGTGCCGATGATGGGCAGGAACGCGAAGAACCCCATCCAAGCCCCTCTGCCGCCGACGAAGCGCCGCGCCCGCTCGATGCTCTCCTCCTTGACGTGCAGGTAGCGCTCTATCCACTCCATGCGGCCCAGGTGGCCCAACCAGTAGTTGAACATGCTGCCCGCCCAGTTGCCCACCGTGGCATAGACGAGCAGCGGCACCGGTTCCAGTCCGGCGGCGATGAGTCCCATCATCACCGCCTCGCTGCTGAAAGGCAGGAAACTGCCTGCTATCACGGCAGATATGAACATGCCTGCGTAACCATAACTGACAAGAAATTCGATGAAGGCATCCATACGTTGTAAGCAATGATGGCGAGTGTGACAATGATGATGAGATGAAAGGAGATGTTGGTCAACCAGGTGTGCGTGAGCGTCAGGTAATGGGCTATCAGCGGACTGGTATTGACGATGATGATGGCCAACAGCAGATGGCAGTGCTGCGGTTGCAAGGCGAGGAAGGCGATGGTGAGCAAATCGACGACGACGAACACTTCGTGGAGGAGCCGTGTGCGTGTCTTGTCCTGGTAGCCGTGGCTCCAATAGTGGATGATGCCGACAAGGGCGAGCAGCACCGTCCACCCGACGGCTAACCATTCGTGTTCGCCCAACATGGAATAGTCGCCTAATGGTGCAAACGACCACAACTGCCGGAAATGCTCCAGTGCCATCTCCGTCCCAAAGAAATAGACGATGAGTGGACCGCCCAACCAATGGGGGGCGACGACGCCCAAGACCGACGCCCAGAACGTCTTGGCATTCAACGCCCTGAGGCATGTTGCCATCAGCAGCCACAATATTGGTACATAGTAGAGCACCTGCACGAACGCCATGCTCGCCAGTCCCAAACAGAAAAAGCCGTAAAACGTCCATCCCGGCGACTCGTTGTGCAACCGACAGTGGAAGAGCGTGAAATAGAGGGCGACCATGCACAACTGCATGATGATTGCCTGAATGTCGGGAAACAAGAAGATGGATGCCGACATCAACAGGAGAAACATCGAGGCCGTGGATTGGCTGACGACACGGATGAGTTGGTTGGTGCTGTTCAGTTCCATCAGCAACACCACGGCGACGACAAGGCACACCAGTTGCATCCACAACCCTTGCTGCACCAAGCCTGCTTGGTAGCACGAGGCCGCTGCGACCGCCGCCGACAGGGGCAGCATCGCCTTGCTCTCGGTGACGGTGTTTTGGAATCTCTTGTATGCCATGCCCCGTGACGCCTACAGGTCTTTGCCGATGTCGCTCCTGAAATACTTGTCGGTGAACACTATCTTGCCGGCTTCCTCGAAACTCTTACGGAGCGCTTCTTCCTTGTTGCGCCCGTAACTGCTCACGGCGATGACACGACCGCCAGCCGTCACCACTTGGCCGTCGCGCAGGGCGGTGCCGCTGTGGAAGACGATGGAGCCTTCCACGCTGTCGAGGCCGCTGATGGGGTAGCCTTTCTTGTAGGCCTGTGGGTAGCCGCCGCTGACGAGCATCACACAGACTGCTGCGCGCTCGTCGAACTCCACGTTTCGCCGGTCGAGGTCGCCGGCCGCCACGCCTTCAAAGAGATCGACGATGTCGCTCTTCAACCGCAGCATCACGCTCTCGGTCTCGGGGTCGCCCATGCGGCAGTTGTATTCGATGACCTTGGGGTCGCCCTCCACGTTGATGAGGCCGAAGAAAATGAAACCTTTGTAGTCGATGCCTTCTTCGGCAAGTCCTTCGACAGTGGGGCGCACGATGCGATCCTCCACTTTTTGCATCCATTCCTTGGTGGCGAAGGGGACGGGCGACACGCTCCCCATGCCTCCTGTGTTGAGGCCGGTGTCGTGCTCGCCGATGCGCTTGTAGTCTTTCGCCTCAGGAAGCAGTTGGTAGTGGCGCCCGTCGGTGAGGACGAAAACGGAACACTCGATGCCGCTAAGGAACTCCTCGACGACCACGCGGGCGGAGGCGTTGCCGAACATGCCGCCGAGCATCTCGCGCAGTTGCTGCTTGGCCTCGTCGAGCGTGGGCAGGATGAGTACGCCCTTGCCGGCGCACAGGCCGTCGGCCTTCAGCACATAGGGGGCTTTCAGCGTCTCAAGGAAGGCGATGCCCTCGTCGATGTGGCAGGCATCGAAGGTGCGGTAGGCGGCGGTGGGGATGCCGTGGCGCATCATGAATGCCTTGGCGAAGTCCTTGCTGCCTTCGAGCATGGCACCTTGCGCCGATGGGCCGATGACGGGGATGGAGGCGGTGCGGCTGTCGGCGGCAAAAGCGTCGTAGATGCCTTTCACCAGCGGGTCTTCCGGTCCCACCACCACCATGTCGATGGCGTTGCTGGCAGCGAAGTCCTTGAGGGCTTCGAAGTCGTCGGCCTTGATGTCGATGTTCTGGCCCACGTTCGCCGTCCCGGCGTTGCCCGGTGCGATATAGAGTTGGCTCACTTTCGCGCTTTGCGAGATTTTCCATGCGAGGGCGTGCTCGCGGCCGCCGCTGCCTAAAAGAAGTATTTTCATTGTTGGATGGGTTTGAGATGCTCTTCGAAATAGCGGGTGATGTGTTCGTGCAGGTGGACGCTCTTGTGTCCCCGCATGTTGTGTGGCTCGCCTGGATAGACGAAGAAGTCGGGGTGTGTGCCGGCTTTGATGCAGGCATCAAGGAAGGAGAGACAGTGCTGTGGCACCACCGTCTTGTCGTTCATGCCCTGGATGATGAGCAGGCGCCCCTTGAGGTCGCCGGCCTTGTTGATGAGCGAGGTCTTCTCATATCCCTCGGGGTTGGCCTGCGGCGTGTCCATGTAGCGTTCGCCGTACATCACCTCGTACCATTTCCAATCGATGACGGGGCCTCCTGCCACACCCACCTTGAACACATCGGGGTGGTTGGTCATCATCGTGATGGTCATATAGCCGCCGAAACTCCAGCCGTGTACGCCGATGCGGTCGGCATCGACATAGGGCAGTGTCTTCAGGTAGTCGATGCCCTTCATCTGGTCGGCCATCTCCACCTGTCCGAGTTGGCGGAAGGTGGCTTGTTCGAAGGCGAGGCCGCGGTCCTTGCTGCCTCGGTTGTCGAGGATGAAGAGCAGGTAGCCCTTCTGTGCCATATAGGTCTCCCAACCGCGCGACATGTAGTTCCAGCGCGCCTCCACGTTGCGGGCGTGCGGACCTCCATAGACATAGACCACGGTGGGGTATTTTTTGTTGGGGTCGAAGTTGGTCGGCTTCACCATGCGGTAATAGAGGTCGGTGACGCCGTCTGCCGCCTTGATGGTGCCGCAACTGTATTCAGGCACGTCGTAGCCTTTCCAGGGGTTCTCGGCCTCGAAAAGTGTCTTCTCCCCCTTGGCACCGAGGGTGAGCAGGGCGATGCGGCGCGGCACGTCGGGCTCGCTGTAGTTGTCGAAGACAAAGCGCCCGGAAGCCGAGAGCACCGACGTGTGGCGCCCGTCTTCCTGCCACACGTTGGCGTGACAGCCACGGCCGTTGTCGAGCAGTGTGCGCTTGCCGTTGTTGAGGTTGACCTCATAGAGGTTGTTTTGGATGGGGCTGGCCTCGGTGGATAGGATGACGACGCTCTTGCGCTTTTTGCAGAAGCCGACGAGGTCGAGCACCACCCAGTTGCCCCGAGTGAGTTGCTTGAGTTGCCGTCCTTTGGTGTCCATGAGGTAAAGGTGGTTGTATCCGTCTTTCTGACTTTGAAGGATGAACTTCTGATTGTCCCACGGAAGGAAGGTGATGGGCACGAGGGGTTCGGCATAGCGGTCGTTGTGCTCTTGGTAGATGACGCCTTTCCGCTCGCCGCTGACGGCATCGTAAACGGTGAGGGAGATGTCGGTCTGGTCGCGGTTGAGTTCCTGCATGTAGATTTCCCTACTGTCGGGACTCCACTGGATGTTGGTGAAATAGCGGTCGGTGGGGTCGCCCGCCTTCAGGAAGACGGTCTTGCCCGTGGCGAGGTCGAAGACGCCTACGGTTACCTTGTGGCTGGTCTCGCCCGCCATGGGATATTTGTCGGGTTCCTCGGTGGCGATGCGGGTGGAGGTGTTCACCTGTGGATAGTCGTCAACCATCGATTGATCCATCCTGTAGAAGGCCAACCTTTGGCCGTCGGGACTCCAGAACGTACCCTTGTAGATGCCGAACTCGTCGCGGTGGACGCTCTGTCCATAGACTATCTCGCGGCTGCCGTCGTTGCTGATTTGGTGCTTGCGCCCGTCGGCCTCCACCACATGGAGTTGGTGGCTGTCAACGTAGGCCAATGCACGTGAGGCCGACGACCAGTCGCTTACCTCAAATCCCGAGGTCTGTCGCCAGGTCACCTTCTTCTTCGCCCAGTCATAGATGAAGCGCGAGTCAGTGCCTTCGAGCACCACGAGGGTGGAGTCGGGGTAGGGGAATTTCGCATAACTGAGCGAAAAGAGTTGTTGGTTGTCGCCCAAGGCGGCGTTCACGTCGTCGAGGGTGAAGAGCGTGGCGGTGGCGAGGTTGCCGGTGGCAATGCTTTCGCACGCTTTCCTGTCGGTCTTGACGAGTTGGTCGCCCCACCAGGCATACGACTGGTTGGCAGGCGACATGGCGCGGTAGTTGGTGCCGCCGAAATTGAGGTCTTCGAGTGTGAACTGCTTAAGTTGTGCCATGGTGAGATGGGGCAGGAGGGCGAACGTGGCTACCGCCAACCATGCTGCGATGCTATTCCTCGTCGTCATTGCGTCTCCTTTCGTTGCGTCGTTTGTCGAACTTCTTCCTGTCGTCGAACCGACCGCCGCGGTTGCCCCTGCGGTCGTCACGCCGGTCGCCACCCCTGCGGTCGTCGCGTCGGTCGCCACCCCTGCGGTCGTCGCGTCGGTCGCCTCCCTTTCGGTCGTCGCGGCGTCGGCTTTCAAAGCCGCCCCTGCGCTCCCTGCGGTCGTCTTCCTCTTCCTTCCGCTTAAAACCTTCTATCTTGTGGTGGTGGAAGGTGAAGGTGCGGATGTCGCCCTCTTCGTTGTCGTTCTCTTCGTCGATGCGCTGCTTGAATTCCCTGTTTTTCTTGAAGCGGTGCTTCTCCGCCATGGCAGAGCGCTCTTCGTCGGTCTTCACCACGCCTCCCTCGCTGCGGTATTCCTTCAGTTTCCCCTCGAAGATGGTGTATTTGCGGAACTCACATTCAAGAGAACCGTTGAAGACAGGGAACTTGATGGAGGGACGCAGTCCGATTTGTTCGAAGCATTCCTCACGATAACTCAGAATCCAAGCCTCGTTGCCCACGAAGGCGTGCTTCAGTTTCTCGCCGATGATGCGGTAGGTCTCCAACAGGTTGGGGGTGGAGATGCGCTCGCCGTAAGGCGGGTTGGTCACCATGATGCTCCTCTCGGCGGGTTGGGTGAAGTCCTTGATGTCGGCCTGGGCGACGGTGATGAGCGACGAAAGACCAGCCGCCCTGACGTTGAGTTTGGCGGTGTTGACGCACTTCATGTCGATGTCGTAGCCGTAGATATGGTGCTTGAATTCGCGCTCCTTGGAGTCGTCGTTGTAAATCATGTCGAAGAGGTCGGCGTCGAAGTCGTTCCACTTCTCGAAGGCATAGCCCTTGCGGAAGACGCCGGGCGAGATGTTCTGGGCGATGAGGGCGGCCTCGATGAGCAGGGTGCCCGAGCCGCACATGGGGTCGATGAAGTCGCAGTCGCCCTTCCACCCGGTCATGAGAATCATGCCGGCGGCGAGCACCTCATTGAGCGGGGCCTCTACCGACTCCTGCCTGTAGCCACGGCGGTGGAGCGACTCTCCGCTGGAGTCGAGGCTGAGGGTGCAGTCGTCCTCGGCGATGTGGATGTGCAGGCGGATGTCAGGGTTGCTGACGGAGATGTTGGGCCTTTGTCCGGTGCGTTCGCGGAACTGGTCAACAATGGCGTCCTTCACCTTATAGGCGACGAATTTGGAATGCCTGAACTCCTCGGAGAACACCACGGAGTCCACGGCAAAGGTCTTGTTGCTGTCGAGGTAGTCGGACCAGTTCACCTTGCCCACCTCTTGGTAGACGTCGTCGGCGCTTTTGGCCTTGAAATGAATGATGGGCTTGAGAATGCGGATGGCCGTGTGCAGTTGGAAGTTGGCGCGATACATGATTTCCTTGTCGCCTCTGAACGATACCATGCGTCGGCCGATTTGCACGTCGTTGGCTCCCAGTTCGGTCAGTTCTTGTGCCAGGATGGGCTCCAGTCCCATGAAAGTCTTGGCAATGAGTTCGAATTCCATTTTCTTAATGTTGTCAAAAAAGTAGGTGTTGGCATGAAGGCGTGTCGGGACGAGTCCCGGCCGGCCTTCGTGGCCAATTTGGTGCAAAGTTAGTGATTTATGCTGAAACAATCGTCATGAATGGCGAAAAAATTCTCATCGGTTACTGATTCTTAATCGTTTGGCGACGGTCAACTGCGCCCCGACATTGTTGCCGGTCCACTTGCCATGGTCGATGCCGAGGGCGGCGGTCACGCTCCAGCCATGGAGTCGGCTGGTCGTGGCGAAGCGGTAGGAGCCTTCGACGAGGTAACTGCGGTTGTAGGTGGGGGCGGTGGCGGGGTAGTCGTAGGTGCCGAATCCCTGTTGCCAGGTGGCAAGGAGGCGGTAGCGTAGTCCATCAATCGGACTTCCCCCTAATCCGAGGTGCCAGGCGACAAAGCGGTTGTTGGCGACGCGGACGGTGCCGTCGGTGTTGTAGAGCGGCGAACGGTAGAGCGGGTTGCCGATGACCTGTCCCCAGTGCTGCCAACCGGCATGGATGTAGTGGTTGTAGTAGTTGTCCGCCCCTCCGACGTGGTCGGAGAGCGAGGGTGTGCGGTCGTGGTAGATGGGGCCGCTCTGGTGCTTGGTGTAGATGTATTCGGCGACGATGTCGTCGAGCCACCGATGGTGCTTGAGTTGCAGTTCCACGCCGAGGAGCATGTCGCGGAGGTCGTAGATGAACCATCGGCTGTGCTCCCATTCGTTCCACCGCTCGCCTTCGCCATAGCCGTCGTACTCGAAGAAGAGCATCTGCGAACTGTCCTCGAAGAAGTGGTCGCCGTAGAGTGAGAGCCGCCATGCTGGACGGTCGATGTTGAGTCGCAGCATGTAACTGCCCAAGTGGTTGCCTTCCTTGTTCTTGTACTCGCCCTCTCCGCTTTCGCCGCCGGCGGGGACGAAGGCATGCAGGAAAGCCTTTGCACCACGGTCGTTATCGACGGTAAGGGGTTGTCCTTTGTCGAACAAGTGCGCCGTGCCGCCAAACTGGCATCCCATCTCCAGTCCCAACTCCAGGGAGACCATGCGCCCTGGTTTCCCGAGACGCAGGTAGCCCGCCTTGGTGTGGAAGAGCGTGTGCTCCGTGTATTTCGTCTGTTCGTGGGTGAAATCCTTCTGCCAGCGGTCGTCGGTCTGTATGCCGTAGGCGATGTGTCCCTTGAGCGCCACGAAGTCCTTGGTGAAGGGCACGCTCCAATATTCCGGCAGTTCCACCCTGACCGACGGGATGGGACGGGCGTTCACGCCGAGTGTCTGTGAACCCGTGCTCAGTTCCTGGTTTTTCAGTTGCATGGGTTGCTGCTTGCTGCCCACGGTCAACAGGCCTTTCAGCCATCGCGCCTCTGCGTATGCCTGTTGCACCACCACCGTGCTGGTGTGGTGATGGGTGATGGCCACGTCGGCACCATAGGCGAAGGCGAAACGCTGCAGCGAGTCGCAGTCCATGGAGCGGAAGACGCCCACCCGCGCATGGCCGTTGGTCGTCTCCAAAGAACTAAGTCCGTATTTGTTGGCATTGAGCCATAGCGGAGTGTTGTCGCCCGACGTGGTGGTGGCCTGCACTTCCATCTGCAAGTCGGTCTGTGCGGAAAGCGGCTGGCTGGCGAAGGGGAGGAGTGCCAGTTGGACGAGTATGAGGGCGTTGCGGGGTTTCATGGTTAGGGGATTAGATGCTGTCGGCAAACCGGTCGATGAACTTGTGGAAGAGGGGGATTCGCATCAGTGCTTTCTCAAACAGCAAGATGCCGACGAAGGCGGTGAGAATGCCGAGCAGCACGTCGATGATGTAGTGATGACCACTGTAAACGGCTGTCCACCAGATGCCTACGGTGATGAATGCGAAGACGGCTGTCATCGTCCATTTCTGCCTGCTGATGGCGGCATAGACGGTGGCTATCAGCATATAGGCGGCGTGGAGCGAGGGCACGGCGGCGAAGATGTTGGCATTGCCGCCATAGATGGTGGTGAAGACGGGAATGCCGACCAATTCGTCGAAGCGTGCCAAGCCTGCCGTATTGCCTGGGGTGGACAGGATGGGTTCGAAGCCGAACTGCATGACATACCATGGTGGGGCGGTGGGATGGAGGTAGTAGCCGCAGAAACCGAGCCAGTTGACGAACAGGAATACCAACGAGAAATGCACATATGTCTTGCAGTCGCGCTTTAGCCACAGCCAAAGGCCAAACAGGATGGGGACGGGCACCCAGCACAGATAGAAAAAGCCAGCCAAAAGGTCGGCGGCAGGTGCATGGTGGTGGTTGAAAAACTCATTGGGTGTGACGGCGGCACCTTCGTCGATGATACCGAACAAGGAGAGTTCGGCATCATGGATGTCCCGGGTGTCGATGGGGTTGACCATGTAGTTGGGATAAAGCCTCATCCAGTCATAGGTGACTGCGAACACGATGAACGGCAGCAAGGCGATGGCCAACCGCCGGGTGGTGGGGCGTGACAGGAAGAGGGCGGCAAAAGCCACTACACACAAGAGGTGCATGGCGTTCACGCCCACCATGACTTGTTCCAGCAACAGGAACAGCAGGCACAACACGACGGTGGTTACCATCTGGCGTGCGGTCAGTCCGGTATGGCCTATGTGTGAGGCGTTATTCATGACGGTTGAGTTGACGATAGCAGTGTGCCACCCGCCAGAATGCAGTGATGTTGGCCAGCACGGCGATGAGCAGCATGCCACCAGCCAACCACCACAGGTCGCCGGTGCATCCGCTGACGATGGCGGCCACGGCGGTCACCACCACTCGTTCGGGGCGCTGCATGAAGCCCACCTTGCATTCGATGTTAAGGCCTTCCGCCCTTGCCCTGACATAACTCACCATCACCGACCCCACCATGGCGAGGAAGGTGGCGACACCCATCCAGAACCAACCGGTCTGGATAAACACCAGGCAGATGCCGAAAAGGGTGAACAGTTCGCTGTAGCGGTCGAGGGTGGAGTCCCATAAGGCGCCGAAAGTGGACGACATATTGCCCATTCGTGCCAGTCGGCCGTCCATCATGTCGAACAAGCCTGCCAACAGGATGACCACTCCGCCCCAGCCAACGAGGGAGAGGGCCGTTTCCTGTTGACCGTCTTGGGCATTGAGGGCGGCGGCAATGAAGAGTGCGGTGGCCCCTATGTTGCCCAACAGTCCAATGGTGGTGATGATGTTGGGGGTGATGCCTATGCGTATCATACCCTTGATGAGCGGGTTGATGACCACATAGATGATTTTCTGGATGAAAGTTCTGTAGTCGAACATTTTTTCTTGTGATTATTTATGTCGTCGGGTGTAGGTTGCGGAACACGAAGTGCTTGTGCATCTGATAGTTCCACAGCACTGCCACGGCAATGCCCGTCAAGGCACGTCCTAAGATGAAATGGCAACCCGACAGTTCGGTGATCAAATAAGTGCCGGCGGTGTTGAGCATGATGCTGATGCCCCACACCAACCAATATTTCAGGACGACATACCGCTTGTGCTGACCGTCGGAGCCAAACACCCATCTGTAGTTGATCAGGCAGTTGACCGCCCCGCCCGACACGGCGCCGATGAAGGTGGCCACCACATAGTACACCCCTATCCATTCTGCGAGGAGAAGCGACATGGTGAAATCGGTTGCCGTGCCTAATTGCGCAGAAACTTGCGCCTTGGAGAAAAGTTGTATCTCATGCAAAAATTTGCCCATAACATTATTAAATAAAGAATTGCGGCCACGCCGACATGACCAACCACAGGACGATGGCGGAATAGATGCCTGCTAAAATGTCGTCGGCCATCACCCAAAACGCCCCCTGCCGCCGGTCGAGTTGCCGGATGCCCAAGGGCTTGACGATGTCGAAGAAACGGAAAAGGACCAACGAAGCCAACGCTGAGCGCCATTCGGTGGCCAGCAGGAGGGGAATCCACACGCCCACCATCTCATCGACCACCACCCGCGAAGGGTCGTCGCCCCAAAAAGGTGTCAGTCGGGCAGTGGCCCAAGTGCCCAAGGCGGTGAACACCACCACTAAGGCGAAGGTGAGGCCCATCAGCGCCGTCAGCGGCATCACTCCGAGCAGGAGCAACCATATTGCGGTGGCTAATACGGCACCCGCTGTCCCCGGCCCCCAGGGCCAGAAACCAGCGCCAAATCCAGTGCCTATGACAACAGGCAAAAGTGGTGGTCTTTTCATTTTCCTTTGCAAAATTACTGTTTTATTTCCAATCAAAGGTATCTTTTTGATAAAATCGTAGAGAAAATGAATATAATAATGGAATTTCCGACGGCATGAAAGAGGGAAAAATGGCAAATACTCAAAAATAACTTTAGGTTTTCTATGACATTTTGCAACAAATGAGTAATTTTGCACACAAAACCCACACGCAGACAAAAAGATTGAAGTAAAATATGAGCGACTCCATCCATCCACAGGGCAGCACTCGTTTCTATCCCGACATTTTGGCGGTGGCCGCCGTGGCGTTCGGGGTGGCAGCCGCCGTGCTGTTCAGTTATACGGGGCTGTGGCAAAATCTTGCCGGAGCCGTGCTCATGATGCTGTTTGCCATGTCACGCATCGCCCGAGAGCGGATGCTGGAGAAGGCGGGCGAGGTGACGCAAGCCAGTATCATGCTCGACCGCTGGACCGCCTACATCGGTTTTTTCTTCATCTATGTGTCGTTAGGCCTGCGGTTGGCTCCGCAACCCATGCCCGGCACGCTGACGCCTTGGGGCGGCAGCATCTGGGTGCTCTGTGCGGCGGCAGCCTTCTTGTGCCATTCGCCACAGGCACGTTTGCGCTATTATTACAGGCAGGTGCACCATTGGTGGAGCGAGGGCAGGGAATTGCCCGCGTCACATTCGATGGAGAAACACACGCCGGCTTTCCAACAGTTGCGCGAATCGCTGATACAACGTTATGGCAGTCCGTTGCAGATGCCCGAGGAGGCTCGGCGGCAGTTGCTCGACGGCAGTCTGCACTTGCAGCGTCCGGCGCGGCTGCTCTCCTTCGAGGTGCGGGCATTGGTGCTCTCCGTTGCTTGCATCGCCGGTGTGCCATGGGTGTATCTTTTGTTTGAAATCATCGTGCTTTGCTTGGTGTATGTCTATATGCACAAGAGCCATGAGGCACTTTGCACGAAAGTCTATCGTCAAATCATGCAATCCCCACAAGATGAGAATATCGTTTAGATTCTTGTTGTCGCTACTGATGCTCTTCGCGGTGACGGCGGTCCAAGCCCAACTCACCGGTGTGGTCGTCGATAAACAAACCGGCGATTCCATACCGTTCTGTAGTTTGATATACAAGGGAAACCATGTGTCGATGGCCGGCGAGGCCGATGGCACCTTCTCCATAGAGCGGCATAACGGATGGGACCTCACGGTGAAGGCCGTTGGTTACAAGACCGAGAAAATCAGCATCCGCCAGAGTACGCCGTCGCACATCGTCGTCAAACTTCGCCCCGACACGAAGAACCTCGACGAGGTGGTGGTGAAGTCGAAGCGGAAAAGCAAGTACAGCAGGAAGAACAACCCTGCCGTGGAATTGATGAAGCGGGTGGTGGAAGCCAAAAAGCGCACCCACCTGGAAAACCACGACTTCTACAAATACGACAAGTATCAGAAAATCACCCTTGCCGTCAACGACGTGACGCCTGAAGAATTGGAGTCGGTGCAGGAGAAGAAGCAGCAATGGATGCTCGACCAAGTGGAGATGTGCCCGTTGAACAACAAACTCATCCTGCCGCTCTCCATCGACGAGACCGTCATGCAGCACATCTACCGCAAGACGCCCAAGTCTTCGAAGGACATCGTCCTCGGACAACAGAGCAAGGGCGTCAACCAGTTGATAGAAACGGGTGACATCCTCAACACCATGCTCAAGGACGTGTTCACCGACGTTGATATCTACGACGACCAAGTGCGCTTGCTGCAATATCCCTTCACCAGTCCCATCGGCAAGGACGCCGTTTCTTTCTATCGCTTCTATATTGAAGATACCGTCTATGTTGGGCGCGACTATTGCTATCACTTGCAGTTCACTCCCAACAACCAGCAGGATTTCGGCTTCCGTGGCGAACTCTTCATCATCGCCGACTCGACGCTCCATGTGAAGAAATGCAGCCTCACCATTCCCAAGCGCAGCGATGTCAACTTCGTCGAAAACATGCGCATCGACCAGGAATACACCCAACTCGACAATGGCGAATGGGTGCTCACCGTCGATAACATGTTAGTGGAAATGGCGCTCACCAAGTTCCTCAGCAAGGCGGCGGTCATCAGGACCACCTACTTGCACGACTATTCCTTCGACCCCTTGCCTGCGGCGATGTTCAAGGGTAGGGCCGCCAAGCGTGTCGATGCCTCTGCCAAGATGCGCGATGATGAGTTCTGGAACAACTACCGGCAAGTGGAATTGACCAAGAGCGAGGCGTCGATGGACGATTTCGTGCATAGGATGACGCAAATCAAGGGCTTCAAGTACATCCTGTTTGGTGCCAAACTGCTGATTGAGAACTATGTGGAAGTCGGCGGCGGTCCGGAAAAGAAAAGCAAGTTTGATATAGGCCCCATCAATACCGTCGTGTCGAGCAACTTCGTCGATGGCATGCGATTCCGCTTGAGCGGACAGACCACGTCGAACATGTTTCCCCACTTCTTCTGGAAGGGGCACTATGCCTATGGCACCAAGACGCACAACCACTACTACAATACGCAGTTCGTCTATTCCTTCAACAAGAAGAAATACTTGCCGCAGGAGTTCCCCATCCGCACAATCACGTTTGCCAGTGCCTACGACGTGATGGCACCCACCGACAAGTTCATGCATACCGACAAGGACAACATGTTCACCGCCTTCCGGTGGAAGAAGGTTGACCAGATGTATTTCTACAACCGGCAGGAACTGAAGTTCGACTGGGAGACTGAGGATGGCTTGCGCACCCGCTTCAACGTGAAACTCGAGAGCAACGAGCCGACGGGCGAACTGGCTTTCAAACGGGTGAGCGATGGTTCGGCTGTGGGCAAAATCCGCACGTCGGAGATGTCGCTTGGCTTTGTCTATTGTCCTGGGCGCACCTATGTCAACACCAAGCAGCACCGCTTGCCCATCAACTTCGACGCGCCTGAATATTCATTGTCGCATACCATCGGTTTCGACGGCTTGCTCGGTGGACAATACAAGTACAACTACACTGAGGCGGGCATCTACAAGCGATTCTGGCTCAATAGTTGGGGTAAACTCGATATGCGCCTAAAGGGTGGCGCACAGTGGAACAAAGTGCCTTTCCCCTTGCTGATCATGCCGCCCGCCAACCTGTCGTTCATCCTCAACGACGGAACCTTCTCGTTGATGAACAACATGGAGTTCCTCACCGACCGCTTCGCCATGCTTGACATCAGGTGGGACATCAACGGAAAGATATTCAACCGCATCCCCTTCCTCCAAAAACTCAAACTTAGGGAGGTGGTGGGCATCAAAGGCATGGTGGGACAATTGACCGACAAGAACAACCCCATGCTTGCGGAGAACGCTCAGTCCGACTTCCTCTTCGAAATGCCCGACGGCGTTCACACGATGAACGGGTGGGAGCCTTATTGGGAATTCAATGTCGGCATACACAACATCTTGAAGTTCTTTGAGTTGGACTATGTCCACCGCATGAGTTACACGGGCTTCGACGGCGTCCACCGCCACGGTGTGCGCCTTGGCTTTAATTTCACGTTCTAAACCATCATCAATCTATGAGGAAAATCAAAAATCCATGGTTGCACAGGGTGGGCTACAACTGTTTCGGATGTGCCCCCGACAACCCCATCGGCCTACACATGGAGTTTTTCGAAGAAGGCGAACAAGTCATTTGCTTCTGGAGGCCTCAGGAGCATTTTGAAGGATGGGTGGGCGTGCTGCATGGTGGCATCGTCAGTACGCTGGTAGATGAGACGGCGGGCTGGGTGGTGACACGCAAGTTGCAGGCCGCCGGCATGACGTCGCGCCTGAACATGCGTTTCCACAAGGCAATCATGAGCAACGAGGTGCAACTGACCATCAAGGCGCACTTGGTGGAGCAGCGGCGCAACATCGCCACCATCGAGGCGACGGTGGAGAATGCGCATGGGGAGGTCTGTGCCGAGGGCGAGGCCATCTATTTCGTGCTCTCTGACGAGAAGTCGGCCGAGATGGGCTTTGAGCATTGCGGCGTGGAGGGTGACAACCTCCTGCCATTCTAATAGAAATCGGAGAATATTATAATGAACACTTTTTTACTGGCCGACAACCAGGACATCACACGTGCCGGCCTGTTGTATGTGTTGGAACGGATGGGGGAGTGTGCCACCGCCGTCGCCAGCGACAAGGCAGGCATGCTCGACTATCTCAAAAGGCATGGGACGGCTGTGGTCGTTCTCGACTATACGCTATTCGACATCAACGACATCGAGGAACTGCTCATCTTTGCCGATAGGTTTGCTGCCGTCAGGTGGGTGCTCTTCAGCGAAGATTTGTCGCTCGACTTTGTGCGGCGCGTCATCGCCTCGTCGCCGATGATGAGCGTATTGCTCAAGGAGTCGCCGCTGAGCGAGATTCGCGAGTGCATGAGTCGCGCCACGGCGGGCCATCGATACATCTGCCAGCGCATGACGGAGATGCTGCTCACCGCCATGCCCGTCGAGGAGAAGCCCATCCTCACGCGGACGGAGACGGAAATCCTCAAGGACATCGCCCTCGGCATGACGACACGTGAAATTGCCGAAAAACGGTTTTCCAGTTTCCACACCGTCAACACCCACCGAAAAAACATATTCCGTAAACTCGGTGTCAACAATGTCCACGAGGTTACGAAATATGCCTTGCGTGCCGGTCTCATCGACTCGGCGGAATATTATATCTGATGCCTTATAGCCCGAGGCGCTTGCGCAGTTCCTCCCACTGTTTCTGGACGGTGTCGAGGCCTTCGTCAACGAATTTCTTGGCGTTATCGACACCCTCTTCCAGTCTCTTGCGGGCTTCGGCTATCTGCTCGTCGTATTTGCCGGCTTCGTAGTCGCTACGCAACTGCTCCATCTTCTCTTTGGCCTTGCCGATGCCCTCCTCAACGCTCTCGCGGGCATCGTTGAGTTTTTCCTTGATGTCGATGTCGCCCAGTTGCTCCTTGGCTTTGTCCACGCCCTCTTGGGCTTCTTCCTTTGCTTTGGAGGCCATCTTTTGCAGGTCGCTCTTGATTTCTTCCGAACTGTGGTTGTCGAGATATTCCATCAGGTCGTTGTACTTTTCACGTGCCTCTTCGGCCATCTCGCCGAGGCCTTCTTTCATCTTTTTCAAGATGTCGTCGATTTCACTCATGTTTTTTCGGTTTTAAGGGTTATGTTAAATATAGGTGATCGCTCTATGTTGCAAATTTAGACAAAAAAGGTGACAAGTCAAAATAAATGTCGCTTTTTTTTGCAAATGAAAAAAACAAGAAAAAAATGCGAGATATGAAAGATTTTGCCTATTTTTGCTTTCTAATACTATATAGGTAGGAATCAACCGACTCCAAGAAACAACAAAAACGCATAGATATGATGAAATTTGACAAAGACCATGACCTTTTGATTGTCCCCGACGTGCACGGAAGGACCTTTTGGCGCGAACCAGTGATGAAGGAAGACTACGCCCATGTGATTTTCCTCGGCGACTATGTCGATCCCTATCCCCATGAGTATATCGACCAGGAGGAGGCGATGACGCAATTTTGCGACATCATCACCTTTGCCAAGGAGCATCCAGGCAAGGTGACGCTCTTGATAGGCAACCACGACATGCACTATTTCTCGCCTCTTTTCGACGACTTGGCCGAAGGCACCCGTTATTCCTACCGGATGGCAAAGCCGATGCAGGCATTGTATGCCGACTACAAAGACTACTTCTCCTTGGCTTTTGAGGCAGAGTACGAAGGGGTGCACTGCCTTCTCACCCATGCCGGCATCTCGCCCACATGGTTGAAGGAACACGAACAACTCATCGGCGAGTTGAACGCAGAGAACCTTAACGCCTTGGGCGACAGCGACGAAGGCATCAAGGCCCTTGCCGACGTGGGATGGGCGAGGGGAGGATGGGCCGCCGCGGGAGGACCGATGTGGGCAGACTACTCCGAGGTGGCAGTCACCGAGACGCTCCCCGGCATCTACCAGATTTTCGGTCACACGCAGAACAGGGAGCGCAAGCCCGTCATCACCCGCTATGTGGCTTGCCTCGACTGCCACCGCACCTTCCGTTTGGGCGAAGTGCTTGCCTCGGCCGGTGCCTTGTGACATGACGAAAAAAGGGAAAAAACGAACCTTTCCATACCAACTATTTCGCCTTTTGGGGAGAAAACGACATGCCCGCAATGCAAAAAAATCACTTTTCTTTTTGCATTGCGGGCTTAAAGCAGTAACTTTGCACCCCGAAATAGTTTTTAAGGTAAAATTCAAATTTTTCTATAATGGGAGGCTTCTTCGGCACTATTGCCAAATCGGATTGCGTCAACGATCTTTTTTACGGCACCGATTACAACTCACATCTTGGCACCCGACGCGCGGGTATGGCAACCTACGACCCGACACTCGGCTTCAGCCGTTCCATCCACAGCCTTGAGAGAGACTATTTCCGTTCCAAGTTCGAGGACGAACTCGAACAGTTTCATGGTTGTCAAGGCATTGGCATCATTAGCGACACCGACCCACAGCCCATCATCGTCAATTCACACCTTGGGAAATTTGCCGTGGTGACCGTCGCCAAAATCAACAACCAACGTGAAATTGCCGACCGGCTGCTTGCTAAGCGCATGCATTTCAGCGAGATGTCGGCCAACAAGATCAACCAGACGGAGTTGGTGGCGTTGCTCATCAACATGGGCAACTCCTTCGTCGATGGCATCAACAAGGTGTTCGAGCAGGTGGAAGGCTCATGCTCCATGCTCGTGCTCACCGAGGACGGCATTATCGCTGCCAGAGACCGCTACGGGCGCACGCCTATTGCCATTGGCCGTAAAGAAGGGGCATACGCTGCCTCTTCCGAGACTTCCAGTTTCCCCAACCTCGACTACATGCCTGTGCACGACCTCGGACCGGGCGAGATAGTGAAAATCAAAGCCGACAGCATGGAGGTGTTGCAGGCACCTGGCGACTGTGAGCAAATCTGCTCCTTCCTTTGGGTGTACTATGGCTTTCCTTCCAGCGACTACAACGGCATCAACGTGGAGGATGTGCGTGAGCGCAATGGCTTCATCATGGGTGAGGAGGACGACACCGAGGCCGACATCGTGTGCGGCGTGCCCGACTCCGGCGTGGGCATGGCACTGGGCTATGCCGAAGGTCACGGCATTCCCTACAAGCGTGCCGTCCTGAAATACACGCCCACCTGGCCGAGAAGTTTCACCCCTGGCGACCAGTCGCGCCGTCGCCTGGTGGCGAAGATGAAACTGATTCCCAATCGTGCCATCCTCACCAATCGCCGCGTTGTATTCTGCGACGACTCCATCGTGCGGGGCACCCAGTTGCGCGACAATGTGAAGATGTTTTTCGACTATGGGGCAAAAGAGGTGCATGCACGCATCTCGTGCCCACCTTTGGTCTTTGGATGTCCGTTCATCAATTTTACAAGTTCGAAAACCGATTTGGAACTTATCACGCGGCGCATCATCAACGGTTTCGAAGGAGCGCCCGACAAGAACTTGGAAAAGTATGCCACCACCGACAGTCCCGAATACCAGCGCATGGTGGAGGAAATTGCCCATCAACTCGGCATTACCACTTTGAAATTCAACAAAATCGAAAACCTCATCCGCTCCATAGGCATGCCCAAGCATCGTGTGTGCACCCATTGTTTCGACGGCTCCGGCATCGGCTGTGGCAAATGTACTGGAAAAAAGTGATTGCTTGTACACCAATGGTGTATGGGCGACAATTATTTTCATCCATCTTTGAGAAAAAGATGGATATTTTTTGCTCAACTGAATATTAATTCCTAAATTTGCCACCAAATTCGGGCTTGCAGGTGAAAAAATTTTCAGTTGCGGCCTGTTCATTCAAAACGCAAAATGAGTGATGCCCTGAGGGTATTCCTTTTTAACCAACACATTTAATGGGTTATTTATGAAAATCTATCAACAACCGGTGACCGAAATCGAATTGGCTTTCAATGGCTATTGCCCCATCCTTGCTTCTCTCGTGGGAGAAACGAAGGGTGGACGGATTGGCTTGCCTATCTTTGGCGATGCCTTGGTGGATCCAGGATTCAACTCGAACACTACCTTTTCAAAGCATTCGGTTTGGAAAGAAGAGGACGATGCCGAAGAAGGCATTGCGCTTTTCGATTGAGACGTAGTTGCTTGAAGTAAAGGTTGAATAAATCGACGCTTCCACAAAAAAGGGGGTGTCTTGTTGATTTTTTTTTCCTTTTGTGACTTTTCTTCAGAATGGTGGCGTTGTTGGTTAAATTCCAATGGCTTGCGGTTATTCTCTCAACCTTTACTTTAAATGGTGTTTCTTGAAAATGTGTTAAGGAGGGGATTATTCTTCTTGACATTTGCAAGAAAAGGAAATATTTCTCCATTTATTTTTATTCCTTGTGAAAAAAAATTCGTAACTTTGACGCGATTTTTGGAAAAGGCATTTTTTGCCGTAAATTAATAGATAATATATGGTTGATCCTACTAAATGCCCAGTTTGTGGCAAAGACGTTCCCGACTATCGTCAGGAAAACGTCAGATGTTCGGGTTGCGGTTGCAATCTGAATGCATTCCGTATTCTTGACAGTATTGAGCAGGACAGCAAGGCCAAGTCATCGGTATGGAAACCTGTAGGCATCCTTGCCATTTTGGCCGCAGTCATCTTCGCTCTGCTTTATTTCACCAAAGGGACGGCTCCTTCCGCAGTGGAAAGCCGCATCGCCCTTCTTGAAGACTCCATAGCCCACCTCAACGAGCAGTTGAGGGATGGCGGCCAAGCAGCAACTGCATCGGTTGCCACAACAGCGAAGCCACAGGCCTCTGAGAATGCCGATAAGGCATCCGTTTCAGCCGACACCGCCAATTTGCATGCCCTGGACAACATCGACATCACGGCACCTGCCGACAAGGTGACCATGAAGGATGGCAAGAAAATCTATGTCGTGGAAAAAGGCGACTCGTGGTGGAAAATCTCACAGAAACTCTACAAGGGCAAGATCAAGGACGAGGACATTGCCAAGATAAATGGAAGAAAGGCTACCGACCAATTGGAGATTGGCGAGGAGTTGATTGTTAAATAACATACATGTAGCGACCTTATGAGTAAGTTTGACGAAATAAGAGAGGAAATCAAGAGACTATACAACGACAATATCCAACTCAACAACATGATTTCCACACAAGAGCAGGCTGCCGACGACCAAGTGGGCGACATCTGCCTGAAATTTCTTGAGGTGTTGGAGGCTTTCGAGTGGGCTGAGGCTACCATCCATGAGCGCGGCCTCGACCAAAGCCGTATTTCCACCAGTGCCATCGCCAGGATGCTGACGGCGAAGAACAAATTGCTGGAGGTGCTGGAGTATTACGGAGTCAAGAAGGTGAGTTTCAAGGATAACATCTACGACCCCACCGTGGCTAAGGTGGTGGGCACCGTGGCCAATTCCGAGAAAGAGGATGGCGTGGTGGACCACATCAAACTTGACGGATTCTATCGCAAGGACAAATTATTGCGTATGGCAGAGGTAGTGGTGGTGAAAAACAACTAATATAACAAAAAATAAGATAGTCGAAGCCCATCCCGTATGTTGTCGGGATGGGCTTTGTCGTAATTATATGCTAAGCAGGACAAGTCCTTTTTATTATTTTTTCGGTGTTTGTCGCTTTTCGTGTCGTTATTTTTTTCTTTTCTTGCCATACTCGGCGAGAAACCACTCCATCTCTTCCGACACCGTCACGGGCTTGTCGTCGTTGTATTGGAAGGTAAAGTCATCCAACAGCCATTTGTTATTCTCGTAAACGAGTTTGAAACTGACATTCTGCCCTTCGGGCACTTTTTCGCCAATGTCGAAATGTGCATCAAACCATGCCGACTCTTGCGAAACGTAATAGACGCGCGTGATGCTGTCGGAGTGGATGTGCATGCGAGGCCCCATCCTCATCAGTCCCCTGAAACTGAATTGCCGGAAGGCGGTATCGGCACGATGGCTGCCGTAGGCAAGCACGTTGTCGCACATCTCACGCAGGATGTTGATTCGCCTCGACCAGTTGCGCCCGCCTACATGGTTGCGCCCGCCCATCATCTCTTCGTCAACCAGTTTTTCTGCCACAGCCCTGATGACGGCTGGCGAATGGGTGCGCTCGTAGGCGGCCAATGAGTCGCGGTGTGCTTTCTCCATCGCCGCGATACGGGCGTTCTCTATTTTGCGCGCATGTCGCAAAGAGTCGCGAAGGTGCCGTTCTTGCGCTGCTTCACGCTTGTTCTTCTCGTAATAGTAAAAGCCGGTTCCTCCTCCGATGAGCATAAGGGCGAGTAGGATGATGAATGCTTTCTTCATGTTTTCTTATGGTTGTTAGTTTTCACCTGTGATGGTTTGCAGCAACTGAGGTATTTGCTTTGCCAACTCCTTGTAGCGGATGGCAAAGGTGTCTATAGGAATGATAGCCCCCGACTCGTCGTAGGCTGTCAGTGTGTCGGCGGGCGACTGCATTGTGAATGCTGGGTCTCCACTGGCATGGTAGAGGGTGAATGCCGTGACCTGACCATTGTCGGTGGTCAGTTGCCAAGTGGTGTGGTCGTCGCTCCAAACCACACCGGTGAAGGGCTTGCCTTCAACATATACTTGGTTGTCGCTAAACTCCACTTGCGACAGGGTGGCCGTCTGTTGCTTGCACGACACCATAATGGCGGCGAGAAGGCCGACACAAAATAATTTCCGAAAATGCATTTCCAATCTATTTGTTTCAATTCGCAAAATTACAAAAAAAACTCAAACGACCAACTATTTCCCCTAAAAATCCATCTTTTAGTGATAAATGATTCCAGAGTTTCCGGATATTCCGGATTATCCGGAAACTCCGGAAACTCCGGAAAACAATAAAAAAAACAGGCATCTCGCAAGAGATGCCTGAAATTAGAATGCCTGCTCATTATAGATGATTGCGCAGTTCATCACTGTAAACTTCAAAAAAGTCAAAGTCGAGGATTTTCGAAATCCTTAATAAATCGTAAGTATCTATGGACTGCTTGGAGAAAATCTTGTACACGTTAGTACGGCTGCAAGACAATTCACCAGCAAACCATACCACTGATTTGCGCCTCTGCTTTAATGTTCCCTTAATTAATTCTCCTATGTGTACCAAGTCCCAAAAATTTATTGTGTTAATATTAGTTTGTGATAGATTCAACATCTATCAGATTATCTTTCGCAAAAATAACTAATAAATCGTTAATTCAAAGAAAAAATATGTTAAAAATACATTTATGTAAACTTAAAAGCGACGCATAATTCGCTTTTGTAAATCTTTTACTGACAATTTGTTACTACAATTATTCTCCTATGGGTGTCCATTTGACAATAACCCTTTTCATACTATTATGACATTCATTATAAAGAGCCTTATATTATTTTTGCAAAATCAACTAATAATGCAAACGGACATGTATAGAAAAGATTTGAAAATGGTGACGGATGCTTTCAGACATTGGAGCGGCATGATGGAGTTCCGCCGGAATCGCGCCCGCTGCAAGAGGTATTGTTATGGTGACCAATGGGGCGACCCTGTGATGGTGGACGGACATCGGATGCGTGAGGAGCACTACATCCGGAGCCAAGGCAGCGAGCCTTTAAAAAACAACTTGATACGAAGGCTCGTCAAACAAGTATTGGGACTTTATCGGTCGGAGAGTGGAACGTGGAGGGCAGATTGCGGCAGCAAAAAAGCCACCCAAACCATGAACGCCTTGTTGCAACGTGCCGGCGACACGAATTGCATGGACGAACTCGGCGCCCGTGCCTTGGAAGAGTTTCTCATCTCTGGCTTCGTCGTTCAGCGGAAGACTTTCGGATGGCGGCAAGGACGCTGTGGTTCATGGACGGACAATGTGTCGCCCGACAGTTTCATTATCGATGCTCGCATGGCCGATTGCCGGGGATGGGACGCAGAATTGGTGGGAGAAATCCATGACTTGCGCTTCGATGCCGTCTGTCAGGAGTTTGCCCGCGATGCCGCCGACGTGAAACTGTTGGCGGATATCTATGACATAGGCGACTACGACAGTCGTCTGCATCGCGCCTATGCCGATTTTGGCATTCCCTTTCATCGGATGGACGATTTCCTGCGACCATCTGCTGCCGATTTATGCCGTGTCTATGAACTGTGGTATCGCCGACGCACCCCAGGCTACATTTGCCACGACCGGGTGGCGGGTCGGTTGTCGTGGCTGCCGGCTGCATCCCCTGCCGTTCTCGCTACTCCGATGGAAGGAGAGAGGGTGTGGACGACAGCAGAGGAGTGGCGATATTGCTATCTTTCCCCGTTTGGCGACGTCTTGGCGGAGGGGGTCACGCCATACGCCCACGGCAGCCATCCCTATGTCTTCAAGGCTTATCCGTTTATCGATGGAGAAATCCATTCGTTCGTCGCCGACGTCATCGACCAACAACGCTACACCAACCGCCTCATCACGCTCTACGACTGGGTGATGCGTTCTTCTGCAAAAGGCGTTCTCCTCGTGCCCGAGGAATGTATCCCAGAGGGGTATTCCATCGAGGATGTGGCGGCCGACTGGGCACGCTTCAACGGCGTCATCCCCGTGAAGACACGCAACGGCGCACAGTTGCCGCAACAAGTGTCGGCCAATGCGGTCAATATCGGAATACATGAACTGCTACAGACGCAACTTTATTTTATGGAGGACATTTCCGGGGTGACAGGTGCCTTGCAAGGCAAGACAGACAACGCCCGAACCAGCGGGACACTCTATGAGCAGCAGACACATAACGCCACACTCTCGCAACTTGACTTGCTCGACAGTTTCCGCCATTTCATCAAGGACGGACTTGACAAGGAGGTAAGCAACATCCAACAAATGGTGCCTCTGGAAACCATTCGCGAATTCCTTGAAGAAGGGGAAATAGAGGCCTTTCGTACAGCCGATTTTTCTTTACAACAAGTTGGTGTTAAATAATATTAAATAATATACAATTGATATACAACGTATTGGATAAAATCTTATATTTGCAACCAAATAAATGGTCTAAATCACCGATTTATTGTTTTGGGAGTTGCTTGAAATAAGGCTTGTCCCGCAGTTTTTATTCTACGAGATTTGCAGGTATTTCCCTTTTGGGTAAAAAACTTTTAGCATTACTCCCAATTTGCATGGTAAGATTTTATGATAATCCTATGTCGGATAGGATTATTCGGGGGGGCGGCTCGTTATTCGGGTTTGCCTCCCTTCTTTTTGTGGTTCTTGAAAATAGACGAGAGGGTGTGTCGTCCATGACACACCCTCTCGCAAAGGATGAAACAACCGCCCGTTATCCCTTGCAGGGAGTCCAAGGCTTCAGTTGCTTGAAGAAGTCATTGCCCTTGTCATCGACCAGGATGAAGGCGGGGAAGTCCTCTACGGTAATCTTCCAGATGGCCTCCATGCCTA
>CAMKSZ010000013.1 GCA_946415525.1 uncultured Prevotellaceae bacterium | reverse complement strand
GATAGATGTGTGTTTTATGTTCAGATTAGCAAAGGTAAGCATTTTATTTTAGTTAAATGTATAAAATGCCGGTTTTTATGAAAAATATTATTTTTTTAGTATGGAAAGGCCGCTTTGTTGCCTTTTTTTTGTAAGTTTGCAATGCTGAAATATGCTTTAATATAATATGATACCATCATGGCAGAATTCATGGATTTGGAATTGGAAGAGTCGGTGACCGACATGAACCTTGAAGCAAGGCTTGAGAAAGAGTTGCTGCTGCATGGATGTTTGCGCCGCGATTTGACTGAAAGTCAATTAACTTACTTACGGTCGGCACTCGCAAACAAGGATGCCGAAAAAGTAGATATCTCGCCAGATTTTTGGCGTCAACTAACACAAAAGGAGAAAATTGTCGAATCGCCAGACGTGGTGCCCGAAGCCCGTTTTGCGATAGACGAACGGGTGTGGGTGACAGAGAATGTTGCTGTCAACGGCATCCCGGGTGTGGGGGTAGTCAGGAAAGTGGAGAAAGAATGGATTGAACTTGGCGAAGAATTGCGGGGCTATTGGGAAATCTCTTATTTCCTCAAGAATTTGCGCACACCCTTCACTGAGGACCATGTCTTTGCGTCGGAGTTGGAGGCGCTGGCAGCCTTGGCTGCAGAATTCAAGAAGCAGACAATAATGCAAGCCAGTGAGGCTTGTAGAAGAATGAGGGCTATCGGGATGAAAATCACCACGAAAGAACTCCTTGACAATGTCGCCTCTTCTGTATGATGGGGACCTTATTTAAGGTCCCTCTCACTTTCGTGGCGATATTGTAGCGGATTCTTGCCATTCAGGCGCTTGAAGAATTTCGAGAAAGAGGCTTGGTCGGCAAAATGAAGTATTTCACTGATGCGCTGGATGCTATGGTCGGTGGTCTTTAGGAGCCAACATGCTTCGAGCATCAAATGACGGTTGATGAACGAGGCGACGGTCAGTTGGGAGATTTGTTTGGTCACCATGGAGAGATAACGTGACGAAATCTTCAGTTGCTCGGCATAGAACGAAATGTCGTGATGCTCACGGAAATGGATGCGGAGCAACTTGTTAAATTCAATAAACAGATGGAAAGCGTTGGGGTTCACATTATTCTTCTCGCTGTGTTCGTCTATCATGGCCATCAAGTCAGACAAAAGCAATCCATAAAGCGAATGCAATGCCTCTTGGGTATATTTATGCACATGCTTGATGTGGTGCATGATGTAAAGCATCGTCTGCCGAAGGTTCGCCGCCGACTCAGGAGTAAGTTTGATAATGGGATTGTCGTCATGGATCAAAGAGAAGGCAGAGGCTTGGAAGATGCTCCGCGACATCGGGCAGTCATATACGAAACTCGAACTCACAATCAGGCAGATGGCTTCATAGTCGTCGCTTGTAGAAAGGACATTGGGGTAAATGTGGGGAGGGAATATTAGAAAGTCACCCGGACGGGCGGTAATCTCATACTTGTCGAATTTGATGAGGGCAGTCCCCTTCTCGAAAAGGGCATAAACATAACTATTGACAGAGGTCTTTACTTGCGTGGTATCTAAACGGAGATTGCTATGGACATATTGACAAGCGATTCTTCCACGCCATAAGGATAAATAGTTGTTTGTAGATTCTTTTTCCATTAGTTAAGTCTGTTATCAATTTGTGCCACAAAAATAGTGATTTTTAATCATATTGGCAAATTTAAGTCCCTCTTTTTCCTGTTATAGCCTCTTTTGAGGGATATGTTTATGTATAAATAGTTATTTTATTAGGTAATAAGATGAAAAAAGTTAATATTAAACGTAAATTGAGAGTATTGTTTGTGTGTCTGGGAAACATCTGTCGTTCGCCGGCAGCAGAAGGAATTATGCGCCATCTCCTTGAACAGCGAATGCTGCAAGAGACTATTGAAGTCGATTCCGCAGGACTGGGGCATTGGCATGTGGGCGAATTGCCTGATGTGAGGATGCGAAGGCAGGGTGAGCGACATGGTTATACGTTCGATAGTCGAGCCAGATTGTTTTCGATAGACGACTTCGACCACTTTCACATCATTGCGGCTATGGACCAGAGCAATCTCCTTCAGTTAAAGTCGCATATTAGATACCCCTCCGATGAACGAAAAATTGTGTGTATGGCTGATTTCCTAAGTCACCATCCCATGTTCAATAGCATTCCCGACCCCTATTATGGGGGAGAACAGGGATTTGAAATGACCATAGAACTCCTGGAGGATGCCTGCGAGGGATTACTCGACTATATTCTGCGCACCTATTTTCAGCGAGAAGTCCACAAGTAGAATTTGTGCAATGCGGGCTTTTCCAAAAAAATATAATCAATTCATGCGTAGGCTCGTTTTTTTTTCTTATTTTTGCAGAAGATTTATTCAACCTTATATTATTAATTGTATGAAACCAACATTGTTATTGCTTGCTGCTGGAATGGGAAGCCGCTATGGTGGCTTGAAGCAGCTTGACGGACTGGGTCCCAACGGAGAGACAATCATGGATTATTCCATATATGATGCCATCAAAGCAGGATTCGGAAAAATCGTCTTCGTCATCAGAAAAGACTTCGAGCAAGAATTTAAGGAAAAAATCCTCAGCAAATATGAGGGGCATATCCCCGCAGAACTTGTTTTCCAAAGTCTCGACTGCCTGCCTGAAGGTTTCGCCGTGCCGGAAGGAAGGGTGAAGCCGTGGGGCACCAACCACGCCGTCATGATGGCTGCTAATGTCATTAAAGAGCCGTTCTGCGTCATCAACTGCGATGATTTTTACAATCGCGATGCCTTCATGGTAATTGGCAAGTTCTTGGCCGACCTGCCCGAGGGAAGTGCCAACAAATATGCCATGGTGGGATTTAGGGTTGGCAATACTCTTTCTGAAAATGGCACAGTCGCACGAGGCATTTGCTCAAAAGACGAGAACGAAAACCTTACCACTGTTGTTGAGCGGACAGAGATTATGAGGGTCGGCGGACCTATCTGCTACAAAGACGAGCAGGGCGAGTGGATTCCCGTCGAAGATAATACGCCTGTCAGCATGAATATGTGGGGATTCACCCCCGACTATTTTAAGCACAGCGAGGATTATTTCAAGGAGTTCTTGAGCGACCCGAAGAACATGACCAATCTGAAGGCTGAGTTTTTCATTCCGCTGATGGTCAACAAACTGATAAATGAGCATATCGCTACAGTCAGGGTGTTGGATACCACCAGCAAGTGGTTTGGCGTCACTTATTCTGCCGATAGACCCAGCGTTGTGGAGAAAATCCAGCAACTCATCGCCGATGGAGTCTATCCGTCAAAGTTGTTCTGAATCATTTTTCTACAGCATTTTCAAAGGCAAAAGTCAATTTGGCTTTTGCCTTTGATACACCTTATTATATAATTATATATAGATATTCTCACCCACGGGGTGCAGAATAAATGGAACAATGAATATGAATCTGAATTTGCTTTCCGACACACAGGTGGAAAAACTCAAACTATTGATTTGCCAGTCGGAAAGAATTGTGGTATGCTGCCATAAAAGTCCTGACGGCGACGCATTGGGTGCATTGCTCGGATGGGGCGACTATTTGAAATCCTTGGGCAAAAATCCTTTGTTGGTCTCCCCGGATGCCTTTCCCGATTTTCTGAAATGGATGCCGGGCAATGAACGTATTGTCCGCTACGACAAACGAAAGGAAGTTGTTGACGAGGCGTTGAAAAACGCCCAACTCGTGTTCTGCCTTGACTTCAACAGCACACAACGGGTGCTCGACATGAAGGAATCGCTCGAAACTTCACCAGCGGGCAAGGTGCTCATCGACCATCACCAAAACCCAGATGTCGATTCGGTCTTGAGCCTTTCGTTTCCCAATATGAGCAGCACTTGCGAACTCGTCTTCCGCATAATATGGCAGATGGGAGGGTTCGAGAATTTGACAAAGATGATGGCGGTCAATATCTACACGGGGATGATGACCGATACGGGAGGGTTTACCTACAATTCCACAAGGCCAGAAATTTACTTTATCATCGGACAACTGCTTACAAAGAAAATCGACAAGGACAAAATCTTCCGCAACGTTTACAATAATTATAGCGAGTCATGCATCAGGATGAGAGGGTATATCATGAACCAAAAACTGAAGGTGCTGCCAGGATGCCATGCATGTTATTATACTCTCACCAAAGAAGAGATGAAGCGTTTTCACTTCATAAAGGGAGATGCCGAGGGATTGGTCAACGAACCACTGCGTATCAAGAACATGCGCTTGTCCATCTCCTTGAGAGAGGATACTGAGCGGGAGAATACCATCTGGGTGAGTCTGCGAAGCGTCGACGACTATTACTGCAATGGCATAGCAGAACGATTCTTCAATGGCGGAGGCCATTTCAATGCAGCAGGAGGTAGGCTGTCGTGCACCATGGAGGAAGCCGAACAGGTAGTTTTGAAGGCCATTTTGTATTTCGCATCCGTCTATGCAGGGGCTACAAAGTGAGCCTAAAAACTCGTTTTTGGTTTTTCCTGCATTATTTTCAGAACATTAACAGCCAAATCATTCGCAAACTACCGCGATTTGTATTATCTTTGCACTGTTTTATATTTTATAGTAATTGGGAAATGAAAAAAATATCAAGTCTTCTGGCCTTGCTCATTGCGATGCTGCTTGTCTCGTCGTGTAAAGATCATGAGACATACGCCGACCAGAAAAAGAAAGAAAGGGCTGCTATCAACGCTTATATCCAAAAACAGGGCATCAAGGTTATTACCGAGTCGGAATTCTTGAAAGATACTATTACGGATGTCAGCAAGAAGGAATTTGTCCTCTTCGACAATACTGGCGTCTATATGCAGATTGTGAGGAAAGGATGTGGCAAAAAAGTAAAAAGTGGTGAAACGGTTAGGGTGCTTTGTAGGTTCAACGAATACAACTTGCTGACCGACACGTTGGTAACTACCAACAACATTCTCTATTATGCATCCATGCCTGAAAAAATGTCTGTCACCAATACGTCTGGCACATTCACGGCAACTTTTGTCAGTGGAGTGATGATGTCCAAATACTCAAGCACTTCCGTTCCTGCAGGGTGGCTCATACCGCTCACCTACATAAATGTGGGCAGGATGGTGGCCGAAGGCGACGAACTGGCTCGAGTTAATATTATCGTCCCGCACAGCCAGGGCACCTCGTCGGCCTTGGCAAGCGTCATTCCATGCTATTACGAAATAACCTACGAAAGAGGAATATAATATATGACACTTATCAAATCTATTTCAGGCATCCGCGGAACTATCGGCGGACAAACGGGCGACACGCTCAATCCTTTGGACATTGTCAAATTCACATCTGCATATGCTACTTTCATTAGGCGCAGTGGGCATTCTACCAGCAACAAGATTGTTGTCGGCAGGGATGCGCGCATCTCTGGTGAAATGGTGAGGAGTGTCGTTTGCGGCACACTTTTGGGGATGGGATACGATGTCGTCGACATCGGGCTGGCCACTACTCCCACTACAGAGTTGGCGGTTATCATGTCGAAAGCCGACGGCGGTATCATCATCACCGCCAGCCACAACCCTCGCCAATGGAATGCGCTCAAACTGCTCAATCACGAGGGCGAATTTCTTACAAAGGACGAGGGAAATATCGTGCTGGAATTGGCAGAGAAGGAAGACTTCTTATTTGCCGAGGTTGACAAACTTGGAAAATATACCCGAGACGACAGTTTCGACCAGCGACATGTGGAGGCTGTCTTGCAACTGGCATTGGTCGATGCTGAGGCTGTGGCCAAGGCTGGATTCTCCGTTTGCGTGGATGCCATCAATAGTGTGGGAGGCGTGATTTTGCCGAAATTGTTGGATAGGCTGGGGGTGAAGTACAACATCCTCAATGGTGAGCCTACCGGCGATTTTGCACACAATCCAGAGCCGCTGGAGAAAAACCTGACGGGTATCATGGATGAAATGAGAAGTGGCAAATACGACTTGGGCATCGTGGTGGATCCCGACGTCGACCGTCTCGCCTTCATTTGTGAAGACGGGCGCATGTTTGGCGAGGAATACACACTCGTTTCCGTGGCTGATTATGTGCTTTCGCATACACCTGGCAACACGGTGTCAAACCTGTCGTCCACTCGTGCTTTGCGCGATGTCACCGAGCGCCATGGCGGTAAATATGCTGCTGCTGCCGTGGGCGAGGTGAATGTCACCACCAAGATGAAAGAGGTGGGGGCTGTCATTGGCGGCGAAGGCAATGGTGGTGTCATCTATCCTGAAAGCCATTATGGTCGCGACGCGCTTGTGGGCATCGCTCTCTTCCTCTCTTCCTTGGCTAAAAGAGACGACCGCAGGGTGAGCGCATTGAGGGCTGAAATGCCTGAATATTCCATTGCCAAGAATAGAATCGACTTGACTCCTTCCACAGATGTTGATGCCATCTTGGAGAAGGTGAAAGAGATGTTTAGCGACCAGCAAATCAATGATATCGATGGCGTGAAAATCGATTTCCCCGACAAATGGGTGCATCTGCGCAAGTCGAATACAGAGCCAATCATTCGAGTCTATAGCGAAGCCGCTACACTCGAGGAGGCAGACCGACTGGGCAAGGAAATCATGCAAGTGGTTTACGATATGCAATGAAAGGTTGAGGGAAGCGCTGTAATGAGTGGAATTGAGATTCGGAAAGTAGATGACAGCAAGTCGTTGGGACAGTTCATACAATTTTATTATGACTTGTATCGTGATTGCCCCTATTCCGTGCCGTTTATCTATTCTGACGAAGTTTCGACTCTCGACAAGGACAAAAACCCTGCTTTTGAGTTCTGCGACGCTGATTATTTCATGGCTTTCAAAGACGGGAAGATGGTGGGGCGCATTGCTGCCATCATCAATCGGAAGGCTAATGAACGATGGAAGCGCAAGCAGGTGAGGTTCGGCTGGTTCGATTTCATCGACGACTACGAGGTGTCGGAAAAGTTGATACTTCAAGTAGAGCAATGGGGAAAAGAGAGGGGGATGGACGAGATCAGTGGCCCCCTTGGATTCACAGACATGGATAGGGAAGGCATGTTGGTCGAGGGATTCGACCGGTTGGCCACCATGTATATCAATTACAATTATTCCTATTATCCCAAGCATATCGAGCATTTAGGGCGTTTTGCCAAGGACAACGACTATCTTGAGTTTCGGATAAAGGTGCCCGAAGTGACACCTGATAAGTTCTTGCGTCTCGCCGATTTGGTGGAAAGTCGTTACAATTTGCATGTCCTAAAGTTTACTCGTAGGCAACTTGTGGAGGGAGGAATGGGAAGAAAAATATTCGATATCCTTAACCAAACATACGACGGCCTTTATGGTTTTGCCAAATTGTCGGACAGACAGGTCGATAAGTTGGTGGATGATTATATCAAGAAGGCCGACCTCAATTTGGTGACGGCAATAGTTGATGGCAACAAGTCCAACTGTTTGGTGGGCTTCGGCATAGCATTCCCTTCATTTTCAAAGGCTCTGAGGAAGACACGGGATGGAAGACTCTTTCCTTTAGGGTGGTGGCCTCTGCTGAAAGTACTGAAATTCCACAAGACGGACACTGTCGATTTGTTGCTCATTGGGGTGTTGCCCGAATATCGGTCTAAAGGTGCCAATGCGCTGATTTTTAAAGATTTGATACAGCAATTTCGTTGTTATGGCTATCATTGGGCAGAGGCAATGCCGCAAATGGAGTCCAACAAGGCTGTCCTCAGTCATTGGCAATACCTCGACTCGGAGCAGCATCGTCGGCATCGGTGTTTCTCGCGCCCTTTTGAATGAAGTGGCTTTCCCTCTTTTATGTATGATAAATTCAGGCTTCGGTTTCTCCTGTGGGGGTGCCGAAGCCTGAAAGTTTATGATGGTTTCTTGTGATTGGCCGTTATCTGCCTGTGAGGGTCACTGTGTTGGAGACACTGCCGACGGTGGGGCTTTCTATGAATCCGTTGTTTTCTGTTCCGCTCACCGAAGTCGCCATGCCCACGGTGTAGGAAGTGCTCTTTTTCATCAAGGGGGAACTCACCAGCACTATTCCGCTGTAGGAGGCGGGCACCTTCACAGCAAAGATGCGTGTCGATCCCTCAGAGAGTACGAAGTAGCCTGTGCTCGACGTACACCTTGCGCTGCTCGACGAGTAGCCATATACTTGTGTGCATGAACTGAATCTGGTGTCGGTCCTGCCTCCGATTCCGAATAGTTGGCCGCCGGTGATGGTCAGCGAATGTTGCTCGTCGGTATCGATGCCTGCCTCTGCACCATTGCCGCCGAAACCGATGGCAACACCGCCTGAAATGGTCAAGTTGCCGTTGGCATCCAGACCGTCGTTGTTGGTGGAATAACCGTAAACAATGCCGCCAGAGATGGTGAAGTTGCCGGTGGAGTTATTTACACTTGCGTCGCGCGAACAGTTGATGGCGTCGTCGGAGGCTTTCACGTAGATGGTGCCGCCTGTGATGTCGATTGAGGTTTTCGACTCCAAGCCTTCGTGGCTGGCTGAATAGATGTTCACGTCGCCGCCGGTGATGGTGATGGCTCCTACTGCTTTCACGCCTTTCGCATTCTTCGAGTTGGAGGTGTTCGTGTTGCCGCCGCCAGGTCCCCAGCCGCCACCGGGCCCCCAACCACCACCTGGGTGATTGCCACCGCCGCTCGAATTGCCATAGTTGCTACCCTCGGCACGCGCGGTCAATTTACCGCCGTTGATGTCGAGCGTTCCTTCGCTCAACATGGCACGTCCGCCTTGGCCTGTGGCTGTGAGGGTTATCGTGCCTGCGTCGATGGTGATTGACTGGTCGCTCTTCATGCAGGCGCTGCTCGTATAGTCACTGCCATCGACGGCGACTCCGCCGGTGGCTTTCACCGTCACGTTGGTGGTGGCTTTCGACTCGTTGATGTTGATGGGGCCTTCGGCCTTGATGCCTTTGACACCCGTGTTTGTCACTGTGATGTTGAGGGTGCCGCCCTTTAAGAGTACCATGCCGGTGTTGTCTTCATCCTCTGTGATGGGGATGATGACATCGTTGTCGTCGGTCTTGAAACTTACTTGGATGCCGTCGTCTCCCACACCTGTGATATTCACGGTACCGCCGTTTTGTTGGAAATATTGGTTCACGTTGATACCGTCGCCAACGGCACCGGTGATATTGATGGTACCGGCTCCTTTTTTCAGTTGCATGTACTCTTTACCCCAAAACGCATGGGCGGTGTTCCCCGTGATATTAAGTGTGCCGCCGCCGTCGATTTCCGTATGGCCTTTTATGGCAAGGCAAGCCTTTTGGCTGCCGTTTTTGCCGTCGGTCAGCGTGTTGGTTGTCCCGTCGTTGAGTATCAAGTTGATGCGCTTGCCGTCGCGGATATTAATGGCGGCACTGTCGGGGTTGTTCAGCGTTAGCCCATTGAGAACAACGGTGGCTTTCAGTTCTCCGTCCATGTAGAATGAGCCGTCGTTGCTGTTGCCCGAGAGGGTATAGGTCACTTCGCTGGTCACGTTGGCGTCTTGCACGATGCTCACATGTCCTCCTTTCACTGCGACATTGAGATGCGACATGATGTCGTAGGGGATGCGTACGGATGCACTGTTGCCATTGTAAGTCACATCGACGGAACTTGCCGTTACGCTACTCTCGTCGATGAATATCTTGTCGATGTCGTTTATGGGGAAGGTCTTGTCGATAATGGTCAGTTCGCTGCCTGTGGTATATGGCATGTCGCCTGCCTTCTCGGCGGGGATGCAATAGGTGGTGGCGCCTACTACGACATTCAGCGTTTGTGCATAGTTGGCGATGCTAAGCATAAGCGCCAGTAGCATGATGATTGACTTGTTCATTTTATAGTCGTTTTAAAGGTTTTGTTGGCTGTTTTTACAATATAGACACCGGCTTGAAGTTGCGCTTTTGCTTCGGCGAACGAAGGGTATTTCCCAATCAGTACACCTCCGAGGGTGTAAATGGTCGTGGTGCCGTCGTTGGCAGCAGTGGTGGAGTCGATGCCTGTGGCTTGTCCGAAATACATTTTTCGCAGTTGATTGAGGTCGAGTGTCACCGTGGTGTCGCCGTTCACACCTACGAGTTGGCCGTCGCTGAAAGTGATGATTAGGCCTGGAGCAGCGATGCTTGTCTGGCTACCGTCACTGTTCTCGAAGGTGAGGGTGGGGGAGTCGTTGGCCATGGCAACGTTGCATGTTGTTGTCGCTATTAACAATACAATAAATTTTGTCATATATCTATTCCTGATTTATTGGCTTTTCCACTTTTCGATGGCAAAATTACGGCAAAAAGCCTCTCTCTGCCAATTTTATTCAGTCAATCTGTGTTTTTTTTCAACGAAAAATTATATCTTTGCAAAAAGTATAATCAACGATTCATTAATCCTAAATTCGAAAAACATGAAGAATAACAATGTAATTATGAAATGGGTGTTATGCCTGGTGGTGATGCTGGGTATGTCGGCTTCATCGGCTTTTGCCGCAACTTCCATTGATGAAGTATGCCAGACGGGCAACTATGTGACCATAACTGGAACGGGTGTGAGAATGCGCTATGGACCGGGACTTGACTATGGATATTATAGTACCAGTCCAAAGAAAGGGGCACGCCTGCAACTGCTGGGACAGTCGGGTGATTGGTATGAGGTGAAGTATGGCAATGACGTGGCCTATGTGTTCAAGCAATATGCAAAGGTGACAAATGCCCCGGCTCCCCAAACAAAATTGATGGTGACGGGTACTGGCGTGAGACTGAGACTTGGCCCTGGACTCGACTACGACTATTTGAAATGGAAGGACGGCACGGTGCGCGGCCCTAAGAAGGGTGAACGTGTGGTGTGCGTAGGTGAAGAGTCTGATTGGTATAAAGTAAAGTATGCCAATGGGGTCTATTACATCTTCAAACAATATGCCAAAAAAGTGAAATAGTTATGCTTGCACGGACTATTTTGACTGCTTTCTGCTTTTGCGCCCCTCTTTTTGTAGGGGCGCAAATGCCACAAAGGGATGCCGATGCCAAATATGCCACAGAACTTTTGAAACCGGGGGACGCTGTACCCGACTTCAAATTGAAAGACAACCACGGCAAGACCCAACGCCTCTCCAAACTTGTCAAGGGGCGTTATACCGTGATTGATTTTTGGGCTTCGTGGTGTCCCGACTGCCGAAAGGACATTCCCAATATCCAGCGGATGTATGCTAAGTTCGCACCGTTGGGGGTAGGGTTCGTCGGTATATCGTTTGATGACGATGCAGTAAAATGGCAAGATGCTGTCGATAAATATGCAATGGCTTATCCTCAATTGAGCGACCTCAAGCGGATGCGTGATTCGGAGGTGGCGAAGGCTTTCGGTATCAAATGGATTCCTTCCATGATACTGGTCGATAAGGAGGGGAAGGTGATGCTGAGCACGGTGCTCTCCGACAAGTTGGAACGGACACTCACGGAATTGATGGCCAAGGAACATCCCACGGAATTGAAAGGAACCTCCGAGAAGGTGACCATCGATGGAGGCAAGGGAAAATTGGTTGCCATCATCCAGAAACCAGAACTCGCACAGGGGCAGCGTTGCCCTATGGTGATGCTCTGCCATGGCTTTGCGGGAAGAAAGGATGGGCCGATGTTCGAACTGATAGCCGACTCGCTCATGAAGCATGGCATTGCCAGCATCCGATTTGATTTCAATGGCCACGGCGAAAGTGAGGGCGATTTTGTAGATATGACTGTCCCCAACGAGATAGAGGATGCCATGAAAGTCTATGAATATGTGCGCGACCTCCGATATGTCGATAAAGTGGCTATCGTCGGCCATTCTCAAGGCGGGGTGGTGGCAAGTATGATTGCCGGACAGGTAGAACCGGAATCTTTCGAGGCCGTCGTTTTGATGGCACCGGCTGCTGTGTTGCGCGACGATGCCATCAGGGGAAGTACGATGGGGGCCAACTACGACCCGCTTGACCCTCCTGAATTTGTTAAACTCTTCGGCAACATACGCCTGGGGCGCGATTACATACGCACGGCATTCTCCCTTCCAATTTACGAGACGGCGGCGAAATATCAAGGACCGGCACTTGTCGTCCATGGGACTGCCGACAGGGTGGTGCCCTATACCTACGGCGAGCGCTTCCATCAGATTTGGCCCAAGAGCGAATGGGTCGTACTTGATGCATTTGATCACGGTTTTTCACAAAATATCTATCGTGCCACTTCTATCGTTTCCGACTATTTGATACGGAAGTTGGCTCAATAATTACACTTATATTGTTGGTATGAAAGCAAAATTATTCGTGGTGTCGTTCACTTGCATGGCCATGTCGTTGGTGGTAAAGGCTGGCGATGTGATACGGCTCAATCAGGTGGGTTATCTGCCTGGACAAGAGAAAGTGATAGTCATCGACAATGTCGCGCCAGGACGCATTACTGTTAAAAATGCTGCGGGCAAGACGGTTCTGAAAGCGAAGGCTGGGAGAATGGCGGTTTCGCCATTTACAGGGAAAAAGAGGTATGTGGTCGATCTCTCAGCACTGAAAAACGCGGGCGATTATACGATAGAAGCCAATGGCTCCACTGCCAAGTTGCATATTGCCGACAAAGTCTATCACGACATCGCTACTGCTGCCGCAAAATCTTATTACCTGATGCGCTCGGGCGTGCCTATCGAACAGAAGTTTGCTGGCAAGTTCGCCCGTCCGCTCGGGCATCCCGACACAAACGTATTGGTGCATGCGTCTGCCGCCACCAGTTTGAGACCGGAAGGTACGGTGCTCTCGTCGCCTTTGGGATGGTATGACGCTGGCGATTTCAATAAGTATATTGTCAACTCTGCATTCACCATCGGCATGATGTTGGCGGTGTATGAGCAGTTGCCCGACTATTTCGCGAATTTTCAACTCAACATTCCTGAGAGTGGCGACGCAACACCCGATTTGCTCGATGAACTGATGTTCAACATCAAGTGGATGTTCACCATGCAGGATCCGGCAGATGGGGGAGTATATCATAAACTCACGACACCTAATTTCGAGGGCTTCGTCATGCCTATCGACTGCCATCAAACTCGGTATGTAGTGAAGAAATCTGTGACGGCGGCCTACGATTTCGCCGCGGTGATGGCGAAGGCGGCAAGGGCTTACAAGCAGGTGCCGGCATATAAGGATTTCCCTGCGGCAGCGGTGAGGGCTGCAAAGGCGGCTTTCGAATGGGCCAAGGCTCATCCTGCTGATTTTTATCGACAGGGAGAGATGAATAAGAAATTCCAACCTGCAGTGAACACGGGTGAGTATGGTGACGGAAAAGCAGACGACGAATTGTTCTGGGCGGCTACCGAATTGTATCTCACTACGGGCGATGCTTCCTACCTCGACGATGCGAAGCGCACGATGCCGACGAAGTTCAGTGTGCCTGTTTGGGGGAACGTAGGCGGACTTGGCATCTTTGCTTGGCTGCAGGCTTTTTCTGGAGAATTGAGCGAAAAGTCTAAGATGCTGTTGGGCGAATTTGCGGCACAAACTGTAAAAAACACGCCGACTTCCAATTTCCAAGCACCCTTTGGCGACAAGGCTACCGATTTTGGGTGGGGATGCTTGGCCGAGGGGTTCTGCGCTCCTGCCATCTCGTTGCTCTTCGCCGACAAGTATGTGGCTCCAGGGAAATACCGCAAAGAGGCGTTGCGCACCGTCGATTATATCCTCGGACGGAATCCGTTGGGATATTGCTATGTGACGGGGTTTGGACAGCATAGTCCCATGCACCCCCACCAGCGCATCTCGTCGGCCGACGGTATCGTTGAGCCTATGCCGGGGTTGTTGGTAGGCGGGCCTAATCCAGGACAGCAGGACAAAGGGTCGATGCTCAATTATCTTTCAAATGCTCCCGACGAGTCGTATCTCGACCATGAGGGTTCATACGCATCCAATGAGATTGCCATCAACTGGAATGCATGCCTCGTTGGACTCTTGTGCTGGATTGATGCCCTCTTCTGAAACAACTGCAGGCGACTCTGATACAATAAACCATCGTTTGTCGCGTTATTATTTATGATGCAAAAAACGTATGTGTGCCTTTGGGTATTGTCATTGTTGTTGACAATGCTTGCCTCATGTTCCGACGACGACAAATTCTCAACGTCGTCGTCGCTGAGGCTGTCTTTCTCGCAGGATACGGTAAGTCTCGACACCGTGTTCTCACAAGTGCCAACGCCTACCAAGACGTTTTGGGTGCATAATAATTCGGGGAAGGGCATCAGGTGCGCGAACGTGAGATTGGAGAGTGGCAACCAAACTGGTTTCAGGGTGAATGTCGACGGCTCTTATCTCGGTGCCTCCGAGGGCTTCCAAGTAAACAACATCGAACTGCGCGACCGCGACAGCATTAGGGTGTTTGTGGAACTGACCTCGCCTGCCAATAACCGTGTTGAACCGACTCTATTGGAAGACAATTTGGTCTTCGCGCTGGAAAGTGGTGTTATGCAGAAGGTGAACATTCGCGCTTGGACTTGGGATGCGGACAAATACTCCAACATGTTGATAGACAAGGATTCCACCATCTCTGCCACCAACAAGCCGGTGATTATCTATGGCGGCATTACCGTGAAGGAGGGGGCAACACTGACCATCGCGGAGGGGTCGACACTCTATTTCCACGAGAATGCAGGCATTGAAGTGTCGGGAAGATTGCTTGTGGAGGGGTCGGCTGAAAGAAATGTGGTGCTGAGGGGCGACCGTATCGACAATATGTTTGACTATCTGCCCTATGACGGGGTGAGTGGACAATGGAGGGGCATTCACTTCAAAGAGTCTTCTTACGACAACATCATCGACTTTGCCGACATCCACAGCACATACGATGGTATTGTATGCGACTCGTCTGATGTGAACAAGATGAAACTTCAGTTGCAAAATTCCATCGTTCACAACTGTCAAGGGTTTGGATTGAGGCTCGTACATTCAATGGTGAATGTCGTCAACTGCCAAATCACCAACACACTCGATGATTGCCTGTTCGTTTTCGGTGGAAACGTGATGGTCGCGCAGTGTACCATAGCACAATTCTATCCTTATGATTCCAACCGCGGGGCTGCCATCAGGTTCGGCAATTCCAAGGAGTTACCGCTGTACGCTTTTGATTGCTTCAACAGCCTTGTCACTGGCTATGCTGATGACGTGGTGATGGCTGAGCGCGACACTACTTCCCAATACGCATATATGTTCGACCATTGCATCTTGCGAACGCCTGCCATTGAAGATACGGTGAATATCCGCAATGTGATTTGGGAATTGCCCGAGGATACCGTAGGAACAGGGGAAAAGCACTTCAAGAAAATTGATATCAATTTGATTAAATATGATTTCCGCCTCGACTCCGTGTCAACGGCCATCGGCAAGGCCATGCCTTTGTCTGACTTGCCCTTTGACAGATTGGGCATCCGACGCGATGACAAACCTGATATCGGGTGCTACGAATATGTGGCGGGAGAAAAATGATTTAAATCTTAGGCCTATGGAAAAGATACAACTGAAAATCAACATCCAATATTCTGCGTTGGAGGAACTGCCTGCCGACGAACAGGACTTGGTGAAGAATGCCATCAAGGCTACCGACAATTCCAATGCCAAGTATTCCCATTTTAGGGTGGGTGCGGCATTGTTGTTGGGCGATGGATCGGTCGTCATCGGCGCCAATCAAGAGAATGCGGTATTCCCGTTGGGATTGTGTGCAGAGCGGACGGCCATTTTTGCCACTCAGGCACAAAGGCCCGACCAGCCCATACTGAAATTGGCCATCGCTGCTCGTAATGAGGAGGGGCTGATGCACAATCCTGTCACGCCATGTGGCTCTTGTCGGCAAGTTATCCTTGAAATGGAGGAGCGCTACCACCAACCCATCCGCATCTTGTTGTATGGGCTCAACGGGGTGTATGCCGTCGATACGGTGCGTGATTTGCTGCCGCTCAGTTTCGTCGATGAAAGCATGAGATAAGGATTATTCCTTGACCTCCACCTTTTGCTCATAGACCTCCTGGATATTGACCGTATTCGGGTTGATGCCTCTAATTGTGTCGCGGATGGAGTTCATGGGCATAATAGGGGGGAGGGTGTTCTCGGCGCTTTGGGGCTTCTCAGGGGGGGGCGGATTTCCCGGATTCTCCGGATTCTCCGGGTTTTCCGGATATTCCGGATTCTCCGGTTTTTCTGGCTTGGGGAGGTGGGCCTCGCAGCCTTTCATCATGTGGGCGGTCTGGTGGATGCGCGCGCGCATGTCGGGGGTGTCGCGATAGGTAAGATAGTTGTCGAGGGCTTGGCGATAATGGTCGTGGGCGGCTTGCCATTCCTCGGCAAACATATGGCATAGGCCAAGCCGATAGAGGATGTCGCCCTTTTCGTTTTCATAGCAGACGGTCAAGGCTTTTTCAAAATAGGGGATGGCCTCTTTGTATTGTTGCAATTGGAAATGGCTCTCTCCGTTGGTATAATAATATACCGAGCGTTCATGGGGGGCAAAGGCCTCAAGTTGGGGGATGGCTTCGTCAAGATAGCGACATGCTTCCTCGTAAAGCCATTCGCTATAATAGCAGACACCCATGTAGGCGTGAAAACGGGGATTGAGGGCGTATTCTTTGTCGAGTTTCTCGAAAAGCAACAATGCTTCATGGTATTTCCCACTCTGAAAATACTCCAAGGCCATCGTTAGCCGGTCGCTGTCGCGGGGCGTCTGGCTCCACGAGGGAAGTATCAGCGCTGTTGCGAAAATGACCCACAAGGGAAAATGCCAAAAAGACTTGTTCATGGAAGATGGCTGTTGTCGGCATCTTGGGGAGTTTGCAATTGCAACTCCGTCATCAGTTGCTTGATGTAGGCACGGTTCCAGTCGTTCTCATGATGGCGGGTTCCATCGTATTCAAGCAGGTCGATGTCCATGATGATGTGCCCTTTCTTCCGAAGGTCTTTGCGGTCGCCACAATGCCGTTCGATATACTTTAGGGCGATGTTTAACCGTTCTGCACTTTTGTCTGTCTCACCGATTGCAAGACAATTGAGAAATGGGGCCGCGTTGAGCGAGACGGGAGGGGTTTGGATGATGGAAGTGTGACGAAGGTGCACGAGAAGTTGGGCAAGCAGTTCAAGACCTTTTGCCATGTTCTTCTCGGCTGAACTATTCGAGCCCAGAGCAACAATCACTTTTTTCCGTCCATCCATCTTAAGAGTTGAAATAATATAGGAAAGAAGCAATGCCTTCGAGGGCTGGCTTCCGTTGTCCTTCGATTTCTATGGTGAAGGCGATTTCTGTCTTGCAGATGCCGCGCAGGTTTTGGATGTTGTGAAGTTTTGTTGCCATGCGAACGCGACTGCCTGTGATGACCGGTTGGCCAAAACGCATCTTGTCCATTCCATAGTTGACAAGCATCTTGATGTTGTTCACTTGGATGATTTGGCTCCAAAGATAAGGAAGGATGGAGAGCGTCAAATAGCCGTGGGCGATAGTGCTCTTATAGGGACTTTCGCTCTGGGCGCGTTCGGGATCGGTGTGAATCCACTGATGGTCAAGCGTGGCATCGGCGAAAAGGTTGATACGTTCCTGGTCGATGGTCAGCCATTCCGAACGACCGAGTTCCTCACCCAAGTGGGAGGCGAATTCCTCATAGGAGTTTACTATTAGCATGTTGGTTTAATTGTCTAATGATTCTTATAATTCTATGATGCTGTGTGCGGTTTTAGGAAACAATTTTAGGAAATGGAGTTTCCTATTCATTCGCAAAAGTAATATGATTCTTTGACACTTGCAAACTTTTTACCTTTTTTAATGCGAAAAAAGTTGGATTGTTTTCATGCTGTTGGCCTCCTCCAAACACCTTTTTTGTAAGCGTGTCACCTTAATCTCGCTCTGAAATGTGTTGATTTTCCTTCGAAGCGAGAGCCGGATGGGGGAGCGTTCTATGAAACTGCGGTTAATGAAAAATAGTGGAACTTGAACCATAAAATAAAAACATTTGCTATCTTTGCAAGGTGGATATGAAAGAGGAAAATAATAAACCCATTAAAATCACGGAGCAGCCATCTCGTTTCGATCATTTGGAACAAATGTCTGTCTTGGAACTCTTGCAGCATATCAACGAGGAGGATGCTGTCGTGGCTAAAGCAGTCAAACAAGTCATTCCCCAAGTCAATGCGCTGATAGAGGCCATTTTGCCAAGGATGAAGAAGGGTGGTCGATTGTTCTATGTCGGTGCCGGTACGAGCGGCCGTCTGGGGATATTGGATGCCAGCGAACTGCCCCCTACCTTTGGCATCCCCGAGACGTGGGTCGTGGGGATTATAGCCGGCGGCGACCGGGCATTACGACATGCCGTGGAGAGGGCGGAGGACATTCCTGAACAAGGATGGCAAGATTTACTGGCCTACCATCCCACTGCCGGCGACACGGTCTTGGGCATTGCTGCATCTGGCACCACTCCTTATGTGGTGGATGCGGTCAGAATGGCCAAGCAGCATGGTTTGCTGACAGGTGGCATCACCAACAATCTTAACACACCATTGGCAAAGGTTGCCGACTATGCCATCGAGACGATTGTTGGCCCAGAGTTCGTAACTGGTTCCACCCGTATGAAAAGCGGCACAGCACAGAAGATGATTTTGAATATGATTTCCACCACATTAATGATACGCTTGGGGCGTGTCCGTGGCAACCGCATGGTCAATATGCAACTTACAAACGCCAAATTGATTGACCGTGGAACCCGTATGCTTCAGGAGTCGTTAGGCCTCAGTTACGAAGAGGCAAGGTGCCGCTTGCTTGAATTTGGCAGTGTGGAGAAAGCGCTGAACCATTTCCTGCTTTGAACATCAACACTCGATTTGATAAGAAAAATTGGCGGAAGGCCTTGTAGCCGTTCCGCCAATTCGAAAAAATATGAATAGTTGAGTAAGATTACTTGAACAATAGCGGGGCCATCTGATAGAGGCTGCGACGCCATGTCAGGAATTCATGGGCCGTTCCCTCGGAGATATAACCAACTGCATTGTAACCGGCAGCCTTGAGGGCTTCCACCGACTTCTTGATTTGTTCGGGACGTTCCTTGCTGCCGCAACTCTGGAAGATGAGTCGCACCTGGTCTTTTGACTTGATGTCGGAGGGCTCGTATTGACCACCGCTCAGCAGTCCGTAATAGCCAAACATTTCCGGGCGACGCAGCGTGATGAGTTTTGTTTCCATACCGCCCATCGAAAGGCCGGCCATGGCACGGTAGCGCTTTTCTGCCTTGGTGTTGAAGTTGGCGTCAATGTATGGAACCAGTTCGTCGCATAGCACCTTCTCGAAATCCTCGGCAGTGAACTGATTCAGGCCACCGAAACGTATTTCATTGGTCATGCCATAAGTCATCACGATGATAAACGGTTTGATCTTACCGTCGGCGATGAGGTTGTCCATGATAAGGTTGGCGTGTCCCTGGGTGCTCCATGCGGTCTCATCCTCACCCCATCCGTGCTGGAGGTAGAGAACGGGGAACTTCTCCTTCTTGTTCTTGCCGTATGTCGGGGGAGTGTAAACAAAGGCTCGGCGAAGGCTGTTGGTACTGGGCGACGGGAAGAGCACTTGCTGTACGTTGCCATGGGCGATGTCCATGCGTGCGGCGTAGAAGTCGCGGTCGTGTGCAGGAATCTCGATGCCGCTCTCCCAACGTGTGGAACCAAAGTAGTTATTGGTGCCTGGGTCGTTGAGCACGCCTCCGTCAACAGTGAGGTGATAGTAGTGGAATCCTTCGTCCATCGGTCCGGCAGTGGTGCCTACCCATGAACCATCGTAGGTCTTGTGGAGTTCGGTTCCTCCGCTGCCGCCCAGTCCAAGGCTGACAACCACCGACTTGGCATCGGGTGCCTCCACACGGAAGCGTGCATAGCCCTGTGAGTTGACCTGAGGATACTGCTGTCCTGGCTGATTGAGTTCCGAGGGCTTGAAGTCTTCCTTCACTCCTGCCACCTCTGGGAATGCGAGGTTGGGGTTGAACGGTGGGCGCTGCTGTCCGAAGCCGCCGGGACCACCACGGCGTTGGCGCTGGCGGTTGGGGTCTGGTTTCGGTTTGGGGGGAATCGGACCGGAGGGCTTCGACATATTCTTGATATAGTCGTATGCCAATTTGGGCTTGTAGTCGGAGTCGAACGGCAGGGGGTAGTTGGCTGCGCCAAGCCATGAGTCACGGTCGCTGAGATTCCAGAAGGTGACACAGTCTATCACGTCCTTGTGCTTGCGGAAGACACCGAAGACACGGGCATACTGGTCGGCAAGGTTCTGCTTGACGGTGTCGCTGATTGTTACGCCCTCACGGCTGAAACGGAGTTGTCCGCCCATCTCCTCATTGACACGGATGTCGAGTTCGGTCACGTGGATGTGCTTCACGATTTTCTTGTAGAGGGTGATGGCGTCATCGACCTCTTTTTCTGTAGGACCATAGATGTTGTAGTGTCCCTGCATGCCGATTCCGTCGATGGGCACACCATTGTCCTTCATCTTCTTCACCATGTTGTAGATGCGCTGGCTCTTCACCGGGTCGCACTCGTTGTAGTCGTTGTAGAAGAGAAGGGCTTTGGGGTCTGCCTCGCGGGCAAATTGGAAAGCCTTTGCGATAAACTCGTCACCACACAACTTGTACATCACCGACTGGCGATAGGGATCCTCGGCATTTTTGTCATCGGTCATGGCTTCGTTGACCACGTCCCAGCAGTACACCACGTCCTTGTAACGGCTTACAACAGCCTGGATATGGTTTTTCATGCGTTGGTAGAACACCTCCTTGGTGGGGTTGTCTTCTGTCATCCAACGGCCGATTTGGCTGTGCCACATGAGGCAGTGACCACGCAGTCTGATACCGTTGGCACGGCAGAAATTGGCGATGCGGTCGGCGTTTTCCCAATTGAACTGCCCCTCACGAGGCTCCGTGGGTTCTGGCTTCATGTCGTTTTCGCAGGTGATGCTGTTGAACTCCTTCTTGATCAGTGCCTGCTGTTCCGCATTGGTCACATTGCGCTGGTTTACTGCCACGCCAATGTAAAAATAATCTTGATAGGCGTCTTTCAGCCCTTGGGCCATGCTGCTGGTACTAATGGCTACCAGCAGCAGGCTCAATAATGATTTTCTGATTTTCATGAATATAAGTTGATAATGATTAGAATTTTTCACTTGCAAAGTAACGAATTGTTAGGCAAATTGCCTTTCATCTTTGTTGCAACTTTTTTTTGTGGTGTTTCATTGTCGGGTATATACCCGTGAACGGGCTTCTCAAATGTACTTTTTCCCGTCCATCGGATAAACGACACCCCATTTCTGGCGCAGTTCGTCCATCAACTGCATGATGTAGAGGGTTTCGTCGAGTGGCATTTCTTCTGGTTCGAGTTTTCCCTCGGCAAGGGCTTTCTTGCAGGCGAGGAATTGGTATTCGTAGCCGGTGATTTGTTGGGGAACGGCGATTTCTTCCACCAACACGCGGTCTCGTTTGCTCACTCGCACTAACTGGGGATTGTTGATGTTGTCGATGATGAGGTTGCCCTCGGTGCCGGCAATGACGCCGATGTTGTCGCCTACGCAGCATGCCGATGATTGTACGTTGGCCAATAGGCCATTTTCGAGGCGGAGGGAAATGGCATTGGTCAAGTCCATCCCTGTTTCCGATTTCACGCATTGAGATTCCATTTGCACAATGCGGCTGTCGCAAAACATCCTGACAAAGTTAAGGGCATAGACGCCAAGGTCGAGCAGCGCGCCACCGCAGAGGTCGGGACGCATGATGCGGGGCTTGTTGCCCATGCTGTAGCCGAGGGTGGCGGTGATGAGCCGTGGCGTGCCGATGCGACCGTCGGCGATGAGTTGGCGGATGGTGGCGACGATGGGTTGGTAGCGGGTCCAGATGGCTTCGGCCAAAAAGACTTTCTGCTGGCGGGCAAGGTTGACGATGGCAAGACTTTGGTCGTGGTTGGCCATGAAGGCCTTTTCCACCAAGCAGGGCTTGCCCTTGGTGAGGGCCTCGCGGGTCACGTCATAGTGATGGGAGTGGGGGGTGGCCACATATATCAGGTCCACGTCGGGGTCGTCGAGCAATGCAGAGTAAGAGCCGTAGGCTCTTTCCACTCCCCATTTCTTGGCGAAGGCTTCTGCCTTTTCCATGCTTCTTGAGGCGATGGCGTAGCAGTTTACCCCTTCAAGGTCTTTCAATGTGATGGCGGCCTTCTCGGCAATCCATCCTGCGCCGACAATGCCGACGCGCATGTCTTTTCTCGCTGTTTCCATTATTTTGCCATTTGGTAGATCTTTTTCATGTCTTCTGCTGCGAGCACCTTGAAACGGCCAAGGGTGAGTGTGTGGTTGTGGCTGCATTTTCGCACCATTTCATCAATCTCTTCGTCGGTGATTTCTCGGCCAATCAATTCGTGGATATTGGTGGGCATGCCAATGGAGTGGTAGAATTGCTCCATTGCTTCAATGCCTTTCAAAGCGGTGGCTTCAGGGGAGGTGAAGTCGTTGGGTACACCCATCACGTTGACGGCGAAACGTACGAAACGGCTTATGTTTTCCTTGTAAACATAACGAGCCCAACTGGGCCAAAGGGCTGCCAAACCGGCTCCGTGGGTGACATCGAACATGCCGCTGAGTTCGTGCTCCAACTGGTGGGTGGACCAGTCGTCGCTCAATCCGCAACCAGTCAATCCGTTGTGTGCCACGCTGCCGCCCCACATGATTTGAGCACGTGCGCGGTAGTCCTCTGGGTCTTTCAGCACGGTGAATACCGTGTCTTTCATCGTCCGCAGGATGGCTTCCGCTATCTCGTCGGTCAGCGTCATGTCGTCGTCGTGGCTGAAGTAGCGCTCCATGGTGTGCATCATCATGTCGGTGACACCGGCGGCGGTTTGGTAGGCGGGGAGGGTGAAAGTGCGGCGGGGGTTCATAATGGCGAATTTGGGGCGTGACATATCGTTGGAATAGCCCATCTTCACGTCGCCATCTTCGTTGGTGATGACACTGGCCTCGCTCATCTCGCTGCCGGCTGCAGGTATCGTCAGTACACAGGCAACGGGGAGCATCGTTGTGGGTTGGGCTTTTCCTAAATAGAAGTCCCATACTTCACCATCGTAGGGCACGCCATAGGCTATGGCCTTGGCGGAGTCGATAACGCTGCCGCCACCGACGGCGAGGATGAAATCTACTTGTTCGGCTCGACAGAGGTCGATGCCTTCGTGTACTTTCGATAGGCGGGGGTTGGGCACCACGCCGCCCAAAGTGACAAAGGGGATGTCGCTTTCTTTAAGAATACGGCAAATCTTGTCGAGCAGGCCCGACCGAATGGCACTTTGGCCTCCATAGTGTACCAATACTTTATGACCGCCGTAGCGTTTCACAAGAGTCCCGGTTTGTTCTTCAGAATGTTCTCCGAATACCACCTCTGTGGGGGCGTAATAACAAAAATCTTTCATAAATGCTTTTTTTCATGATAATAATAATATGACGTGAACAGGCCATGATAGTTTAAAGTGGAATCCCCCAAACTCTAAAGGAAGTATCGCATGAGGATATTTTTGTTTCCCTACTTAATCGATAATAGAATTCAAATTGCCATGCTTGCACTGGCAAACATGGCAATTTGAATATCAGAAAAACAATCGATGATGGTGACCTTATCTATTTCCTCGATTTCTTGGTGCTCTTCTTGACTGTTTTTTTCTTGGTCCTCGTTTTCTTTGAACTCGTTTTCTTTGAATTCGTTTTCTTGGTACTCGTCTTTTGGGTTGCCTGCTTGGGCGTACGTTCTTCGATGATGGTTTCTATCAGTTCCTTGTTCAACTGCTCCATGGGGTAAAGGCGGGAACCGTCGGCATGGCGCCGCTTCATTTCTGCCAATATCTCCTTTAATAGTTCTGGAGTGAGCAACGATAGTTGGCCACGCGTGAGGGGACGGTCGGTGGCTATGGCCCATGCGTCAGGGGTGTGGGCGTATGGCCCCCTGACTTTCTTCAACTTGAAATCCTTGCCGAAAGGAGGATAGGTGGGGGCGTTTGTGCCTTCCTCCAGTTCCAATACGTGCAGTTCGTCTTTCTCAAAATCCACTTTCCATACCGACGGGCCAGTAAAGGCACCGGCACCTCCCCATCCTGGAGGGGCTCCTGGAGGGGCGTTCACACGTTGGATACGATTGAACCCCCAGTGAATCGTGTCCGAGAATACAATGCCCTTTTCGCCCATGGTAAATTTGACTCTTATATCTTTGCCTGGGTCGTAACTATTGTATTTCTGGCCGTCTATCTCACCAAACACGGAATAGCCAGTCTCGTTTTGATACACGCCATTTAGAATGTCAAGGAATTGGGCTTCAATTTTGTTGTTCCCGCCATCAAAATCCACCCAGATGTCCTTCACTTTGCCTGTTTTGGCTTGGCGGGTGACAAGGATTTCCTCGTTGCCGTATTGGTAACGTGTGGTGGTGAGGTTTTTGCGGGAGAAGTAATCGGTCCAATATACACCGTTAAGCCAACTCTTGTTGGAGGGGATGCGGCCTGGAATTTTCGTGAGGGGTGTATGGCATCTCTGGCTGACGACGAAGGTCTTCATATATTCGTCCACTTTGCTAAATGAATAGGGCAGTTGTGCTCCTTCATAGCGGATGGTGTCCCCAGAGTCGAAAATCAAGGTTACTCGCTTATTCCCATCCTTGTTGGTGTCGGAAAGTGAGTTGTTGGTTAGAATCGACGGAATGTCTTTTTCTATGATTTTCTGGATGGAGTCGAGGGGACTGGCTGTGACTATTACGGTGAGAGTGTCGAAATCTTTGTAATAGTCGTAGTATTTCGACCTGGTTTTCCCGTCTTTTCCAAGTAGGGCACTTACATCGAGGAGTTTGCGGTCTCCCGAGGACAGATACGATTCTTCATAGCCTATAAGTTTTCCCGTGGGTATTTGGGGTTGAGCCATGATGGGAACTTGACTGATGCTATAAATCAATGCAATTAGGGTGATGATGTATTTTTTCATAGGCAGAGTGAGTTGGGTTAAAGTAGGTGTCAATGGCTTGTAAACTGCCGTAAGGCACTTTATGCCCACAAAAATATGAAAAAAAAGTGATATTGATTCTCTACTCCTGCATTTTTTTGACTTTTAGGAGATTTCAAAATGAAAAAACGGCGGTATGAAGTTTGCCAACCATCTTCATACCGCCGTAATAACAGGTTTTATACCTTATTTATTATATTATTCACTTTTCTCTGTAGAGAACTGTATAGGAGTGTAAACAATAGTTATGGAGATAGAAAAGAGTAATGTCTAAACTCCCAAACTCCCCCAAAAGACTATTTCTTGGCCTTTTTGAACAGATGTGGTACAAACTGCCTCAAGCCGCGCCGCCAAGTGAGCCACTCGTGGTCGGTGCCTGTCGATTCGTAGTACTCGGCCTTGATGCCCATGGCATTGAGGTCTTCGACCATCTTCTTGGTGCCAAACATCTTGTCCATACCTTCTGTGCCACTCATCATGAAGAGGTAGTGAATCTTCTTGTTGAACTCGTCGGGACGGGTGAACACGCCATCATAAGCCGTCTTTAGGTCGAGGCCGAAGATGGCACCGCTGAAAGTTCCCATCCAAGAGAATTTGTCCATGTTGGCAAGTACCACGTCGAAGGTCTGGTGTCCGCCCCAAGAGAGTCCTGCCATCGCACGATGGTCGCGGTCGGTGAGGGTGCGGAAGTTGCTGTCGATATAGGGAATGAGGTCGTTGAGAAGCACGGGATAGAAACTGTTGCCATAAGTGCTCATGCCCTGTCGGTTGTCGCCACCACGGAAAGGTGCCTTGATGTCGCCGCTCTCCATCACCACAATCATCGGAACGGCCTCGCCGCTGGCGATGAGGTTGTCCATGATGTGTTGCATGCGACCTTGCTTGCTCCAACCGGTCTCATCTTCGCCCATGCCGTGCTGCAAGTAGAGAACAGGGTATTTCTTCTTTCCTTTCTCGTATTCTGCAGGCGTATAGACCATGGCATGGCGCCACTCTTTGCTGGAGTTGGCATAATAATAGATGCTACGCACCTGTCCATGGGCAACGCCCTGCTGCGGACGGTAGTAGTCGCCTTCCTTTCCTTCGGGAATTTCAATGCCGCCAGCCTCACGGTTACAGCCAAAGAAGGTTTCTGTAGAGGGGTCAATGAAATTGACGCCACTGATGTTGATGAAATAATAGTGGAATCCTACGACGAGTGGGTCGGTGACGGCCATCCAACCACCTTTACCATCGGGCTGCATGTCGTATTTCTTGCTACAGATGTCGAGCACCACTTTTCTGGCATCGGGGGCTTCTACTCGGAAGTAGGCACGGCGCTGGCTATCGACCTTGGGGAAATCATTACCGGGGACGGTGGTCTCGGCGAGGACGGCGTCGGCTGGCACTTCAAGTGGACGATGTGTAACCAATACGGGGCGCTTGGGCTCATGGCCGAGAAGGCGGGCCATCGTTTCGCCATAGCGGCAACCTAATTCGCGGTAGCCTGCTGCATCGAAGTGGAGCCGGTCGGGACCATTGGTGCATCCCGTCGATGAAATCACCTGGGCGGTATGGATGGTCTTGGGCAGTTCGTCGATTTGTTTGTTCATCGCGATGCATTGACCTTGACCGTTGGCTTGCACTACCTCGCCAGCAAGGAGGGGCACCTCTTCGGGTTTCAACTTTAGGTCGCCAAGCAGGTGGTCATACACATTCTGCACCTTGGCAGCCCATTCGGGGTCGCCGGTGTTCGACTCTCCTTGGTGCATCAGCACTCCTTTGATGACACCGTCTTTTTGGGCTTTCTTGCCCAATGCGACCAATCGGGCATAAGGGTCGTTGCCGTAGGCCTCCAACATGCCCTTCATCCATGAGGGGGACTCATTCTTGGCATAGTTGGCAACCTTGTCGGGCATGAATCCTTCTATCTTGATGCCGCCGATGGCCACGGTGATGACACCCACGCGGATGTTGGAGGGAAGCGATTCGGTCAGTGTACGGCCAAAATAGTCGATGGGCGTCAGGCCTGTGTTTTCGCGACAGAGTGGGGGGAGGGCTTTATACCACTCGCCCATTTTCCGGCCGCGGCTGGCGTCATCGACGGCTGCCATCATTTGGAAGCGGTCGCTCACTCCCTCCATATCTTGGGGGGCGGGACGGGCTGCGCCTTCCATGTTGGATTGCCCGAAACAGAGGAAAATGTAGAAATTGGGGTCTTGTGCCCAACTGATGTTGAGCATGCTGAGCATGAACAGTGTTAGAAAGATGCGATTTCTCATAATGATAATAGTTGATGAATTCTATTGCAAAATTATTTAATAACTTGGTAAATAACATTATTATATGTTTCAATTGTTTTCTATTTTATGTTTTTTGCGCTTTCAAACATAATTTTGGCAACATGATGCTACTGTGTTGACGTGTAGAAAAGAAAGATCCGGACTTTCACAAGCCCGGATTTTCAAAAACAATGTAAAGTTCTAAAATTGCCCAGAGTGTGGTTGGACAATGGGGCGGACTGCTTCATGCAGACCTATTCCTTTATTATGAAGACTTGTAATAATTTATAATTCTCATTTTTATTATGAATGGGGGTTTTTCGTGACTTTTCTACTATGGGAGTGCCTTTCCGTTTACTTTTTGCAAAGATAAGAAGATATTTCCTATCATCTTTTTTAGAATGTTACCCTTATTTTCCTTTGTGTTACAGACATGAACAAATTGACGTTTCTTACGCTGTGTCTTATACTTTAATGGCGTTTTTTCTGTTTGGAGACAGGCTGATACCCCGATAGGGTATGGGCGATGTCGAATGATTGGCGAAAAAGAATAAATGTGTCCAATTTTTTTACACATTGTTCCAAGGCCAGTAATATTGGGAAAATGGCTTTTAATTTGGCTCGTTTGCACAAAAACGAAAGGGCTGACTCACGTCAGCCCTTAGACAAACTACTAAAATAAACTACTAACCTAAAATAATAAGAATCAAATTATATGCGAAAACTATTTCTACTTTTATGCGAGAACTTTTTCTACTGCAAAATTATAAACACAAAGTAGAATTATCAAAAATTTTTGTTTCGAAAACTTCTTTAAATGTATCAATTATTTGGTGGATATGGGGAAATGTACTATCTTTGCAGCATATTTGAAACACAAGCGAAAGTATCATCGCCATGAAAAGTAAAGTTCTAATCGTTTTATTTACCTTTTTCGCTGCTTTGCTCCATGCTCAAACGGGAAAACTGTTTGACGCAGACAAACAATTGTCGAGCAGTTTCACCAGCCAAGTATATCTCGATCGCGATGGTTTCATTTGGGCAGTCACGCGTAACGGACTCAATAAGTACGACGGCTACAAATTCCACATCCTTAAGAAAGACCGTGAACAAAACAACGGAATGGCCAGCAACTATGTGAATTGCATGGTGCAGGATCGAGACGGGTTGTTCTATATGGGCATGTACGGCGCCCTCCAAACCTATGATGGCGACAAGTTTCGCAACGTAGAGGTAAAGGATCTCGAGGGCAATGTCGTGCCTTGCTATATGACTTGTTTCCTGATGAGGAAAAACGGCGAGATTTTGGCTGGGACATCTGGACATGGTGTCATCAAGGTGCTCGACCGTAACCATGCCAAGCAGCAGAATGGCGCCTTGCGGCAAATCCACACTGTCCAGGAGATGATGGAAGACCGTAACGGACACGTTTGGATTGTTACGTCGGACAAAGGACTGCTGGAATATGATGGCAAGAATGCGAAAGCCTATTTCGACGATGACGACTTCCGCCCAACTCTTAGAAGAATCTGCGCCGACCGAGATGGCAACATCTATGTCGGAACTTCCAACAAGGGTGTCTATGTCAGGGATGCAGCAGGTAAAAATGGCTTCAGGCATATCGAGGTAACAGGCAATAGACATATCGCCACTCTCTATTGCAACCGTGCTGGGCAGATGATGATGGGCTTCGACGGCGAGGGACTGGGAATCTACGACCCGAAAAAGGGAACCATGCAACTCAATCCCTACTTTAGCAGCGAAGTGGACCTGTCTTCGAGCAAAGTATATTCCATCGTAGAAGATGGAGGAGGCAATATCTGGCTCGGATTGTTGCAAAAGGGGTTGTTCATGCAACCAGGCAAGACAGCCAATTTCGGATATATGGGCTATAAGTGGGGTGGACAAAACCTGATAGGGTCGGCTTGTGTCATCAGTACCTTGGTCGATAGCAAGGGAAGGGCTTGGGT
>CAMKSZ010000012.1 GCA_946415525.1 uncultured Prevotellaceae bacterium | reverse complement strand
AGGTGCCACACCTCTTAGTCTCATGAAAATGGCTATCCAAAAAGGGGATGTGTCGTACCTTGAGGAGATGCCTGATGCCTTGACACTCCTTTTGGGCAATGTGCCCGACGGTGGTGCAGGCACCATTGGCGAGGTTTGTGCGCTCGCTTTGTTGCTCGGCCTTGCCTACATGCTATGGAAGAAAATCATTACATGGCATATTCCTGTCAGCATCATTGCAACAGTTTTCGTTCTCTGCGGACTTCTTCACTTGGCCAATCCCATCTATGCCGATCCCTTCTCTGCAATATTCTCCGGCGGCTTGATGTTGGGTGCCATTTTCATGGCAACCGACTATGTGACATCGCCGATGACCCACAAGGGACAGTTGATTTATGGTGTCTGCATTGGTATTCTCACTGTGATTATCCGTAATTGGGGTTCCTATCCTGAGGGCATGTCGTTCGCTATTCTCATCATGAACGCATTCACCCCGCTAATCAATACTTATGTCAAACCTAAACGTTTCGGGGAGGTCGTGGAAAAATGAAGAAAATGGAATCAACATTAGTCAATATGGTGTGCGTGCTCGTTGGCGTCGCGCTCATCATGGGGGGAATCCTCGCTTATGTCAATCACATGACCGAGGGTCCCATCAGCCAGCAGGCTGAGAAAGCACTCTCTGACGGCATCAAGGCTGTCATGATGAGCGACAACCTCACTATTACGGCCAATGACACGGTACGCGAGACCATCGACAATAAAGAGTGTGTATTTATCGTACATAAGGCTGCGGATGCCAATGGGAAGGAAATCGGCGCAGCAGTCGAAAGTACTACATTGGGCTTCGGAGGTGACTTGAAAGTGCTCGTCGGTTTCAATCCCGATGGCGATATCTTGGGTTATACGCTCCTTGAGCATTCCGAGACTCCTGGATTGGGAGCAAAGGCCGATGCTTGGTTTCAAAAAGACGGCAAGTCGAGCATCATCGGCAAAAATCCCTCCACGCCTCTCATCGTCAGCAAGGATGGTGGTGATGTTGATGCCATTACGGCTTCTACCATCACTTCAAGGGCTTTCCTAAAGGCTGTCAACCAAGCATACAATGTGTATAAGAAAAAGAATGCCGACGCACAGAGCGGCGCCACTAAGAAGGTGGCAATTAATCAATAGGAAGGGAGATACGCTATGAACAATATGAAGATTCTTATCAACGGTTTGATCAAGGAGAACCCGATTTTTGTGCTACTCCTTGGAATGTGTCCCACGTTGGCCACCACGACATCTGCCATCAATGGCTTGTCCATGGGATTGGCCACCACATTCGTGCTGATTTGCTCCAACGTGGTCATCTCGTGCATCAAGAGCATCACGCCCGACAAAGTGCGTATCCCTGTGTTTATCGTGGTGATTGCCTCTTTTGTCACTATTCTGCAACTCTGTATCAAGGCCTATCTGCCTGCCATCGACAAGGCGCTTGGCTTGTTCATCCCACTGATTGTGGTCAACTGCATCATTTTGGGTAGGGCAGAGGCTTTCGCTTGCAAAAACAATCCTCTTTCCAGTATGTTCGACGGAATAGGAATTGGACTCGGATTCACTATGGCGCTCACCATCCTTGGTATGGTGCGTGAACTATTGGGGGCAGGATCGCTCTTTGGATTCGTTCTGCTTCCAGAGGTGACCAACATTTTGGTTTTTGTTCTCCCTCCGGGTGCTTTCATCACATTGGGATACATCATTGCCATTGTCAATAAACTCAAGAAAGGATAATAACTATGGAATATCTCTTAATTTTAGTATCGGCTATCTTCGTCAACAACATAGTGTTGTCGCAATTCCTGGGCATTTGTCCGTTCCTGGGAGTTTCCAAAAAGGTTGACACGGCTTTGGGCATGGGGGCGGCTGTAGCATTCGTCATGACCTTGGCTACCATTGTGACATTCCTCGTGCAGACATATATCCTCAATCCTATGGGATTGCAGTATTTGCAGACATTGGCTTTCATCTTGGTCATCGCCTCGCTTGTGCAGATGGTGGAAATCATACTCAAGAAAGTGTCGCCAAGTTTGTATCAAGCATTGGGTATTTTCTTGCCGCTCATCACTACCAACTGTGCCGTACTCGGTGTGGCCATTTTGGTTATTCAGAAGGATTTCTCCTTACTGGAGTCTGTGGTCTATGCTTTCTCCACGGCCATTGGTTTCGCTTTGGCTCTTACTGTCTTTGCCGGTATTCGTGAACAATTATCGCTGGTCAATATCCCGAAGGGAATGAGTGGCATGGCCATCGTGCTGGTAACGGCAGGATTGTTGAGCCTTGCCTTCATGGGCTTCTCTGGCGTGGATGGTGGATTGAAAATTCTATTCGGATTGGATTGATACCCATCGCATGTGGTTGGACTTTTTAAAATTTTAAAATTAAATATGAAACAGACAATTTTGGTAACTGGCGGAACAGGGTTTATCGGTTCACACACAACAGTCGAGTTGATGGAGGCTGGCTATGATGTGGTGATTGTCGATAACCTTTCCAATTCGAAGATTGAAGTGCTCGATGGTATAGAGAAAATCACAGGTGTTCGTCCTGCATTTGAACAGGTGGACTGCTGCAATCTGGAAGCGCTTGAACAGGTGTTCCGCAAATATCCTGCCATAAACGGCATCATTCATTTTGCTGCCAGCAAAGCGGTGGGTGAGAGTGTGGAGAAACCATTGCTCTATTATCGCAACAACATCAACAGTTTGGTAAATTTGTTGGAACTCATGCCGAAATACGAGGTGAAAGGTATCATTTTCTCATCGAGTTGTACCGTCTATGGACAGCCATCGCCGGAAAATCTTCCTGTCACAGAAAATGCACCCATCCAAAAGGCACTCAGCCCTTATGGAAATACCAAGCAAATCAATGAGGAAATCATTCAGGACTATATCCATAGTGGTGCTCCCATCAAGTCTGTCATTCTCAGATACTTCAACCCCATTGGCGCCCATCCTTCGGCTCTCATTGGCGAATTGCCACTTGGCGTGCCGATGAACTTGATTCCTTTTGTCACCCAGACCGCCATAGGGATAAGGAAAGAACTCAAGGTCTTTGGCAATGACTACAACACTCCCGATGGTACTTGCATCAGGGACTATATCTATGTCGTGGACTTGGCCAAGGCTCACGTAGCAGCCATGACGCGTGTCTTGGAGACAGAATCCGACGCCGTCGAGATTTTCAATATCGGCACAGGACGCGGACTCAGCACGCTTGAGGTGGTTGAGGGATTCGAGAAGGCTACGGGTGTGAAACTGAATTGGAGTTATGCACCTCGAAGAGAAGGCGACATCGAAAAAGTTTGGGGTAACGTCGATAAAGCCAATAAAGTGCTGGGATGGAAAGCCGATACGCCAATCGAAGATGTGCTGGCTTCAGCGTGGAAATGGCAGGTGCGCTTGCGTGACGAAGGTGTCATGTAAGTAATGTTTCTACTCTTTCTGTGTTTAATAACAACGAATTTCATTCGGCGGTTGGTTCAAAGAGAGCCTTGCCGAATGAAATTCGTTTTTCTCATGTCGCTTCTTGGTCGAGTTGTGTGGCTTGCCATTGAACGTTTCCGCAAATGGAGGTGTAGGGACAGGTCTTGCAGACCGCCTTGTCATCAGTGGGGATGAAATCTTCTTCTGGTTCTAAAATATGACCAATAAGTTCCGATAATTTGGCTTCAAAGGTTTCGCTGTATTTACTTATATCGCTGATTTCCACCTTGTCTTTCTTTTTCCCGAAAGTCAATATTGGATTGTAGTCTTCTTTGCCAGCATGCTGGATGAAAAGCAGGGCAGGACTTACAGGGAGATGATGGGGATTGATGATGTCGCTTCTGCTGACAATCATAGAATACAGCATGGCCTGGAGATAGTAGTCGCTATGGTTTTTGATGCATTGCGGATTAAAGACGTCTTCCACACCATCGAGTGAAGTGGCTTGTTTGCTTCCTGTTTTATAATCGACCACTCTAATTCTTCGTTGTCCGTCGGCGTCGGTTATTTCGTCCAAACGGTCGATACGGCCGCCTATCTTGATGAAGCGTTTGCCTTGACTGGTGGTGACTTCTATCTTAGTGAACGCGTCTCCTTCCAACCCACGAATGGTGAAAGGTGCGAGTTGTTTGTCTATCTCCATCAATTGTCGGAGATAATGTAAGATCACTTTCCTGTTGATTATTTGGAGACCGTTGAATTCGGGCAGTTTTTCACCAGGTTGGATTTTGAACAGTTGTTCTGCCATGGCCCTATCGAGGCATCTTTCGATGATGGAGGGGTCTTTGAGCACATTTTCCAATTGTGCTTTTGTGATGTCGTAGCCTTTTTCTTTCCATATTTCACTGCGATCGGTAGGGGTGTGACACACTCCAGATAATTCGTCGTAGATATATTGGGAGGCTTCATGGAAGATGTTGCCGAAAATACGATTGTCTATCTCGTCTGTGGTGTCGTCGGGTTCCTTTATCCCTGCCACTTGATTGTAGAAGAATTGCAAGGGACAGCGAAGAAAACGGTTGATGGCTGTAGGCGATAAGTATTTTTTCTCATTGAGGCGTCGCATCACTTCCTGCGACTTTTTGAGGGGACAATGTTCACGGAGAGTAGGGATTTGGTCGGCGGTGAGTGCCTGCCGCTTGATGTCGTTTCTGGTTTCCACCATCAATTGTAGCATAAACCGGCTTTTCTCTCCGGTATTTTTGTTATCGGCAGCATTCCCATACAAGATGGTGACGTCTTTTGCTCGCTGAATCATCCGGAAGAAATAATATGCATAGATGCCTACTTTATGGTCGATGGTGGTCAGCCCGAAAGCAGAGCGGATGGAATGGGGGATAAAAGAGGGGGCATCGATACCCTTGGGCATGTTGCCTTCATTGCATGAAAGCACCAGCAAATGGTCAAAGTCGAGGTTGCGAGTCTCGAGTACGCCCATCACTTGAAGGCCTACGGCTGGTTCGCCGTGGAACGGAATGGTTGCCGATGACATCACCTGTCTCAACAAGCGTTGGTAAGTAATGGGGTCAACTTTCAAATCGCCGCTGTCGATGAGTGACTGAATTCTATTTACTAACGTATAAGCACGGAAAAGGGATTCATGAGTCAGCGGGTCGTTTTGAGGGGATTGTTGAGCATCCATGGCTACATGGCGCAAAATGTGGAGCATCCATCGATTGACGATGCCGTTACGGTCGTATGGCTTTCCGCCGGATGGGTCAGTCACACTGAGGTCGCAGAATAACAATTGCAAGCCTTCGTCAAGTGTGAGTTCGTTGCGGGAGGGGTAATAACGGTGATTGGTGAGAAGGTATTCACACAACTCGGCGGATCGCGCGGACAGGTAGGTGGCAAATGGATGGCGTAAGATGGACAAGACATATTTTTGGCGGTATTTCTGTCCATTCGTGCAGCCAAAGAATGCCAGTTCCGCAAGTTGAGTAACAAAGGAGGCGGCTGCTGTCTGGATGAGTGGGTAGCCAGTCGTTATGTTGACTTCTTTTACATTTTCAGGTATGCTATGAATGACAGTTGGCAACAAACCTTCATTGCAAAGGACGACAGCAGTGCGATTGCCGCTGGCAGCACGGTCACGAGATTGTAACCATTGCCCCACATAGCGGGCTTGAACGCTGTCTGTGGGCGCTCCCATAAAGACGACGTCCTTCTCGCCTCTTAGGTGGTCGTAAATCTCACTGTCATCGTTGTCGAGTTGGTTGGGAAATTCCAACATGAATTTTCGGATTTGTGAACCTGCGTCATTCTTGTCCTCATCGTTGGCTTTCATGTAGTAGATGTCGAAATCCCAATAGAATTCAGCCTTTTGCTCGCGTTGTAAACGTTTGAACAGTTGCCGTTCAACTTCCTGCAAGGCATTGAATCCAACAAAAACATAGGTGTAGGGACCAAAATCTATTGTTTCGTCCTCTACGACAGAGCGAAAGAGCGCGCCTTCATAAGCAAATCCTTGTTGCTGTAGGTATTGGTTGAAAGTGTTGTAGATGGCACCGAACTGGCTCCATAGGTGGAGAAACCTCTCTTTGAGTTTGCTGTTGTGATGTTCGTCGAAATCTTTGAAGAAATGCTTTAACACTTCTTTTTGTTGCTCGCTCAAGTAGTCAACGCTGTCGTAGGAGTGCAAATCGCGTAGATTGGAAAAAATCCCCTGTGCATCGGCCATACTCTTGTCGATATCGTCGAAATCAGAGAGTAGCACTTCGCCCCAACCATAGAATTGGTCCAATGTCTCATGACTCCCTGTACATGTGGCAAAACACTTGTAAAGGTCGCACACCAATTTGATGTCGTCGGGAACCGTCAAATCGGAGTGTGCATGAAACAGGTCGGAAATGGTGGTGTAAGCGGGGCACCACACAGGTTTGCCGCTAAGATGGGCAAGGTGTTGGGTGAGAAACAGTTGGGCGCGTTTGTTGGGGAATACCACCTTGAGATGCGACATGTCTTCGCCATACCTTGACAAAAGGTCTCGGGCGACATACCATAAGAAAGGCTGATTATTGTTAGGGGATGTGTTCATGCTAATCGGGGATTGTTAGATTTTGACGATATTGCAGGAGTCAACGTACCAAAGGTAGCCTTCAACTCTTTTGTTACCCATTTCTTGTAGTAACTTCATGTATCGGGCTACTTGCGTCTTGTGCCCCTTTCGTGGACGTCCGAATTTGAAGTCAACAACGATGGTTTTCTTGCCGTTGCTCATCACTCGGTCTGGGCGCAGGGTCTTCACCTGACCCGATGAGTCCACATACACAATAGCGCATTCATTGTGTAATTGCCAGCGGGGAGAGAACCAATCTCTCACCTTGGGATTGTCGAGTGCATGGGTAAGTAGTTGTTGCAATTCATTAGGTGAAACCTCATCGTAGAGAATGCCTTCTTGCATGAGTTCGAAAAGCACTTTGTCGAAATCTTCTGTGGTCTTGATTTTTGAGAAAATGTGGTGGAGCAAATTGCCACGCTCAATATACTCTGACCGTAGGATTTCTCCTTCGTCTGTAGTTGTGAAAGCCCTGCTATTGTTGCTTTGGCGAAATTGGGCTGTCATGGGATAGGATTTCATCGTGAAATGAACGCTTTGGTCGGGTTGGAGGAAAACGTTGTTGCTTTCCTCTGTGTGGTGGATACCATTTCCTGATACTCCGGCCCCTATGTCGCCATATTCAAACAGGAGACTGTTGTCTTCGGCTCGATTCATGGAACAGCCGGTCAGTTTTTGTCGCAATTCTATGGTGGAATCTATCTTGTTAAGACTTTCTTCTATTAGAATGCTGCGTGTGGAAGGGATGGCATTCTCATCCTTGTTATCTTTTCCACATTTCTTCTCGGATTTCGCTTTTTGTGCAGTCCCATAGATAAAGAGACGCGACTTGGCGCGAGTGAAAGCAACGTATAGCAGGTTTAGGTTATCGACGGTATTTTGCAAGTGTTCGCGCTTGTATTCATCCTCATAGATGGTGTTGAGCATTTGCTTTTTTGAATAGTCAACGGGAAGAATGGGGAGTTCGTCGAATGGGTGTTCCTTTGCCTCGCACCATATAGTGTTGCTGAATGGCTCGAGTTTCCAGTTGCAGAAGGGGAGAATGACGTTGTCGAATTCCAAGCCCTTGCTCTTGTGGATGGAAACAATCCTCACGCCGTCCACATCATCACCGTGGATGGTTTTCTTGTGGTATTGTTCGTCCCATGCAGAGAGAAAACGGTCAATGTCAGAGGTGTTGTCCTTGAGATGGTCGGCAATGATGTCGTAGAAGGTGCAGATATAAGGGCCTTGTCCTTCTGCCAAGTCGAGATTGAATATGTTGTAGAGTGATTCCACAAGGTCGGTAAGAGGTTGGGCACGGAGTTTTGCAAGGCTGACATCGTCGTTGAATCCCTTGGGGAGCCATTCACAGAAGGCTTGGCAGGGGTTTTGGGTGTCGGTAGCAAGCATGATTTTGTCGTCGCTAAGTTGCTTGCCGAGTATGGTGTTGTTCCACGCTTTCGCCAGCATGGCCTTGTTGATGATGTCTTTCTCGTTGGAAATGACACGTAGGGCAGCAATGAGGATGTTGACACTGATGGAGAAGTCGAGACGATAGGCTTCATCGGAAACTATACTGATTTCCGGTACATGGGTTTGGAAATATTTAGCGGTCTCTTCTATTTCACTGTTGCGGCGAGCCAAAATGGCGATGTCGCGTTGGGGAACGCCCATGTCTGTCAATGACTTAATGGCTTGGGCTATATGCTCCATGAGATGTTGATCGTATTCTTTTTCTTCGAGCAACTCCACGCGAACGTAACCGTCGTTGCCCTTGCTGTCTGGCACTTTTTGTTCCACGTCACTGTAGGCGGTAGCCAACTGCTCCGCAACTTCGCCTGTCATCTTCAGAAGACGCTCGTACTCTATGCGACAAGCGGCGGTGAAAAAAACATTGTTGAACTCAATGACTTTGCGTGAAGAACGGTAGTTGGTCTTGAGTGGTTGTTCATCGACCAAACTATCATCATGAAACTCGTTCTTGATGCTGTTAAGCAGTCGCCAGTCGCCAGAACGCCATCGGTAAATACTCTGTTTTACATCACCTACAATCAAGTTGCTGAAACCCTGCGACATACAGTTGTCGAGTAGTATTTTGAAATTTCTCCATTGCAATGTTCCCGTGTCCTGGAACTCATCTATCATGATATGGCGTAATGGAGCACCTATCTTTTCGAATATGAATGGGGTGTCGCTGTCGTCGATGAGGGCGTTGAGCATGCTCTGCGTGTCGCTGAGCAAGAATCTGTTAGCATCATTGTTCAAATCCCTAACCATTTTTTCGATGTAGGCGAGTAGGCGTAGTTGATTGAGGTGGCTCAAGGTTAGTTCTGCAGATTTGCATAGACGGTAGCAATCGGCCCTGTCCGATTCTGCGGCTCGTAAGATATCCATCAGTTGACTATCCGCCAAACGAGTTATCTCCACAAATTTGGGACTGTCTTTCTTGCACCATTTGTCGGACGATTCCATACAGGCTTTTATTCGACTGCCTGCTTCTCCTCCACCAAAGTTGCCTGCAAGCATTTTCATGAAATAGCCGTAGATACCAGATGTGTTATAAGCGAAATCCTGCGCATCATATCCTTCGACCACATCAAAAAAATGCTGTGCATGGGCTACCATCTTGTCTTTGTTCGACTGTATTATTTCATGGAGTTGGCGTCTGTATCGGTCAAAGAAATGTTCGTCAGATAGAATTTGTGTAAGGTGTTCACGGTGGGCTTTGTAAGTGTCCTTGAAAATGTTCTCTCCGAATTTCTTCACTTGGCCGATGATATTCCAACTTTTATCGTCATTGATGTTTTCAAGGATGTATTTCATCAGCCAACCCAAAAGTTGGTCCTCGTTGTTGAGTTGTTCAATCATGGAGTCCACGGCGAGTTGTTCCACCTGCATATCGTTAAGTTCAACACGTAAGTTGGCGGTAAGGTCGAGTTCGCGGGCAAGATTCTTCAATACCCTTTGAAAAAACTTGTCGATGGTCTCGACACGAAAAGAACTATAGTCATGTATAAGACTTTTCAGGGCAATGCCGGCGTTTTCTTGTACTTGCTCCTGAGTGATGCCCATTTCGGCCGTTATCTTATCCATATAGTTTTGGGAGTCTGCATATCCATGGGCAAGGCCATTGAGTTGACTCAGAATCCGGGTCTTCATTTCTTCGGTAGCCTTGTTGGTGAAGGTCACAGCGAGAATGTGGCGATATGACATAGGGTTGTTGACCAGCAGTTTGATATATTCCACTGCCAATGTGAAGGTCTTCCCGCTGCCGGCACTGGCTTTATACACTTTCAAAGGTGGTGTTGGCATCTCTCTAAAATTTTGAATTTCGTGGATATGGGACGCTATGAAGCATTGACTATGCAAAAATAAGCAATATAATTGATACGGGCAAGGTCGAATTGTTCAAAATAATGGAATTGGGTGTCTGTTTCATTGACACTTGTACTATCTACTCAAAGTACTTTTGCTAAATGCAAGAAAATGGTTTCACCATTTCTCAAATAGTTCGAAACCGAATTTTATGCCAATGCTTTGGTACGCTCCTCTTTTTAAGCCTGCGAAAACGCCCATGGAAAAAACCCTGTTGGTGATGCCATAGCCCAATTCGCAATAATGGCTCAAATGGCTTAGGTTAAGGACACTAAAGTAGAGCCGCTCCTTTTCTATTACGTTACCGACATAAGGAATCCATGACAACAGCAGCATCGGTGACTCGTACGTCATGTTCGACCTTATATAATATTTTGACGAGTTGTACCAGTTATCATGGAGCAGTTCGAATTCTCCGCTCCAATCGTCATTCCATCCACCAGGGATATAGTTGTTGCTGAAGTTGTTGAATTCCAGGAAATAGTTCTTTTCCATATTAGAGGTGTATAGGCCTGCACCTGCGCGAATGGAGAGAGAACGAAGCGAAGGCAATCGTTTCAAATAAGAGCAATCTATCTCCCATTTTTCAAAATTCATGCTTTTTTTGCTTAGGCTCTTGAATGTGCGCTCATAGTTAAATGTTAGGATGGGCCCTTTCCATCCCCATGGGCGAAGGGTGAGGATGCCCACCCATGAAGTAGCGTGGTAGCGAGTAGGTTTGTCCAAGGTTTCAAAATTCTTGTCTATAATTGCAGACCATTGGTTATTGATGATGCCTGACTCCACTCCCCAATAGGGATTGAAATCGTAGTGAAGCATGAAAATGGATTCGGAATGTTTGAAATAGTCGAGATCCATGGCGTCCCAGTTGATGCTGTCGGTATGTTCTTCTTTTAATTTTTCCAATACAGTCGTGTTTGTCACTCGTTCGCCATTGATAAAATGATATTTCACATAGCCATTATTCTTCTTGTCGAAATAAAAGACAACGGGTATATTTATAAGTAACTGCTTTTGCTTGAAGGAGTAGCCAATCTTGACGACGCTGTTGATTTCGCGATTTGAAGTGAATTCATATCCCCATCTAAGTTTGGTCCTGTAGTGTAGGCCACGACGGCCAGAATAACTGAGATAAAAAGGATTCAGGGGAGGGGAAAGGCGATAGTAACCTTGGGATTCATGGCCAAACCTCCCGTTGATGTGGTGGATGACATTGTCGCTGATAAAATTCCATAGTTTTCTATGGAAAGGCTTTTTTTCGGAAACAATGAGGGTGTCGGAGATTGGTGTTTCTGCAGGGCGGTTAAGAGAGTCGTATTCTTCATAAAGCCCTTCTTGAAAAGCATTCAAAGAGTAGGGGCGATGACGCTCCAAAAAAGCACGCTCTTCTTCGTCTGACTGAAAAGTGATGCTGTCACTAAGGAGGGGAAGACCGTAGGTCGTGTCATATATGGCGCGCATACGGTTGCCCATGAATGTAAACTTTGCCTTTATATGGCTGTGCTTCGGATATAGGGATTGGATGCCGTTTTCGCCCATGTCGAAAGAAGCCTCAATGGCCACCATATCGTATTCGCAAGAAAGGAGACAACTTACGATTCTTCCAGTTGAAGTGTCGATGATGGCATGCCCTCTAACGGCCTGGGTATTGGGTGCCTTGCGCCGAATTTCCAATCTTGCACGACTTTCATCCAATTTTTTCACTTCGAATTTGTAGAAATGTCGATTTCTACGATTAAAAGGAGACAGCAACTGGTCGGATATCAATGTTGTGCTGTAGATATTGGGGCTAAGATAGTCGTAGAGGTTGGGAATCATTCTACGGTGATGCCGGATAGTACTCGACCTTGCAATAACATGTGCCTCGTTTTCTCCCTTTGTATGAAACGTGAACTGCAACAGCGCTTCTCCAACAAACTCATTTCTGTCTTCGTTGTAAAATGTGTACATGCTGGGGACACCTAAGAGAGTGATGTTTTTCTTGTCTGTCTTGATTTGGTAGTTGAGATAAGAGGTGGTCTTATAGCCTTCAAGCAATGTATCGATGGTAGAAAAGTAGTTATACATCTTTTGAATGACAAAGACACGGTAAGTGTCTTTGCCATCCATGCCCACATTGATGCAGATGACAAAAAACATCAAAATGAGAGTACGAAAAGCATTTTGACGAAACACTTCGCAAAAGTAACAAAAATTTCTCAATTTATAGAGAAAGAATGTCCTTCTTTTCGATAAAGGCAAATGGAGAAAGATATAAAAAAAGCGAACTGTCAAAGTCCGCTTTTGAATTTGCTTTCAATTATTTCTAACCGAGATATTTCATCAAAATTTTTGCATTACCGCTATCACGGAGTTTTGCGATGCTTTTCTCGCGGATTTGGCGGACACGCTCACGGGTCAGTCCCAATCGGTCACCAATTTCCTCAAGTCCTTTTTCAGGCTGGCCAATGCCAAAACATTCGCGAATAATCGTAATCTCACGGTCTTTCAACACCTTGTTCAAAACGGAGTCCAGTTCAAGGGCCATCGACTCATGATCTACGTAGCGGTCGGTGCGGCTGTCGTCGCCACTCGGCATCACATCAAGCATACAATTGTCTTCACCATCTTGGAACGGGGCATCTATCGAAACGTGATGGCCGTCTGCCATAAGGCTTTGACCTATTTTTTCTTCGTCGAGTTTAGTGGCTTCTGACAATTCTGACACCGATGGATGGCGCATGTTTTCCTGCTCGAACTTGTTGATTTCATGATTGATTTTATTCAATGATCCAACTTGGTTGAGTGGAAGACGGACAATGCGGCTCTGCTCTGCAATTGCTTGGAGAATGCTTTGGCGAATCCACCATACGGCATAAGAAATAAACTTGAAACCGCGTGTCTCATCGAATTTTTGGGCTGCCTTTATGAGGCCAATATTGCCTTCGTCTATCAGATCAGTAAGTGTCAGTCCTTGGTGTTGATATTGCTTTGCCACAGATACAACAAAGCGAAGGTTGGCTGTCACAAGTTTGTTCTTGGCGCGCTCGCCCTCAGGACCACCCTTCTTGATTTTCTGGGCAAGTTCTATTTCTTCATCAATCGAAATCAACGGTGCACGACCTATTTCCACCAGATACTTATCCAGTGCTTCACTCGATCGATTAGTAATACTTTTCGAAATTTTTAGCTGTCTCATCCTGTTTACCTTAATCTTTACTAACTATCTGATTTTCAGATAAATATTTATTTTTACTCTAAATCCGTTGCAAAATTAATAAAAATATCGATTGGTTGGTGTTATCGTTATTTAAATTTTGCTTAAATAAAGTTAAACACAAAACAGTTTATCGTTTATTTAGAAAAAACGATAAACTAAAAAAAGCATATGAAATGAAAAGTCAAAAATGGCTTCAAGCCATAATGAACTATCCCTCTTTTTGTGGCTCTATGTGGATGCCTACATGAGTGTCTTCGCCGAATCTCTGCCTGAGGCTTTGCTCTATATGGGTGGCATGTTCGTGGGCTTGGCTAACTGGCATAGTGGGGGAAACCCGTATATGCATTTCTATGGCTATGATTTTGCCGATTTTCCTTGTCATAAGATGGTGAACGTCGCTCACTCCCTCTTCATTGTTGGCAATGTCAATAATTTCGCGCTCCACTTCATCGGGGAGACTGCCCTCTAAAAGTTCTGATACGGCACTTGCTATAAGACCATAAGCAACTTTCATAATGAAAATACTTACGATGATGGAGGTGATAGGGTCGAGTACACGCCAACGCTCTCCCAAAAATATGGCACCGCAAATACCTATCGACGTTCCTATGGACGACAAAGCATCGGAACGGTGGTGCCAAGCATTGGCGGATACAATGAGCGCACCCGTTTCGCGAGCAGTTTTAATGGTAAAACGATAAGCCCATTCCTTGAGAATGATACTCACAACAGCAGCGATGAGTGCAATATAGCCTGGGCGCTCAAGCGGCATGCCTTGAAACGCATGAATCATGTCACGCAATCCGTTATAGCAAATGAAGAAGCCTACAACCATCAAGAATAGGCCAACAATGGACGTGGCCAGTGTTTCAATTTTTCCATGACCATAGTCGTGGCTCTTGTCTCGCGGTTTGCTGCTCATCTTGACTGTGATGAGTACAATCAAATCTGTCAGAAGATCGGAAAGGGAGTGTACGGCATCGGCTATGATGGCAGAAGAATGCCCGATAATACCGGCTGCAAATTTCAATACCATCAAGACAACATTCACCACTGTGCCACGTAGTGTGACAGAATATATTTTCCGTTTATGGGATGTCTCGTTCATAATCTAATTTCTGTAAGTGTGCAAATTTACAATCTATATTTCGAATGTGCAAATATTTTTTCAAGTTTAAGTGTTTTATTATGTAAATGTTGTGAGCAGCATGTCATAGATTATAATCTGCGATTCCTGATGCTTCTCTTTCCCAAAACTGTAGAAGTCAAGGCAAATTCTATCTCTTAAAACATTTTTTTCATCCATGTTGCAACAAACACATTTTTTATTTATAATTTTGCAAACGGAAATGAATAACGAGTTAAGAGGCTTTTTTACCTCTATACTTGTGTTGAAAGCAATAGAATATGAGAAAAAATGTAGAACAAAGGAAACCGTCTTCCGTTGGAGATGGAAGGAAAAGAAATTGGAAAAAGGGTTTCATGTGGGTGTTCGCCATTGTTGGCATCGCTCTTGTTGCATGGCTGGCATTTATGCTCTTTGGAAATAATTATAAATCCAATGCCGTGAAAATGAAAGTTAATGCATTGGTTGCCTCAAGGCTGGCCAATGTCATCTTGGCTGATTACCAAGACAATTGGGTACGAGTGGAAACTGAACAGTTGGGGCGAAATGCAGAAGGTGTGCTTGTTTCTACCGACGACGTATCAAAGGTTATCAAATGGCGACAGGATTTTTACAAGCAAAATGGCAGTGTGGATTTGCTACAACGCTTGATGGATGACATAGAAGATAATTTTACTTCATTGAAACTGACCCCGGCAAGATACCGCGACACTCAGGAAAATTTCAAGGACTTGTATAAAGACATTCAAGGATTGGTAGAACTGACAATCCTACCTGGTGATTCTATCATAGAATTTGCCAATAGGGTGAAGGAACTAAATGCTTCAATACAGAAAGATATTGATCCGACAGATTTTAACTTCTGGGTTTCATTTGATGATATCAATATGAGGGTGAATGAAATTTCTGGGAGCATCACGGACAAAAATTTGGTTGAGAAACTTGGCAAGGAGATTGACGGCACCCAAAACAACGTGGTCAATGCCCTCAAATACAGGAAAATGGGTTTCAAAGAATTGCCAAAAGGCAATGGCGTACTTTTTCATGAAATTGTTGCCGGAAAAGGGCCGAAGCCTAAGGATGACACCAAATTGAGCCTTCATTATGAGGGCCAATTGATGGATGGGACAGTTTTTGATAGTTCGTACAAACGTGGGGAGCCGGTCACCATGCGCCCGAGCCAAACGGTTCCTGGTTTTTGGCATTCACTTATCAATATGAAAGTTGGCTCAAAATGGGAAATCTACATCCCTTATTCTGAGGCATACGGCAATAGGGCTGCAGGTGCCGTAAAACCTTATTCAGATCTTTTCTTTACTATTGAAGTGCTTGGCATAGAAAAATAAAATGGGTACAATGGAAAAAATGAAGGGTCACATTGCCATATTGATGGCCAACGTGATATTTGGTTTGGGAGTGCCCGTCACGAAATCATTGCTTACGGATTGGGTAACACCTATGGGCTATATGGCAACCAGATGTGTTGGTGCCACCATATTGTTTTGGATCGTAGCATGTTTCCTGCCACGGGAAAAAGTTGAACGCAAGGACTTGGCCACCATTATGCTCGGTGGTTTGCTTGGCTTTGTAATCTCGCAAACTCTGACTGCCGAAGCCTTGAAATATACTACTCCCGTCTATTTCTCGCTGGTTGCAGCACTTACTCCTATTGCTGTGATGCTATTGGCTGCGTTATTCATAAAAGAGGAAATCACAACCTTGAAGATGGTAGGTGTGGCATTAGGCATTGGTGGAGCACTGCTGATGCTCTTTATGTCGTGGACAGGTGGTGCTGGCACCAGTGGATCAAATGATTTGTTAGGCATCTTCCTTGCCATCCTTAGTGTGCTGACTTGGGCGGTCTATTTAATTATTACAAGAAAGGTCTCGTCCAAATACAGTTCGGTCACGCAAATGAAATATGTTTTCTTGATTTCCACCATCGTCACTGTTCCCATCGCTTTGGCTACAGAGCCACAACAGGCACTTTATTCTTCGGCGTGGGAGTGGAGTGGGGTGTTACAGATGGCTTTCATCGTACTTTTTGCGACAGGTTTAGGCTATTTCCTGATACCTTATGCCATGAAATTCCTTCGGGCCACTACTGTGAGTATCTATACCAACATTCAGCCCATCGTGGCATCGTTGGTGGCGATGGCGGTGGGTCAAGATATCTTCACTTGGGACAAGCCGCTGGCTGCAGTCATGGTCTTGGTGGGAGCCTACATCGTGACTATGCCAGAAAAGGCGGAGGCGGGGAAATGAGGCATGGCCTCAATTCCCCACAACGTAATCGACCAACGACATGACATCTACGACAGAAATTTCTCCATCGTTATTGAGGTCGCCGAGTTGAGGTTCGAAACTATCGTCGCTATCAGTTCCTGTAACGTGGCTAACCAGCATCATTACGTCAACCACCGAGATCTCACCGTCTTGGTTCACGTCACCGATGAGTCGTGTGATGTTGAAGTTTTTCCAGTAATCCGCATTTTTGTATAAATTGGATGAAGAACCAGGGACGTAAAGAGGCACGGAATAGGTCGGGGAAGAATATGCCTCAGAAGATATAATTGGTGGAGTCTTAGAATAAGAAAAGACAGACTGAATGCCGGAACAACCTACGAATGTACTTTTCCCAATTGTCCTTAGAGTGGAAGGCAGCGTAATTGTCTCGAGAAGGGTGCAATTGGTGAAAGAGGCTATTCTGATGGTGGTCAATCCTTCAGGCAATTTCACAGAAGAGAGATTCTTGCAAAGGTAGAAGGCGTATTCTTCTATAACCTTGACCGTTGAGGGAATTTCATAACTGCCCCTGTAGCCTCCAGGACAGCAGATGACCATCGTTTTGTCGATGTCGAGCAGCACCCCGTTGTCTATCGTGAAATGGGTGTTACCTGAAGTTAGATTAATGGAAGGGAGTGATGTGCAACCTCTGAAAATGCCAGCGCCAATGGTCTCCAATGTAGAAGGAAGATTGGCAACCCTTGCCGTCCTACAACTTTCAAAAGCCCTTATGCCGATGCTTTTCACTCCTTCTGGGATGTTGATGACGGGAATTTGGTAGCAAGTGCAAAAAGCATAGTCGCCAATGGAAGTCAGAGCCGAAGGAAACTGAATCTGTGATAAGTTCCTACAGTAGTAGAATGCGTAATCACCTATAGTTTTGACCCCATCGGGAATGTTGATGGCTTTCAGTGTGCTGCATCCATTGAAAGTGCCATTTTTTATTTCTGTAATGTTAGATGGAATGTTGATTGATGACAATGAGGTGCATGCCCTAAAGGCATTTGTACCGATTTCTTCCACCGTCTCGGGAATGGAGATGCTCGTAAGGCGGAAACATCCATAAAAGGCGGAGTTGTCTATAGTGGTTACTGTGGAAGGTACTGTGAAATTACCTGTCGAACCGCCAGGAACGGCTATAAGTGTGCTTTTGTCCTTGTTGTATAGCACGCCGCCTTCGCTACAATAAACTGGGTTGGATGCAGCAACGGTAATGGATGTCAATTTGCTGCATGATTCAAAAGGTGAGGGGCCTAATTCTGTCAAAGTGGCAGGAAGGCTGATTGATGTCATTTTGGAGGATGAGGCAAACACGCCATCTTCTGCCGAGACAACTTGATAATCCGCACCATTGTGGGTTACTGTTTCTGGGATGACAACATCGCCCGAATAACCATAATTAATGCCTATGGATATGTCTCCGCTACCAATTGACGACGAGTTGATAGGTATCACTTGCGCTGTCGTCGGCGAAAGCGCTTTGTAGTAGATACCATTCACTTCAAATCCCGATGCATGTAAGGAAAAACATGCAGCAACGATGGCTAATGCTATAAAATGTTTCATTGTGATTATTGTTGCAAATATGAGGCTATTTAATTGCAAAAATACACAAATTAATAAAAACATACGAATTTTTCCATTAATTATTTTCAAAATAGGCCCAATTTCTGAAAAACGATGGAGAAGACAAAAAAAACACACCCATTATGCATTTATTGTCGCAATTTGGTGTATATTTGCAAAAACAAATTGACAGAAAACTAAGATAACAAAAACAGATATATCATGAAAAAATCATTGCTTTCTTTGTTGCTCATGGTGTCGACAGTGATTGCCGTGGCCCAAATCCAGACTAATGGGGGAGTGCAGTATTTGCAAAACAATGCCAAGGACATGTCCACCGATTTTAGTGATTTGTCCAATGTCTATTTCCTTGCCGACAGTCTTTCTTCATTCGACACCGAAAAAGCCTCGGGGATGATAAATTGGAAAAGATACCGTTTGGCACCTCGTCAGGCTTTCAATTTGAATGGCTATTGGCCTGTCAGGATGAGAATGTTGGATTTTCCCGACACTCAGTACGACAATGACCCAGATTTGGCGTTTAAGTTGGATTTCGTGGATGACCGGACGGTTAGAGTGAGTCTTTTGACCACTCCTTTGGAGATAGGAAACGATGATGCCGCCGACCCTATGTTTTCCGATGATTTCAAGTCGAAGATGCTTGGTGCCAACACAAAACCATCGGCAAATGGTTGGAAATGCATAACTGACGGTAAATCGATAGCCTACGAAAGCAAGTATGGGCGCATAGAGATTCAGAAATATCCATGGCGTATTGTTTTGAAAGATAAAAAAGGAAGGGTTCTTACACAGACACGCTCTATCGTTGACAATGATTCCACCCAAGTGAAATTGTTGCCGTTTAGTTTCATTAAGAGGGGTTCGGACAATTCAAGAAGCGTTAATCCCGTCTTCTTGCTTTCGCCTGGAGAGCGAATTTACGGTTGCGGTGAATCTTTCACATCACTCAATAAAGTTGGTCAAAAGGTACATCTCTATGTTACCGACCCCCAAGGACCAGAAACCGATGGCATGTACAAGCCTGTTCCCTTCTATTTCAGCAATAGAGGATATGGCTTTTTCATGCATACGAGTGCACCCGTGACTTGTGATTTTGGGGCCAGTTATATTGGAGCACAACGGTTGTTTATGGGGGACGAGAAAATGGATTTCTTTGTCTTTTTTGGACAGCCAAAGGACATCCTTGATGAATATACTGAAGTGACTGGCAAGAGTCCTATGTTGCCTTTATGGACCTTTGGCACATGGATGAGCAGGATAACATATTTTTCTCAAAAGGAAGGATTGGAAATTGCCAAACAACTTAGGGCGCATCGCATTCCCTCCGATGTCATCCATTTCGACACGGGATGGTTTGGGGTTGATTGGCAGTGCGACTATGAATTTGCCAAGGACCGTTTCCCCGACCCAGTCGCCATGTTGAAGTCGTTGAAAAAGGACGGTTTCCATACCTGTTTGTGGCAACTTCCTTATTTTACGCCAAAGAATAGATATTTCAAGGAATTGGTAGAAGGCGGGATGCAAGTTAAAAACGCCATGGGCGGAATGCCTTATGAGGATGCAGTGCTCGACCTTTCCAATCCTGTTACCGTGAAGTGGTACCAAGACAAGATTGGACGTTTGATAGACCAAGGAGTGGCAGCCATCAAATGCGACTTTGGCGAAGCAGCACCTTTCAATGGCATTTATGCGAGTGGAAAAACGGGATTCTATGAGCACAATCTTTATCCCTTGAGATATAACATGGCTCTTTGGAATGCCGTCAAGCAGCATTCAGGCGAAGGTGTTATCTGGGCAAGGAGTGCTTGGGCGGGTTCGCAGCGTTATCCCTTACATTGGGGTGGCGATGCCGCCACCAACAATATCGGCATGTTGGGGGACTTGAGAGGCGGCTTGAGTTTCGGTTTGAGCGGATTCTCGTTTTGGAGCCATGATATGGGTGGCTTTGTTACTGCTTCTCCTGAAGACATTTATCGCAGGTGGTTACCTTTTGGTTTCCTCTCGTCGCATACTCGTGCACATGGAGCACCGCCCACAGAGCCGTGGCTCATCAGTGAGTCATTCACTAAAGCATTCCGTGATTGTGCAGAGATGAAATATCGGCTGATGCCGTATGTCTATGCTCAGGCAAAGGACTGTTCCAACAAAGGATTGCCAATGGTGCGCGCTCTTTTCGTAGAGTTCCCCGACGATCCTGGCGCATGGCATGTGGAGGACGAGTATATGTTTGGCTCACAAATATTGGTTGCTCCCTTGATGGAAATCGGCAATAATCGCACTTGCTATCTCCCCGATGGAAAGTGGATTGACTATCAAACAGGGAAAGTCTATGAAGGGGGCTACCGACAGATAGAGGCGGGTCACATCCCCTGCATCATTCTTGTGCGCGATGGCTCCCTGATTCCTCATGTACCAGTCGCACAATCCACAGACCGAATCGAATGGAACAAAGTCGAGTTGGTTCCTTATAAGGCTGATGCCACCAACTGCCGTGGTTTGATGTTCAAGCCAGGTGACAAAGATGTGACAGAGATTTCCCAATAGGGCTCCGTGGGGCTTCTTTTGTTGCATGAAATAATTGCATTTAGGCAAAATCCCCTTTTCTTCCCATCGTCAAGTATCGGGAAGGTAAAGGGGATTTTTCCTTAGAAATAAAAAAACTGTTTTATGCAAAACAACGATATAATCACTAAAAAAATGTTATTTATTTCTTTGAATCCACTTTTTTTCGTAATTTTGGGGTGAAAATCCGAAGAAGAAATGAAATTTAGCAATTTTGTTGTCATATTAATCCTTTCTTTGTCACCTTTTACCCTTGTGGCACAGAATATTATTCAGGGTACGCTTACCATGAAAGATGGTGCTGTGTACGAGGGGGACATCGTGGGGAAAAAGCCTCATGGAAAGGGGATGATGAAATTCCCCAATGGCGATGTTTACAAGGGAGAATTTGTAAAAGGCAAACGTCAGGGAAAGGGAACATTTGTTTTTGCCGACGGTGAGAAATATGTGGGCGAATGGTATCAAAACCAGCAGCACGGCAAAGGTACGTATTACTTCATGAACAATAACAAATATGAAGGTTATTGGTACAAGGATTATCAAGAAGGGCATGGAGTAATGAGTTACTATAACGGCGATGTTTATGACGGACAATGGGTGCAGGACAAACGAGAGGGAAGGGGAAAATACACTTTTTCCACTGGCCAATATTATGATGGGAATTGGAAAAACGACATGAAAAACGGATATGGCGTCTTCAACTGGGGAGACGGTGTTTCCTATCGTGGCAATTGGCTAAATAATGAGCGTTCAGGCAAAGGAACGAATTACTATCCGGGTGGTGACAAATACGAAGGTATGTGGCTCAACGATTTGCCCAATGGGCGGGGAGTCTATTCTTTTTTCGATACGAAAGACGTATATGATGGAGAATATGTCAGAGGCGAGCGCACTGGTCTGGGGACTGTCAGATATGGAAATGGCGACAAGTATGTGGGGCGCTTTCTCAATGGCGAACGCTCTGGCCCTGGGACTTTTACATGGAAAAATGGAGATGTTTATACAGGTAATTGGTATAAAGATGCCCAAAATGGTCAAGGGAAATTGGTCAAAAAAAATGGCGACCGTTTTGAAGGGGAGTTCCGCAATGGGAAATTCGAAGGAGTTGTCGTCATTCACTTTCATGATGGGGCTCGTTTTAAAGGGCAATTCCACCGTGGAGTCAGACATGGACAGGCCGTAGAGGAAACTGCTGACGGGAAACGATTTGAAGGTACCTATAAAAATGGTGCTCGTGATGGAAATTTCGTCGAAAAAAACAGTAGGACAGGACAGGTTATTGCACGTGGTTATTATTCCAACGGACAAAGATACAACCAATAAAACATTGTTTAACATAAAATATCCTTAAAATGATTATCGACACATTAGAGAATTTCGAAAAGTATGTCTCTCTCAACCCTCTCTTTGAGAAAGTAGCACTGTTCCTAAAGGAAAACGACCTCAACCTGTTGGAACCGGGCAAGCATTTCATCGATGGCGATGATGTGTTCGTCAATATTCAGGTTGCTAAAGGAAAGAAAACTGAAGAGGCTGTCCAAGAAACCCATAGAGTGATGGCCGATATCCAGATTCCACTATCGGGTTGTGAAACTTATGGCTATATTCCTGCAAGTATGTTGCCTGACGGCGAGTACAACGAAGCCAAGGATATCACAAAATTCCCTGGGGTGGCATCTCAATCCTTTGTCACTTGCACTCCAGATATGTTTGCCATCTTTTTTCCACAGGATGGCCATGCTCCTTGCATCTCCGACCAGGCAGAACTTAAAAAGGCAATTTTTAAGGTGAAGTGTTAAGTTTCATTCATAATTATTAATTTCCCAGAGGGGATGACACCTCTCATATTATATCACATTATGGCAGAAAAAAAGACAACCAGCAAAACTGTAGCAAAGGCTGCTACCGGCAAGAGCAAGACTCCTGCCAAGGCAAGAACCCCTAAACACATTGGTTTGGTAGCCAAAGATCCCTATTTGGAACCTTACGAGGATGCCATCAAGGGCCGTCACGACCATGCAGTTTGGAAAATCAACCAATTCACCAGAAATGGAAAGGTTTCTCTTTCTGATGTTTCGACAGGCTATGACTACTATGGTCTCCACCGCACACCTCGTGGTTGGGTTTTCCGCGAATGGGCCCCTAATGCCACGGATATTTATCTTGTAGGCGATTTCAACGATTGGAAAGAAACTGAAAAATATCGTGCAAAACGTATCAAAGGGACAGACGATTGGGAACTCAAACTTGGTGCAAGGGCGATGAAGCACGGTGACCTTTTCAAAATGCATGTGCATTGGAATGGAGGGGAAGGGGAGCGCATACCCGCTTGGGCACAGCGTGTTGTACAAGATGATGTCACAAAAATCTTTTCAGCCCAAGTTTGGAATCCCGAACAGCCTTATCAGTGGAAGAAGAAAAAATTCAAACCCAATGTGAGTCCTTTGCTTATCTACGAATGCCACATCGGCATGTCTCAGGATGCAGAGAAGGTTGGAACATATACCGAATTTAAGGATAATGTTCTACCTCGTGTCATTGCCGATGGCTACAATTGCATTCAGATTATGGCCATTCAGGAGCACCCATATTACGGCTCTTTCGGCTATCATGTCAGTTCGTTTTTTGCTCCATCGAGTCGTTTTGGCACGCCTGAAGAACTGAAGGAACTCATTGATACCGCGCACCAAAATGGTATAGCCGTCATTATGGACATTGTCCATTCACATGCAGTAAAGAATGAGGTAGAAGGCCTCGGCAATCTTGCTGGCGACCCCAATCAATACTTCTATCCTGGTGACAGACATGAGCACCCTGCTTGGGATTCTCTTTGCTTTGACTATGGCAAGGACCAAGTCATACACTTCTTGCTTTCCAATTGTAAGTATTGGCTGGAGGAGTTCCATTTCGACGGATTTAGGTTTGACGGTGTTACTTCTATGCTGTATTACAGCCATGGACTGGGAGAGGCTTTCTGCAACTATGGCGACTATTTCAATGGTCATGAAGATGACAATGCTATCTGCTATCTAACTATGGCCAATCAACTTATACATGAAGTGAACCCCAATGCCATCACTATCGCTGAGGAAGTGAGTGGCATGCCTGGATTGGCAGCCAAATTTGAAAGTGGTGGTTATGGATTTGACTATAGAATGGCGATGAACATTCCCGACTATTGGATTAAGACCATCAAGGAACTAAGTGACGAGAATTGGAAACCGAGTTCAATATTCTGGGAGGTGAAAAACAGACGTCCCGACGAGAAGACCATCAGTTATTGTGAAAGTCACGACCAAGCACTTGTAGGCGACAAGACCATTGTTTTCCGTCTTATCGATGCCGATATGTATTGGCACTTTAAAAAAGGAGATGAAAACGAAATGGCCCATAGGGGCATTGCCCTGCACAAGATGATTAGGCTGGTGACCGCTGCTGCTATCAATGGAGGTTATCTGAACTTCATGGGTAATGAGTTTGGCCATCCAGAATGGATTGACTTCCCGCGTGAAGGTAATGGCTGGAGTTATAAATATGCACGAAGACAGTGGAATTTAGTTGACAACCATGATTTGTGCTATCATTGGTTGGGTGATTTCGACAAGAAAATGCTCGAAGTAATCAAGAGCCAGAAGAATTTCCCCAAGACACCTGTCCAGGAAATATGGCACAATGATGGCGACCAAGTCTTGGCATTTATGCGAGGAGACCTTGTTTTCGTCTTTAATTTCAGTCCCACTCGTTCATTCACCGATTATGGGTTCTTGGTGCCGACTGGTTCTTACGATGTCGTGCTTAATACTGATGCCAAGGATTTCGGTGGAAACGGATTGGCAGACGACACCATGACACACTTCACCAATTATGATCCGCTCTATGTGAAAGACCACAAGGAGTGGCTGAAACTTTATATCCCAGCCCGATCGGCTGTAGTGCTTAAGAAAAACTGACTTAGTGTGGGATGGCATGAGGACAATCTTTATGCCATCCCATCTCAAAATTGGGGATTTATGCCGTTTTTGTCAGATGTGGATTCTCATCACAAAGCATATGGGAGCATCAAGTCGGTGTGTGCATTTGCTTTCGTGATTTTTTCTTTCACCTACTTGTTCTTCTACCAATCAGATATCTTGTCCGCCGGCCAACATGTGCTTTCTGGTGGAAAGACCCATTATGGCAGATGGGTGGGGGCAATACTCATAACTCTGACACTATATCTTCTTCAATTGGCTGTGGCTCATATAACCCAACTAAGGAAACGTGCCCATGCCATTACTTATTTTCCGTCTCTACTCGCCTTGACTTTCATCACGGATGTAAGTTCCGATATCGACCGAGGGTTTTCTTTGGGAGGTTGGTGGATTGCCATTCCTTTGTTGTTGGGGGTATTTGTCCTTTTGGTTTGGATGTTGAGACAGATTGAGCCTTATGAACCAGAACCATTGTCTGTTGGACTGTTTTCACGTAACACTTGGATTAATCTACTTTCTTTGGTGGTCATGTTCTTAATGGTAGGTTTGTTTAGCAATAGCGACGAGGCTTTCCATTATCGCATGAAAGCAGAAAGACTCATCATGCAAGGAAAATACGATGCTGCTTTACAAGTCGGCAAGTCTTCTCAGGTGAAAGACCCTTCGCTCACCATGCTTAGGGCTCATGCATTGGCTAAGAAGCAGCAATTGGGCGAGAGACTTTTCCATTATCCCATCCCACGAGATCTACATTCTTTATTATCTGATAGCATTCAAGCACGCGCTGTGTTATTCCCCGACAGCGTCGTCACCATTTTCGCATCAAAGGGATGGGCAAGGGTAGATTATAAATTGATGGAATTGTTGTTGACGAGGGAGTTGGAAGGCTTCTCTACAATTGTCCGTAAGGTATTTCCTGACTCTGTCATGCCGAGGCATTATGCCGAGGCACTCATGCAATTTCATTATTATTCAGGCAAACCTATGCCGACTCCCATTGATCGTGTTGTAGAAGCCGATTTCCACGATTTCAGAAAGATGGAGCAGCAGTACCCAAAGGAGGTTGTGGCTAATCATCTTCGTCGCACCTTTGGCAACACTTATTGGTACTATTATAAATATGGTGAAAAATAGAATACTTCGCAGTTTCTTTGTTTTTGCCCTATTTTTGCTGACCATCCTACCAATGGGATGTGGCGATGCCTTTGATGTGCATCCCTATTATGTAGATTTCAGTGGAGACAGAAATCTCAATCATCTCAATTTGGAGAAAATACAGGTGGCTTGTAAAGACAAAGATACCTTGCGGTTTGTTGTCATGGGGGATACGCAAGGATGGTATGATGATACGAAAGATTTGGTGGATGACATCAACAGACAGGAAAGGATAGATTTTGTCATCCATGGAGGTGATTTTACAAACTATGGAGCCACAAGGGAATTTGTGAGACAAAGGGATATCTTCCTTAATTTAAAGATGCCATTTGTGGGCATCATTGGCAACCATGATTGCCTTGGAACAGGTATAGAAGTCTATAAACAGATGTTTGGCGAGACTAATTTTTCTTTTATTGCAGGGCGTGTGAAGTTCATTTGTCTCAACACAAATGCCTTGGAATATGACTTTGACCAGGCTATACCAGATTTCGATTTCTTAGAATCTCAATTACACAAGGATAAAGGTGCATATGACAGGACTGTGTTTTGTATGCACGCCCGTCCTTTTTCTGAACAGTTCAACAACAATGTTGTGAATACTTTCAACTATTTTGTAGAGACTTTCCCCCATGTGCTTTTTTGCACCGCAGGACACGAACATCGATTTGAGGCTGCCGATTTGTTTGCTAATGGTGTGGTCTATTATGTTAGTGACAGTGTCAACAGTCGGAGTTATATCATTTTTACCGTTACTCCTTCGAATTACACCTATGAAATTGTTTATTTTTAGTTCGTTGGTGGCAATGGTGACTATATGTCAAGGAACGTTTGCTGAAGATTCCATTTCTATCGGCAAGCCAACTGAACAATTGACTATAAAGAAAAATCATTTTTGGCGGCAATTAATGCCTAATCATATCATTGGCCAGAATGCAGGTAATATGGGGGCGCTCTCCTTGGGCATAGGATGGAATTATGGCAAAAACAAAATATGGGAGACGGATTTCTTGGTCGGCTTTGTGCCCAAGGGGATGTCTGGTTCAGCGAGAGCAACAATGACACTGAAGCAGGATTTCCTTCCTTGGCGGTTGAATTTGGGAAAGGGCTTTTCGGTGGAGCCTTTATATTTGGGGTTGTACGTCAATGCTATTATCGGATCCGAATTTTGGAACCATCAACCCAGTAGATATCCCAATAATTATTATTGGTTTTCCACCAGATTCAGGACCAATGTCTGTGTAGGTCAGAGAGTGTCGCTTTCTACGGATTTCCTGAATGTAAAGTCCATTAAGTCTTTCTCTTTTTTCTATGAAGTCGGTAGTTGCGACCTATATATAATTGAATATATGACCAACAAACATATTTCGTTTTGGAATGTCGCTGGTTTATCACTTGGTTTTATGCTTCAATTACGATAGTTGATAGATTATTTTGTCATTTGTTGTGACACGAATGACATTTGTTATCACTTTTTGTCATTTTGGCACGGTTTTCGCTATTATGTGGGCAGAATTGATTTTAAACTTAAAATACGACAAAAATGAACATCAAACCATTAGCAGACAGAGTGCTTGTGCTCCCTGCACCAGCCGAAGAGAAGGTCGGTGGAATTATCATTCCCGACACAGCAAAAGAGAAACCGCTCCAAGGTAAAGTAGTTGCCGCTGGCAAAGGCACCAAGGACGAGGAGATGGTCCTCAAAGAAGGCGACGTTGTCTTGTATGGCAAATACGCTGGAACAGAAGTGGAATTGGAAGGTGAGAAATATCTGATTATGCGTCAGAGTGATGTTCTCGCTATTATCGGATAATTAACTACACAATAATCATGGCAAAAGATATTAAATTCAATATTGAGGCACGCGACCTCCTCAAAAATGGCGTTGACCAGTTGGCAAATGCAGTCAAAGTGACGCTTGGTCCTAAAGGACGCAATGTAGTAATCGAGAAAAAGTTTGGCGCTCCACAAATCACCAAGGATGGTGTAACCGTGGCAAAAGAGATTGAATTGGAGGATCCATTCGAGAACACAGGAGCACAATTGGTGAAGAGTGTCGCTTCAAAGACTGGTGATGATGCAGGCGATGGTACAACAACTGCAACTCTGCTTGCACAGTCGATTATCACAGAGGGATTGAAAAATGTTACTGCAGGTGCCAATCCGATGGATCTCAAACGTGGTATAGACAAAGCCGTTAAGGCTGTCGTTGATTTCATTGCAGATCATGCAGAGAAGGTAGATGACAACTATGACAAAATCGAACAAGTGGCAACAGTTTCTGCCAACAACGACCGTGAAATTGGCAAATTGTTGGCTGATGCCATGAGGAAAGTTTCAAAGGATGGCGTTATCTCTATTGAGGAAAGCAAGAGCCGTGAAACTCACATTGAAGTTGTTGAGGGTATGCAATTCGACCGTGGCTATCTTAGCGGCTATTTTGTCACCGACCCCGACAAACTCGAATGCGTGTTCGACCATCCTCTCATCCTCATTTATGATAAGAAAATCAGCAACATAAAGGAATTCCTGCCCATTCTCCAGCCGGCAGCCGAAAGTGGCCGCCCACTGCTTGTCATCGCGGAAGATGTCGATTCTGAGGCTCTCACCACATTGGTGGTCAATCGTCTGCGCTCTGGATTGAAAATCTGCGCTGTCAAGGCTCCCGGATTCGGTGACCGTCGCAAGGCCATGCTTGAGGATATCGCTGTTCTTACTGGCGGTGTTGTCATCAGCGAAGAAAAAGGTCTGAAACTTGAGCAAGCCACACTTGACATGTTAGGAACTTGCGAGAAAGTTACAATCACCAAGGACAACACTACCATTGTCGATGGCGGAGGAAGAAAAGAAGACATTGCTGACCGTGTCGCTGCCATCAAGAAAGAAATATCAAACACCACCAGTTCCTACGATAAGGAAAAACTGCAGGAACGTCTCGCCAAATTGTCGGGCGGCGTAGCAGTCCTTTACGTCGGTGCAAACAGTGAAGTGGAGATGAAGGAAAAGAAAGACAGAGTTGACGATGCTCTTTGTGCTACACGCGCAGCCATTGAGGAAGGAGTCGTCGCTGGTGGTGGTACGACCTACATTCGTGCTCTTGATGCTTTGGCCAATGTGAAAGGCGACAATGCCGATGAGCAGACAGGTATCAACATCATCGCTCGTGCCATAGAAGAACCACTTCGTCAGATAGTGATTAATGCAGGTGGCGAAGGTGCTGTCGTCGTTCAGAAAGTGAGAGAGGGCGAAGGTGATTTCGGCTACAATGCTCATGCCGATATTTATGAGGATCTTCGCAAATGTGGTGTGATCGACCCTGCCAAAGTGGCACGTGTTGCTCTTGAGAATGCTGCCTCTATTGCAGGCATGTTCCTTACAACAGAGTGCCTCATCGTAGATAAGCCGGAGGAGAAGCCTGCCATGCCTATGGGTGGCGCTCCAGGAATGGGTGGAATGATGTAAAATGTAAAGTCAACTTATCAATTCGGAAGGGATGGGGAAACTCATCCCTTCTCATTTATATTAAACTTCATTTGAAAAGATAAAAAATGCAAAAAATATTTGGAG
>CAMKSZ010000011.1 GCA_946415525.1 uncultured Prevotellaceae bacterium | reverse complement strand
TAGTTTGGGTTGACGCTGCGAAGATAAACAATTATTTTGTAACGGCAAAATCCGCATGAAAAAAACAAACGACAGGGGATAGGTGGAAAAATGGGGAGTTTTATCATTTAGAAGTGGGCATCCCGCTTTTTTGCCGAATCCAAGTACTAAGCAGCGAGAGGAGTTCGGGCAGGACATTTGCGTCTTTCAGCGAGGCGTACTCCTCTTGTGTTCCCTTCTCGCAAGGCAGCAGCAGGTGGTTGATTTGTGGAAAGACGCGGGAGGTCACCTCCTTGTTGTGGGCGAGGCACTGCAAGGCACTCTCCTCGTTTTGTCGGGCATTCACCATGATGTCCTTGCCGCCAAAGACCAGCAGCACCGGCACGTTCACCTTTGAGAGATAGTCGGCAGGATTGTAGCGGATGAAGAAACGGTACCACGGCGAGGTGGCCGTCATGGCATACATGTAGATGCCGTAGCGGATATGCTGGTTGGTCGTGTCGCGCCGCCATTCGTCATGCACGGCATACAACCGTTGTTCGAGGCTGTCGGAGTCGGCATAGTCGTAGGCTGTGCGAAACATACGCTCGTTGATGTCGTTGTAGCGTGCCTTGTCGGCCTCCGGGAGGGGCGATGCCGCCACGATGTCGATGTTTTGCTGTATCACCGACTGCAGGCCCGCCGTCATCAGCCCGCAGAGGCTGACGAGGAACGCCACGTCGGGCGACTGTGCTGCGGCGATGGAGATGGAGGCGCCCCCCTCGCTGTGCCCCAGCAGACCGATGTGCGAGGCGTCGATGTCGGGACGTGACTTCAGGTAAGCCACGGCTGCGAGGGCATCGGCGGCGAAGTCTTCCGTCGTCGCATAACCGTAGTCGCCGCCGCTGCTCCCCGTCCCACGGTCGTCGGTCCTGAGGACGGCGATGCCGTTGGCGGCGAGGTGGTCGGAAATCTCCTTGAAAACCTTGTGGCCTGCCATCGTGCAGTCACGGTCCTGTCTGCCCGTCCCCGACATCAGGACGACGGCGGGGTGCCGCTGCCGCCCGTCGTCGGGGATGGCGAGTGTGGCAGCCAAGCGTATGCTGTCGCACGACGTATAGACGATGGTGGTGTCCTCGGCGAAGCCGGAGGCGTGACAAGTGCCCGAAAGGGCGGCGGCCAACGCCACGACCGCCACACGGAAGGTGAGGGTGCTATTTCTCATTGACCAAGTATTCCAAAATGTATGAAATCTCGTCGGCCATCTGCGTCGGACTGCCATGGTAGCCCGAGCCCATCCACCGGATGTGCCCTTTTCGGTCGATGATTACCTTGAGCGGGATGCCCGACGTATGCAGCACGCCCGCCACCGACTTGTAGAGTTGGTCTTGCTTGCCCACCTCACCGTTGTCGTACAGCACGTTGAAGGTGTAGCCCTTCGACTTGATGAACGTCTCTGCCGACGTACGGTAGTTGGCTTTTATCTCCTGCGTATCGACGAAGTAGAACTCCACGTCCTTGTTGTCCTTCCATCTATCCACCGTCATTTGTCCGCCGGGCATGGAAGCCTTGCAGGGGGCGCACCAAGTGGCCCAGAAGTCGAGGAAGATGATTTTCCCCTTCTTTTCGGCGAGGTTGACACGTCCGCCACCCATGCGGTCGAGGGCGTACAGGTTGACGGGGAGGTCGATGAGTTCGGAGAGTGCCTTGGCGCGGTCCTTCTCTATCTGTTCGGCATTTTTCAGCGATGCGAGGTATTGGTCGAAGTTGCCGCCGGGATTGTTTTTCAGGTAGTCCTCTTTCAGCAAGTCGAGCATCGCCTGCGTCGTGGCATCCTCGGGCACGCACTGCTTGATGTAGGGGATGACCTCCGGCTGACGTCCCAGTGCGTTGAGCAGTCCGACATAGAGGTCGGCATATTCTGCTTGCTTCGAGTAGAAGGGATAGACCATCTCCATGTATTTCATGGCATCGCTTTTGCGGCCCGCAGCATTGAGGATGCGGGCATGGGCGTAGAGCGCCATGCTGAATTTCTTAATGACGTAGCCGTTCCATTCGTTGGGCGACACGATTTTCATGGCATGGGTGTTGCGCGGACGGTTGAGTATCTCGTTGATGAGCAACTCCGAATGGGGCAGTGCCTTCTCCGCTGTGATTTGCTGGTTGGTGAAGGGTATTTCCGCCACATGCCAGTGGGTGGCGACCATCTCGTCGTAGGGGATGTCGTGGATATAGGTGGCAAGGTTGGAATAGTCGTCCGCCCTCATGATGCGGTCGTAGATGACGGCACGGAAGATTTTCGAGTAGAAAAGGTCGGTGTGGAAGGAGTGGACGTCCCAGAACTTGTCGGAGGGGAAACGCTGGAGGAACTTTTGGAAGTCCTTCTGGGCCTGTGCTGCCGTCGGGTCGCCGGCCTCGCGCGTCTTCACGCTTCCGAAGAGGTTCTGGATGCGCAACAGTTCCTCGTCGCGGCTGATGATGCCGTCGGGATACGCCTTCTTCTCCTTTTCCTTGATGCGAAGGGCGAGGGCAGAGTCAACCAATGTGCGCTGGGCGATGTCGTAGAGGTCGCTCCACTGCTGGTCGGTCAGTTTCAGGCGCTTGTCTTCCACGAATGACTTCATGTTCTGCCTCAACTGCTCGTTTTTCTCACCAGGTTTCACCCGCTGGAGCATTTTCACCAAGTAGCCGAACTCACGCGGCTGCGCCTGCGGGAACTGCGCAAACTCATTGTTGAACCACATCACCTGTGCTTCGCCCGACAGCGGTTCCGCCTTGGGGTCGTCCATCATGCCCGGCAGGTTGAGTCCCGAGTCGGGGGTGCGGAGCAGTGCCCATCCTATGCGTGCCCCCTCCTTGTTTTGCTTGTTCTTGTCGAGCACGAAGGAGGCGTAGGTGGCGGGCCATCCCCAGTCGGTCTTGTCGCCCGCCGTCATCTTGGCGCAGACCAACACGGCATCCTCGGGCACGTCGAAGCGGCCTACCCATTTCCCCTCTTGCTGGCTGAGCGCCACATCGACCGCCTCCCACCAGAAGTTGCGCATGACATAGACCACGCATTTGATGTTGATGTCGTTTTCGAGCAAGGTGCCGGCAGGGTCATAGACGATTTGCTGTCCTTTCGTACCCTCGATGACATATTCCGGCACATACTTCACTTGGCCCATGCACAGGGAAAGATGGCAGGCCATGATGGAAATGAAAAGCAAAAGACGTTTCATAATCATATTAGTTGTGTTTTTTTGTGTTGTTAAATGGCTGTGTCGCCCCTGCCTTGGGGCTTGACGCACATATCGACCACCTTGCTGAAACCGCCAAAGACGTTGTAGGGCGCCTTTAGGTTGCCATCGGCATTGTCGCGGTTGTTGAACCTGAGCGTGGTGCGGTTGATGGGGAACTCATAGACCTTTCCCTCCTTCCCGTTCCATGTGGCGACATAGAGCAGCGTGCCGCTGACATTCTGGAGGTTGGCGGTAAAGAATTCCACGTTGTAGATGCGTATCGCGGTGATTTCCTCATCCTCGGGGAAGGGGTCGTTGAGCAGGATGGCCCGTTTCGCGTTGAAGTCGTAGGTGTAGATGTTGCGCGTGGTGGCATACATGAAGGTGTTGACGGCGAAGCGCCCGCACTCGAAGAAGCGCGCCTGGTCGCCGTCGGTCGCCGCCGAGAAGTCGTCCTTCCCGTAGGCCTGTCGATATACCAACGGGTTGATGACTTCCTCGCCGCTGCTGGCGTCGGTGGTGGTGCTGTTGACATTGAATCGCATGCGGTAGAGGTAGCGCTTGTGGCCGTCGGTGAACACCGCGCAGGCGATAGACCCGTAGTTCTTGCCCATCCACACCATGTCCAGTCCGATGTTGTTCACGTCGAACAAGGAGGTGATGTTGGCCTCTTCTTGTTGGTTGAAGGCGAACACGGCGGGTTCTGCATCGTAATTGGAAGCCACCTTGACGAACCTTTTCCCTATCTGGTCGTAGAGGATGGCGCAGTAGCCGGTCTGCGACCCGAAGAGGTCGGGCTCATAGACGAAGGGAGCGAATCGCAAGTTCCCCTCGATGCTCGAGTTGGGCTTCAGCGGGCGCGAGAATTGGTACCCGAAGGAGAGTGTCGCCTGTTGGTTGAGGGCGTGCGCCTGTCCGTCGTTGAGCATGACGGTGCAATAGGAATACCTGCCCGACCGGTCGATGTTGGTGACGTCGATTTTCTGGGGAGCCACCATGAAGAGGTCGTTGTCGATGTGTTCCAAGGAGAAGTCGCTGCTGCTGATGCGCGCCACCTGCCGGTCGGTCCACAGGTAGAGGTTTTTCACCTGCGGTTCGTAACTGCTCTTCTCCACCAAGGAGAAACTGACCCCTCGGGGCGTGCCCGCCAGCGACGTGCCGTCGTTGTTGACGGCATACACGTCCTTGATGTGCCTGTTCTCCACGAACGACGGTTCGGCGTAGGTGGAGGCGAGGTAGTCGAGTCGGCAGCGCCCCTGGTCGTCCTGGAGCACCATCAGTCCCGAGAGCACGCTGGGCTGGATGGACACGCGGTATTTCGTCCGGTAGGCCGCCCCCGTCTGTTTTTCGGTGACGGTCAGCACCAAGGCGTAGTCGGTCGTGCTTTGGGGCCTTGAGATTTGGGCGTCGAGGATGCGCTCCCTGCCGAGGACGACAGCCTTCGCCTCGGTGTTTGCCCAATCGTCGAGGTACATCTCCCACAGGAAGTCGAGTTGGCTTTCGTCCATCGTCCCTTGGGTGAACGCCAACTGTGGTTCGATGTGCAGGATGTCGTATCTATCGACAGCGAAATAGGTGCCGGCGGCGGGAGCCACTACGCTGATTTCATTCAGTTCGGTGTAGTCGTAGTTGCCCTTGTCCTCATAGCAAGCCGTTAGGCTCCACAGCACGGCGGCGCAGCAGATGATGTTAAGTGTTTGGCGCATAGTAGATCTCCTCCTTTTCTTCAGCATTGTCATCGACATAGATGGGGTCGTGGGTCTTCCGGTATTCTTGGTAAGCCTCGTTCAACTGCGAGGCGAAGAGTTGCAGTTGGGCGGCGGTATAGACGCCGGGCTGGCTGCCGTTGTCGAAACGCGTGGCCTGGGGCCAGTCGGTGAGGCCCAACACGTCGATGGCGAAGCGGTATTTGTTGGTACTGTATTTGCCGAAATAATAGGGCCAGTGGGCGGGCTGCATGAGCATGTCGGCCCATGACAGGCGGAAGTGGATGGCATCGGGGTTGCCGGTGGTGAACTCCTCGTTGTCGATGATTTGCAGGTAGAGCGTCACGCTGTGGTCCTTGGTGTCGGCGGTGCGCTTGAGGAGCACGGGCAGGTAGCCGTCGTAATGTCCCTTGGGGATGATGCCGTCGAGGATTTCGTAGTGGAGGGGACTTTGCGCCGTGGTGCTCTCGGGCACTGCCACCGCCTTGAAGTGGCGGTCGTGGTCGGCGGTGCGCCCCATGACGCGCACGGTCACCTTCACCGTGTCTTGCATGAGCGACGAGGGCTTGAGCGAGAAACTGTAGTTCATCTCCCTGACGATGTTGGTCACGGCGAGGAACTGCTCCGTCTCGTAGAAATAGACGCGGTCGTTGAGCGTGTAGTCGATGTGGTCGTTCTCCTTGCAGCCGCAGAGGCAGAGGAGCGACGCCAGGAGGTATGTGAATGTTTTTTTCATGTCTTCGCAGTCGTCTTGTTCATTCTTTCTCCCTTCCGCCATATTCTACCTCGTCGTCGGGCAGCGGGAACACGTAGCGGGGCACGGCGTAGTTGTAACTGACGGTGTTGCCCAAAGCGGTGGGGATGGGGATTTGTTCGTAGTTCAGTCGCTTGAAGAAGTAGTAGAGTTGTCCCTCGCACATGAACTCCTTGGTGTATTCCTTGCGGATTTCCTCCATGGCGTCGCTCTCGCTGAGTGCCGTGCCGAGGCCATCGACCAGGTTGCGGTGGCTGCGCACGGTGTTGAGCAGCGCGACCGCCGCCGCCACGTCGTGGTTGAGTTTCAACTGGCATTCCGCCGCGATGTAGTAGGCCTCCGACAGTCGCATAATGGGCATTCGGAAGAGGAACTGCGTGTTGCCGCTTGTGGGTTGCATGTACTTGGTGGAGTAGTTCTTCCCGTCGAGTTCCTGTGTCTGATAGGCATACCGGTAGTCGCCGGAGAAGCCTGTCTGGAAGAGTTCGTAGATGGCTTGGTAACTCTGTTCGCTCATGATGAGTGAACTTTGGTTGTCGCTGGTGAAGTAGGTGGAGTAGCGCGAGCGCAGTTGGGTGTCGTAGAGGGCGAACACCAGTTCCTCGGAGAAGATGCGGTTGCGGTTGGCCGACTCCGCCACGTTGATTTCCATGTCGGGCGTGAAGTAGAACGTCGTCTGTTCCACCACCTTCTGCGCCGCCTTCAGCGCTTCGCCGTAGTTGCCCATGTAGAGATGGATGCGCGCTTGCAACAGGCACACGGCATAGTAGTTCATCTTGAACGTGCGGTCGCGCTCGTAGTTGACGTCGGCATTCTCCTGGTTGCCCGCCACCACCGGGTCGAAACGCAGTTCCCCCTCCGCCACGGCAAGGTCCGCCAGGCAGTTGTCGAGCGCCTCCTTCACGGTGGAGAGCGGCGTGACGTCTGCCGTGACCGACTTCATGTAGGGGATGCACTTGTGCTGAGGGTTGACGACATAAGGCTCGCCCCACAGCCTGGTCAGGTCGAAGTGCAGCAAGGCGCGGATAGCGTAGGCCTCTCCGCGGATGAGGTGCATGTTGCGGCCGGTGAAGAGGAGCGGGTCGGCGTTGTCGATGCGCTCGATGAGTTCGTTGTCGTTGGCGATGGCCTTGTACATCTGTGTCCAGACGCCGTTGATGCGGCTTTCCACCCCGCTGTTGGAGTAGTCGAAGGCGGCGTCGTAGTTGTAGGTGTTGCTCGCCGACATGCCCGTATAGTATTGCGCCATGGCGTCGAGCATGCCGTAGGTGAGTTCCTGTCCGTAGGCCGACGTGTTGTCCATCAGGAGATAGACACCCGTGAGTGCGTCCTTGAATCCCTGTTCCGACGAGAAGTTGTCGTCCGACTTGATTTGTGTCTTGGGACTGACGTCCAGCCACTCGTCGCACGAGGCGAGGAGCAGGGTGGCAGCCAAGCAGCATCCCACCGAAGCGATTTTGAAAAAAGCGTATGTCTTGTTTTTCATCGTCATTTCCTTTCTTTAAAACCTTGCAGACAAAGTGAAACTGAACGTGCGTGCGCGGGGGTAGGAGAGGCCCCACTCCTTCTTGACGGTAGAGAGCCACCCCACGTCGTTCATCGTGGCGGACAGTTTCAGGTATTGCAGCGGACTTTTCTTGATGAAGGGCAAGGAGGAGAAGTCGTAGCCCAATGTGATGACCGAGAAGGCCAGTTCGTCGTAGTCCTCGACGAAGCGGCTGGTGGGCTTGGTGGTGGAAGTGTCCTTGATGGACTTGAACTTCGCCACCTGTCCCGGGGTGTTCCACCGCTCGGTGAGCACGCGCTCATCGACGTTCCAGTTGATGACATCCACGTTCTCCACCTTGTCCACCAAGGTGGAGTTGTAGGTTTGCCCGCCCCATTTGTAACTGAAGGAGCAGTTGGCCTCCCAGTTGTGCCAGCGGGCGGAAAGTCCGAAATTGCCTTGGTATTTGGGTTGCGTGTCGCCGCAGACCACCTGGTCGGCGGACGACCACTCGAACGTCGTCGTGCCGTCTTTCTTGAAGAACACCTCCTGACCAGTGGTCGGGTCGATGCCTGCCGACCGCACCGCCCAGATGGCGGTCATGCTCTGTCCCTCCTCGTAGCGGGTGCTCACCCTGCGCTGGGCGGCCTTCGCCTCTTCCGACCCTGCGAAGTCGTCCTTCGCGGCGTCCTGTGCCTCGTTGTAGGCTTTCAGCGCATTGGATATCTTGGAGATTTTGTTGGTGTTGTGGGCGACGTTGAAAAACAGGTTGACCGTCGTGCGGCTCTGTGGCAGGGTGATCAACCGGTAGTTGAGCGTCAGTTCATACCCCTTGTTCACCGTCTCGCCCAAGTTCTCCTTGTAGGTGGAGAATCCCGACGAGGGAGCCAGCGTGACGTCGGTGAGGAGGTTGTCGGTCAGGTTGTTGTAATATTCGAAGCGGCCGCTGAGGCGGTTGAAGAGCGTGATGTCGAAGCCGACGGTGCGCTCCAGTTGCCGCTGCCACTTCAGGTTGGGGTTGGCGAGTGCCATGAGTGTCACGCCCATGTCGCCGTTGTAGGTGCGGTCGGTGATGTAGTTGTAGGTGGACAGGGCTTGGTAGGAGTTGAAGTTTTGCGACCCTGTGCGGCCGATGGAGGCGCGCACTTTCAGGTAGTTGAGTATCTTGTTCCCCTTGAGCCATGCCTCGTGGTGGAGGTTCCAGCCAATGCCCGCCGACCAGAACGAGCCCCACTTGTTTTTGGAGCCGAACATCGACGAGGCGTTGAGGCGGTAGGAGACGTCGGCGAGGTAGCGGTCGCCGTAACTGTAGTTGGCAGCCCCGATGACGCCGATGCTCCGCGTGGTGCTCTCCGAACCACCGGGCTTTGCCCCGACGGCGTACCCGTTGCCGAAGGAGATGAAGTCCATCCTGTCGCTGGGGAATCCGATGGCGGTAAACGATTCCGACTCCGTCTTCGCCTGTTCGATGGAGTATTGCAGGTTGGCAAAAAACATGTGCTTCCCCTTGGTGATGGAGTAGTTGACGCCCAAGTCGGCGTTGACTTGGTTGCCTTGTCCATGGCTCTGTGTGTAGGAGCCTCGGTTGAGGTATTCTTCCGACGAGGGCAGGATGGAAGCGTATTGGGAGTTGGTGGCGGGTATGAAGACGTCGCCCTTGTCCTTCCTGATGGTCAGGCCCACGCGGCCGGTGAGTTTGAGGTTTTTGAGCACGTTCCACTCCGTGTAGAAATTCTCGGTGATGAGGGTGTAGGTGGAAACGTTCTTCGAGTTGAGCCCTGCGTCGTAGAGGGGGTTCCAGGTGCCGTTGCTGTATCGCTCGATGAGTTGGCCGTTGTCGTCGTGGATGCGCCAATAAGGGTTCATGCGCGAGTAGAGCGAGAAACTGCCGTAGGGCGATTCGTTGCCTTTGTTGTCGTCGATGGTGAGTTGGTTGCGGAAAATCAGGTTTTTCACGCGGTACGACAGTGTGATGTTGCCGCTGATGGTGCGGCGGTCGCTGCCTTTCATCACACCCGCGTTGTCGGTGTAGGAGAGGGCGGCAGAGTAGAGCATGGCGCTGTCGCCGCCGTCGAGCATCAGCGAGTGGCGCTGCCCGACGCCGGTGCGCAGGGGTTGCGACATCCAGTAACTATCCACCCCGCGTGCCACCTCTTTATAGAGTTCGTTGTATTGTGCGGTCAGTTCGGCTTGTGAGTGTGCGTTGCTCTCGTTGGTGTATTTCCCTGCCAGCAGTTCGGCTTGTAGTTTGCCCGCAGCGTCCGTCAGGTGGTAACTGTTCAGGTCGGGGACGGTCAGTTCGAGCGAACCGTTGTAACTCACCCTCAGCCTGCCTTGTTTGGGTTGCACGGTCTCCACCACCACCACGCCGTTGGCGGCCTTCGAACCGTAGATGGCCTTGGCGGCAGCGTCTTTGAGGATGGTGATGCTTTGGATGAGGTTCATGTCCATATCTACGATTTTCTCGAGCGAGGTCTCAAAACCGTTGAGGATGAACAGGGGTAGGTTGGGCGAGGTCTCGTAGTCGCCTTTGAGGTCGATGGAACTTTGTCCGCGGAACTGCACGTCGGGCATGGTGTTGGGGTTGGAGCCCATATCGACGTTTTCGTTGATGACGAACGACGGGTCGAGGTTCTTGAGGCTCTGCAGCGCGTTCACGCTGCCGTTGAGTCGTAGTTGGTCGCCGGTGAATGTGGCAGCCGAACCCGTGAACGTCTCGCTGCGGCGGAGGAACATGCCGTTTCCCACCACCTCGACGCCTTTCAGTTGCGCCACGTCGTCGTTGAGGACGATTTGCAGGTTTTTCTGCTTATCGACCTTCACCTCCTTGGTCACCATTCCCATGAAAGAGATGACGATGACGGCGCCCTTGGGTACGGTGAGTTGGAAATTGCCCACGTCGTTGGTGATACAATTTACCTGCACGTTGCCCTTCATCACGACGGTGGCGCCGGGCAGTGGCTCTCCATTTTTGTCGCAGACCTTTCCGCTGACGGTTATCTTTGAGCCGGAATATTGGGAGGTAGGCTTGCTGTCCACAGCCACGGTATCGCTCACTTGGGCTCCCACCTGCAACGCGAACAAGAGGAAGAAAGTGACGAGACCGAAAACATTTCTCACCATAGTGATAAATACAAGATTAACAAGTTTGGAAAAGGGGCATAAAAAAAGGAATGAAAAAGAGAATCGGGGATTTACCCCCGATTCTCCTCATATTGTGCTATTTCAGCATCTTCTTCACAGAATTGCCTTTCTTGACGACATACACCTGTCCACGGACGGGGTTGTCGATGCGCTGACCGGAGATGTTGTATATCTCGACGGGAGCGTTCTCGTTGGCACTCTCGACATTGACGATGCCGTCATCTCCATGGGCGAGGTTATAGACGTTGAGTTCGACGACATTGGAGGGTTGCGACTCGCCGGTGGCGTAGATGGCGCAAATCCACAACTTGCAGTCCGGTCCCTTGCCGAGGCTCTCGGTCTCGTAGGTGTCTTCGTTGTATTGGGTATCCTCAAATGTGGTCCAGTAGAAATTCTGGCGGTCGGTCACCCAATGGTTCACGTCGTTGTAACTTTCCTTCTTGTCTGCCTCGGGCATGGCGGAGGTGTAGTTGGTGCTCGGATACCAGGTATCACCCTTGTCCACATACACCTTGTAGTCGGAGATGGGCGAGGCGCCAGCAGGCACATCCCATTCCAAGGTGAGGTTGTAGTAATAGGAGATGTAGCCGTAAGACTCCACTTCCACCTTCTCGGCTGCGAGCACCCTGAAGTTCTCCATCGGCAAGTTGCCCTCGTCCTTCACGCTGGCGGTGACGAAGTCGGAGAGGTTCTTCTTCTCCCCGCCGACCACGGCCTGGACGGCGAAATAGTGAAGGCCGTCGATGAGCATCGGAGTGATGAACTCGGTCTTGCCCTCCACTTCGGCGGTGTTGTTGTCGTACATCACGACGTAGCCAGTGGCATCGGGCACGGCGTCCCATTTCAGATAGACCTCATTGCCGCCGATGGAACCGTCGGCAGTCACGTTCTGTGGGATGAGTGCCGGGTCGAGGGTGGCATAGGTGTGGCGCCATTCCACCTCGCTGTGCATGCCGCGCAAGTCAGAGACTTCGGTCTTGGTGTTGATGGTGCCGTCGCTATTGTAGGTATAGTTGATGGTCGATGTCACATTGCTCCATTGCTCGCTTTCTGCGGCACCCGGTGTGTAGTAGGCGGTCACCTGCTTCACCAACACGCCGTTTTCATAGGTATAGAACGTACCTTGTCCGGGCTGGTCGAATTCCGCACCTGTCATCTGGATGGACGATACGATTTGGTTGGCCTCGTTAAAGGTGAGTACATAATGTACCTCATAGGTGATTGTTCCGTCGGCAGAGAAGTTTTTCATCACCTTGTAGTAGCCGTTCTCATAGTCCTCATACAGCGAACCGCCAGTCGGGGTGGCCGCGCCTTGGTTGTCGTAAGAAGTGGATGTCATCTTGATGCAGTTCTTGGCGGCATCATACTCATATTCATTGACAAGGCTCTTATGGAACGAACCTCCTACACTTGTCCAACTCTCGCGTGAGGCAACGGTGCCGTCGGCATTGTAGTTGTAGCGGTAGTGGGCATAACTGGTGGTCTCCACCGAGTTCTGGTTGGCGCCGTTGTAGTAGTAGCGGTTGTAGTCGTAGAGAGTCGGCTCGTCGAGTTTCACAGGGTCATAGCCCCAGGTGCCATCCTCTTTCTGGACATAATCGTTCCGGTACAGGCTGTAGCCCGTCATATCCACCAATTTCTTGTTGGACTCGGTCTCGGTGCCGCCGCCGCTCGGGGCGAAGATGTAGCCGTAGAAACTAATCTTTGAACCAGCGCAGAAGAGATAGTAGGACTCGCCTGCCTCGGCTTGGAATTTCACCAGACCATAGAATTTGTCGGCAGACTGGTTGTTCTCGTCGAGCGTAACGGTCTCTCCTTCCGGGGTGATGAGTTCCAACTCTGAGGTGGGAAGGGCCGAACCGTCGGACTTGGTTACATAGAACGACTTGCCGCTGTTGAGGATGACGCCGGCTGTCATGCTTCCTGCTTGTTTGGTGCTCAGCACGAAGAACGTGCCCGACTGCGGGTTGTTCTTGCTATCGGGCTTGTAGCCGCTGCCCGTGCTGGTAGAGCCGTCGAATTCACCGTCCTTGGGGTTGTTGCCACCAGTCAGATACACAATCTGGGTGGTCTGCTCGCCGTCGGCGTTGGTGTAGGTCTGTGCAAACTCTGCATTCGTCTCGCCTGCCGTGAAGTTTTTCTTCGACAGTTTCCCGTCGGGACCGATGGTCAGTTTCACGTTGGCGGAGGCTTCAATCACCTGACCGTCGGTGTAGGTCTCGGTAGGGGAGAAAAGGAACTTCTCCTGGGCCTGGGTGCAGACAGCCATCATGGCCACTGCTAATAAAGTAAAAATTTTCCTCATAGATGTGTTAGGTTTAAATTAAGTATATATGTAAATATTTGACAAATGATGTAACTATAGGCAATTCTTATTATTTTTCGCTTCAAAATTACTAATTTTTTATAAAAAAAGCAATTATTCTTTCTTGATTGTTCAAATTTAACGTAAATTTGCAAAAACTATTAGAACCTTAAATGGAAACTAACCAACTTTCAGACATGCGGATCACTATACTCTGTGAAATCAGAAGAATGCTCCATAATCATTCTTTTTGTTGCCGACTTGACGACAACCGTTGGGCGTTGGCTTTATTTTTAATAATGTGTCTTTTGCAGGCAGTCCCCATCGCCGCCCAAAATCCCCAAAATGCCTCGAAAAGCACCCCCTCCCCCCAGGCGTACGACGTGGAAGGCGAGGTTTACGACACCGAGGGTTACCCCCTGATAGGGGTGAGCGTCTATGTGAAGGACAGCGGTGAGGGGACGCAGACCGACAAGGACGGCCGTTTCTCCATCTCGGTGCCCTCCTCACGGTCGGTGCTCAGGTTCACCTACATCGGTTTCGACGCCGTGGAGAAGGAAGCCGCCGAGGTCCGGGCCAAAAAAGTGTTCATGCTCCCCAGTTCCACCACCCTGCGCGAAGTCACCGTGGTGAGCGACGGCTACAACACCATCGACAAGCGCCTCTCCGCCAGTTCCACCTTCACCCTCAACCCCGACGACTACCAGATACAGAACGTCCCCAACCTCTCTAACATGCTCCAAGGCACGGTGCCCGGACTCTCCGTCGTCGCCCCCTCAGGTTCGCCCAACTCCGCACCGAAAATGCGACTGCGCGGTTCCTCCACCATCCATGGCGACGCCGCACCGGTATGGGTCATCGACGGCGTGATATGGGAAGAGGCCGTCAATGTGAGCAACGACGAACTCAATGCCGTGCTGCGCGGCAACGCCAGCCTCGACCAAGTCAACGAGAATGCCTCGCTCTCGCTCCTCGGCAATGCCATCACCGGCCTCAACCCCCACGACATCGAGAGCATCACCTTCCTAAAGGATGCCTCCGCCACCGCCATCTACGGCACACGCGCCGCCAACGGCGTCATCGTGGTGAAGACCAAAAAAGGCCGCGAGGGGAAGGCGCAGGTCAACTTCTCGTCGTCGTTGGGCTTCACCTCCCGTCCCACCTACGAGCAATACAACATGATGAACTCGCAGGAGCGCATCCAACTGTCGAAGGACATGGTGCAAAACGGTTACATCTTCGATATACAACCCTATTCCACAGGATATGAGGGCGCCCTCTTCGACCTCTACTCCAAGAAAATCACCGACTCGGAGTTCGCCGCCCGCGTCACCGAACTTGAGACCCGCAACACCAACTGGTTCAAGCAACTCTTCCAAAACGCCATCAACCAGGACTACAACGTCAACGTGTCCGGCGGGGTGGGGCAGACCCGCTACTACACCTCGTTCGGCTACAGCAACGCCAAGGGAACGTCGAAGGGCGACAACATGCGGCGCTACACCATGAACATGAGCATCGACACCCGGCTTTGGAACTTCCTGCAAGTGTCCACCAAACTGTTGTTCAGCGACCGCCACAGCGACGGCTTCTACATGACCAACCCCTTCGACTACGCCATCTACGCCGCCCGCACCCTCGCCCCCGACGAGTTCTACCAGCAGAACCAAACCCGCGTGGAAGGGTCGAACAACACCTACATGCTGAAATACAACATCTTCAACGAGTTGGACCACACCTCCAACACCACCGACGTGCGGCAGACCAATGCGCAAGTCAGCCTCCGTGCCAAAGTCTTCAAGGGACTGTTCCTCGACGGCATGTTCAGTTACAACGTCTCCAACACCAACCAGAAACAATGGGCCGACGAGGAATCCTACTACATCAGCGGCATCCGTGGCTACGAGGTGGGCGCCGTCCTCGCAGGCAGCGCCGACGAACTCGCCTCGCGGCTCGCACGTGGCGGCATCCTCCTCAACGAAGACCAACGGCAGAATTCCTGGACCGCCCGCGCACAAATCAATTACAACGGCACCTTCCTCCAAGACCACACCATCCAGGTGATGGCAGGCTACGAAGCCCGCTCCACCAAGTACGAAGGCCTCAAGGAACAAGAATACGGCTATTTCCCCAACCGCGGCAACAAGGTGAGTTATGAATACAACAACAGCGTCTCAGGCTCCACCGACTGGCACAGTTCGCTCGACAAGCACACCACCAACATCGTGAACACGCTCAACAACACCATCTCGGAGTACGGCACCCTGGTCTATAGTTACAAAAACCGATATATCCTCAACGCCAACATCCGACTCGACGCCTCCAACCGCTTCGGACAATACACCAACCACAAATTCCTCCCCGTATGGTCCACGGCGTTCCGCTGGAACATCGCCGAGGAACCGTGGATGCCCCACGACATCGTCGGCGACCTCAGCATCCGAGGCTCCTATGGAATGCAAGGCAACATCCCCACCTCGGTAGGTCCCAACTTGGTGGTGAGGTATCCCACACAGGTGGTCAACCGCTGGTCGGGCGAATACCAACTCAACATCTCAAGGTTGCCTTATCCCAACCTCAGGTGGGAGAAGACTCGCACCATCAACCTCGGACTTGAATGGAGCCTCTTTAATGGCCGCATCAACGGCACCTTCGACTATTACCACAAAAAAGGCACCGACATCCTCTTCCAACTCCCCGTGGCACTGGAATACGGTCAGGAGAACGTCTATCGCAACGGCGCCGACCTCACCAACTACGGCATAGAACTGTCGATGACCTTCATCCCCCTGCGCACCAAGGACATGGAACTGAGCGTGACGCCCATCTGGTCGAAAAACTCCAACCGCGTGGCGAGTGTCACCAAGCAGACCTACACCATCGACGACTACCTCTCGGGCAATGCCTATGAGGAAGGCAAGCCCGTCAACGCCATCTACTCATGGCGGTTCACCGGCATCGACCCCACCACGGGCTACGCCACCTTCGACCACACCTCCAAGCGCCAAGACTTGGTGGAGAGCACCCTCGACATCAAGGACATCCTGGTCTATTCCGGACAAAAAGACCCCAAGTTCAACGGCGGCTTCTCCCTCGCGTTCAGATACAAGCAATGGTCGCTCAATACCATGTGGGCGTATGCTTTGGGCAACGTGGTGCGCCTCAACTACCTCTTCGAGGGCAACAACCTCATGCCCCAGCCCTACGCCAACCTGAACAGGAACCTCATCGACGCCTGGAAGCAGCCCGGCGACGAGCAGCATACCAACATCCCAGGCTTCAACCGCACTGGCGAACCCGACTATTACCTCTATTTCAAATACTCGCAAGGCAACACCGGCATGGCCTCCGTGACGTCGCGCTCCAGTTACTGGATGTACAACTACTCCGACATCCGCGTGGTGAAAGGCGACTACCTGCGCTGCCGCAACCTCAGCCTCAACTACAGTTTCCCCCTGAAGTTCGTGCAGCGCCTGCATCTCAACGCCCTCTCCATGTCGGTGAACGTCACCAACCCCCTCACATTCTGCGCCAAGGAGTTCGAGGGGCAAGACCCTGAGATACAAGGCACCGGCACCACCGCCATGCCCATCACACAGACCTATACTTTCTCACTCAACATCAGCCTCTGACGACAATATGAAGACCAAGATGATATTATACGGCTGCATGGCAGCCATGACGCTCACCGCCTGCGGCGACTTCCTCGAAGAAGTGTCGCAAGACGAGTTCGAACCCAAGACCGCCAGTTCGTTCCAGGAACTGCTGAACGGCGAAGGTTACATGATGATGCCTGTCGATCCCGTCACCTACATGATGGACGACGACGTGCAGGGCTGCAAAGGTTCCATGTGGAACGAGGTGCTCAGCGCCCGGCAAGCCGCCTTCGAGTGGCAGCCCGACTTCTGGCAGGTGGAAAACGACTGCCAGGCGATACCCAACTACATCAAGAACAACTACCTCAACACCTACAAGACCATCGCCGCCCTCAACATCATCATCGAGAACCTCCCCGGCAGCGAAGGCGGCGAGGCAGAGAAAAACATCACCATGGCAGAGGCGAAGACCATGCGCGCCTTCTATTATTGGCGGTTGGTCAACACCTACGCCTTGCCCTACAACGACAAGCAGACGAGTCCACAGACCAACCTCGGCGTCCCCTTGGTGACGGAATCCGAGGTGAAGGACGCCGGAGCACCCCGCGCCACCGTCGCCGCCGTCTATGCCCAGATCATCAGCGACATCGAGGAGGCCTGCTCCCGCTTCGGCAACAACACGACGAGCCGCGGCGTCTATCGCATCAACTACACCTCCGCCCATTTGTTGGCATCGCGCATCTACCTCTTCACCGAACAGTGGGACAAGGTCATAGAACATGCCGACAAGGCGATGGCAACGGCACCTGCGTTGGTGAACCTCAAGTCGTACAACATCGACAACATCAACAACCCCACCAACGGCGTCATCTCCAAAAAATTCGGCGAGACCATCTTCCTCTGCGGCATGAAAGCCATGTCGGGCGACTACGGACTGGTGGGAACGCCCTATGGCGTGAGCAAGGAACTCGCCAACCTCTATGAGACGATGGACCGGCGCATGAACACCTACATCGTGCCCAGCGGCTACGACTATTACCCCTACCGCATCCTAAAGATATGCAGCGACGAGCACGAGTACACTTGGCGCACGGCGGAACTCTACCTCAACAGGGCGGAAGCCTATGCCAACCTCTACCTGCAAGGCAACCAGGAGGCAGGGCAAAAAGCCATCGACGACCTGAACACCCTGCGCGTCAACCGCTACCGCATCTACACTGACTTGTCGCTCCCCGCCGCCAACGAACTGCTGCAACTGCTCCGCGACGAGCGGCGCCGCGAACTCTGTTTCGAAGGCTTCCGCTTCTTCGACCTCAAGCGCTACGGCATGCCGCGCATCGAGCATACGTTGATAGGCGAAAGCGGTGCCGCCGTCCGCTATGTGCTCGAAGAGCGCGACCCTGCCTACTGCTTGCCGCTGCCCGACAACGCCTTGGAACACAACGAGAACTTAGTGCAAAACCCGCTGGCCAACCGCCGTGTGGGCGTACAACAATAAACCACCGTATCGACATGAGCAAAAAGACACTGACCCTCATTATCGTGACAGCCCTCTTGGGGATGGCCTCCTGCTCGGAAGACGACATCACCCCCTCGGCCGACAACCGCCTGGTGGAATTTCCGCAAGGCAACAACAACTACGATGCCGAAATTCTCCAGATTTACGAGCGCTACGGCGCACAGATGCTCTATCGCTTCAACGACGCGATGTTCCGCTGGCAGGTCACCGACCGCCTCGGCTACGTCAGCCGCCCCGCCAACGAGCAATATGTCGCCGCCGCCATCAAGTTCATCAAGGACAACTGCTTCCGCTTCTACCAAGAGGACTCGCTCAAGGCATACCTTCCCTACCGATTCTACCTCGCCGGCGACCTCGGAAGGCTCTTCGAATACTCCGGCCTCGACGAGGCAGGCAACAATGTCAGCATCAAGGACACCATCTGGCATGTCGCTGCCACCAACGGCTATGCCAACCTCTGCTTCGGACTGACCTCCCCGCGACTGGCGACACTCAGCGACGACTCCCTGCGCCTGGCGAAGGGTGAACTGAACGCCGCCTTGTTGGCCAACGCCATTGGCAAAGGCAACATCCAGGTGCCCGCTGCCTTCACCAAGGAAGAGGTAGGCAACGTCAACTGGTACAATTACATTGGCAGTTACAACACCTACGGCCTGCTCGAGTACATCGACGCCAAGACCATGAAACCCGCCCAGGACTTTGCCATCTTCCTGAAATACCTCATCGCCTATCCCGCCGACGTGTTCGAGGAAAAATTCACCACCAAGGCCTTCGACACCTCGGGCCGCATCGCCCGCAAGGCCACCATCGTCAGGAATTGGATGCTGTCGGAATATGGCATCGACTTGGAAGCCATGGCGCAGGCACCCGTTGTGAGATAATAACAGAAAACCAACCATTAACACTACTGAAGATATGAAAAAAATAATGTTGTCCGTATTTATGGTCATGACAGCCCTCCTCGCCTTCGCCCAAGAGGACGGCATGACCACCGAAACCTACCAGCGGTTGACCGGCATCCCCAAGCCCCCAGTGGCAGGGACGACCGTCAATTTCGTCTATCATCCCCAAGGAGGCCCCTTGGCTGACGCCAAGGAAGCGGTGGCCCTCATCTACATGTACAACAGTTACAAATGGACGCTCGGCGACGCCGTGATGACCAAGGACGGCGACGCCTGGCGAGGCTCGTTCGACATCCCTGCCGACTGCGCCTTCATGGCTTTTCTCATCCAAGACACGTGGAGCCAGTTTGCCACGGTGAAGGACAACAACGACAACAAGGGATTCCTCTACGTCGTCAGCGACAGCAACGGACAGCCCCTTCCCGGCGGAAACCTCGCATGGGGACTGATGCGCAAGCCCAGTGCCGGCCTTGGTGTCGCAGGCTATTTCAACGAAGGCTACCAGGAAATCGAACAAGACGCCCTCTACTTCTGGTACCAGAAGGAGTTGCAGCAGCACCAAGACAAGGCGGATTTATTCTTCCCCACGATGATGAGCATCGTGGAACGACAGACAGGCGACCGCTTCCCCGAAGCCGCAGAGATGTTTTTCGGCATCTTCTCCAAACAAGCAAAGCCCACCGAGAGCAACTACACAACGATGGAGAACATTTATCGCTTCCGCCTGAAAAACACCGAAAAGGCCGACAGCGTCCACCAACTCATCCTCTCGAAATTCCCCAACGGATGGACGGTGCGCCGTGCCGCCTTCGACCAGTTAAGGCTTCAGAAGGAAAACTACCACGAACGTACGGTGGAGTTCCTGAAAAAATATCCGCAGTCGGAGTCGCAGCAACTCGATGCCTACCAGCCCTTCGTCTATTACAATGCCGCGCGGTCGATTGTCACCGACTATTACTCGGGCCAATTCGACCAACAGGAACTCATCGACATGCTGCCGGGTATGGACTTCAAGACGATAGCCGAACTCTTCCGCTCCTCCGCAGCCCCCTTCCACATCAAGAAGGCGGTCAGCGACGACATCATCCTCCCCTTGGCAACACCGCTCATCGAGGAGATGCGCAAGAAGGTAGCCGACCGCTCCTACTGCGAGGGCACCTACATGTCGCCACGGCAGTCTGACTTCCTCGCCCGCAACCTCCTCGACGGGCATCTCGGCATCTATTCCGACATCCTCCTTTGCAAGGGACAGCCCGAGGAAGCCATCAAATACATCGGCCTCATCACGCCCGAGAATAGATACGCCACGCCGGAAGTCAACGAGACACACGTCAAGGCGCTGTTGCAAACCGGTCAGGCTGCGAAGGTGACCGATGTCATGCGGCAGGCATTCCAGAAAAACGCCGTCACCCCAGGAGCCATCGAACTCTTCAAGGCGCAGTATGAGAAGGAGCACGGGAGTGCCGACGGCTTCGACGCCTACATGGCATCGATGAAGCCGAAGGAAGGCATGGAGACGCTGAAAGCCGAAATTGCCAAAAAACTCATCAAGGAAGCCTACAAGCCCTTCTCGCTGAAGGACATGAACGGCAACACGGTGCGCTCCGCCGACTGGAAGGGGAAGGTGGTCGTCCTCGACTTCTGGGCCTCTTGGTGCTACCCTTGCAAGAACGCGTTCCCCGGCATGCAGATGGCGGTTGACCATTTCAAGGACGACCCCAACGTGCTCTTCTATTTCATCGACACGATGGAGAACAACGACGGTTATGAGAAAAAGGCCAGCGACTACATGAAAGAGAAAGGCTTCACCTTCAAGGTGCTCTTCGACGCCAAGGAAAATCCCCGCCAAAAGGGCAAGAACCAAGTGGTGTTCGGTCAGATGAATGCCATCAACCACTCGATGGCCATCCCGCGCAAGATGTTCATCAAGGATGGTTTCGTGCGGTTGACCGAAGAGGGCTATGGCGGCAGTCCCAGTCGTCTCGCCGATGAAGTAATCGCTGCCGTGGAACTGCTAAAGAACGAATAGCCATGAAAAAGAGCATCCTCCTCCTTCTCGTCTTGGCCGTTGTCGGCGGCCAGGTTAGGCTGCATGCCCAAAACCAGCCCGAAGAGAAAATCTCCATGACATTCTATGCGCTGCGCAACTTGTATGTTGACAGTGTGTATGTCGCACCGCTGGTGGAGCAACAAATGATGATACTGATGCAGTGCCTCGACCCCCACAGCGAATACCTCACGCCCGAACAGGCACGGGCCAACGAGAACATGCTCTTGGGACCTTCGGCGCAGGGTTTCATCAGCGGTCCGCAGGAAACCTCGGTCACCGCGATGCTGCTCGACAAGGGGATAGGCTACATCGACATCGACTTCTTCATCCAATCTACCATCGACGAGTTCCACCAGAAAGTCGATAGCCTGAAGAAAAAGGGAATGAAGAGCCTCGTGCTCGACATCCGCGACAACCCAGGCGGTTTCTTCGACTCCGCATTGGGCATGGCGGACGAGTTCCTGCCCGCCGGTTCCATCATGGTGAAGACCGAAGGGAAGCACCAACCCCTCAACGAGGTGAAGGCACAGGTGAAAGGCATCTGGGAAAAGGGAAAGGTCGTCGTGCTGATCAACGAACAGACCATGTCGGCAGCCGAAATCTTTGCCGGTGCGCTACAGGACTGGGACCGTGCCGTCGTCTTGGGGCGGCGCACCTTCGGCAAGGGACTGATACAAGAGACGCTCCCCTTCAGCGACGGGTCTGCCATCCGCATTTCGGTGGCACGCTACACCACTCCTTCGGGCAGGAGCATCCAGAAACCCTACAAAGGGCGGTCACGCGATGCTTATTTCAGTGAGGTGAGCCGCCGCAGTCCCATCGGCGCGCTGCCCGCCGAGGCCCGTGAGCATCCCTACGAGACACTCGTCCACCACCGCACCATCTACGGTGGCGGCGGCATCGCCCCCGACCTGTTTGTCGCCTCCGACGACGAGATGTTGAGCAAGGCGGTGGAAATCCTCAAGAACGACCGTCTCTACAACAAGACGCTCACCACGACCGCTACCGCCACCTGGACTTCCTTCCAGCCCAGTCCCGTCCTCCGTCTCACCGGCACCATGCCCGACCGCAGTTACGACGGCCGCACCATCGTACTGGAGCACCACCATCCCGTGTATTACAACCAGGTGACCGCCATCGACAGCACCCGCATCGCCGACGGGCGGTTTGCCTTCAACATCTCCGTCCCGGATTCGCTGCGACTCACCGTCGGTTCACTACGGTTGTCGTCGTCCGCCCCTTCCGACCTGCCTGTCACCTTCGGTATGCACCTCATCCTCGTTCCCGGCACCGTGCGTGCCACCATCGACTCTACGGGTGTCGCACTGACGGGCGAGGAGCACAACAGGCTGTTCAGTGAACGGGTGCTCCAGACGGAGAGGGAGCAGCGAGTAGAACAGTTTGCCCTCAACGGTAAATACAATGCGCTTCAAACTTCGCGGGGGCTTACTGCCGACGAAGAGGCGGAAAGGCGACAGAAGCAGGAGACGATTAACAAGCGGTTCATGACCGCCTATGGCGCTTTCCTGCGGGAGAACATCAGTTTTCCGTATGCCTCCGAACTGCTCTTCCGCTATCCCCTCGACCGCTATGTCGCCTCCGACAGCACTTTCCTCACCGCAAACTGCGACCCTCGGCTACTCGGTCAGATGAAACAGCGGGAGAAGGAACGGCAGCAGCGTATCGACTATTTCAGACAGTCGGTGAAAGCCACCGGCATAGGGGCGCATTTCAGGGAAATATTGGGCGAGACTCCCGAAGGGAAGGCGGTGAGACTCACCGACCTCGTCAAGCCCGGCCATGTCACGCTGCTCGACTTCTGGGCTTCATGGTGCGTCCCCTGCCAGCAGGAGATACCCTTCTTGAAGGAACTTTATGAAAAATACCACGCACAGGGTTTCGACATCGTCAGCATCTCGCTCGACAAGTCGAAGCCGGCTTGGTTGAAGGCTTTGGCTCGGAACGACATGCCTTGGCCGCAGATGTCGGACTTGAAGGCATGGGAGGGTCCGGTCACGCAGGACTACGGCATCCAGGCCATCCCCTTTGTCCTGCTGCTCGACAAGCAAGGAAACATCGCGCTGAAGAACCTTCATGACAAGTTGCTGGAAACGGCCGTTAAGGAACAACTTGGCATCTGAAGCATTGGGCACCTTCCGACGGTGAAGTCGCCGTCGGATACCCTCAGGATGCCGAACCACGACACGTATGGCTTTTATCTACCATGACGGTGGGCACGTCGCCCACCGTCTTAATAGTATATTTATGCAGGCATTTTCGGGTGGTTTCCGCCTCAAAAACAGGGCGTTTGCATAAGTATAAATTATGTTACCAAAGGGTGGAAGTTCAGTTATATTATTTTGTATCAAATTAAGACAAGAAAGTATTATTCTAATTCGTGGATTTTTATTTACTTTGCAAAAAATTTGCAAACCATAGGAAAATGAAGAATCTTTTAGCCTTTTTAGCGATGTTCATCACCCTGACATCCTGCCACGAAAAAACCACCAACGATAGTTTTATTAAGGTCAGCGAAGGGCATTTTGTGCGCGACGGAAAGCCCTACTACTATGTGGGTACCAATTTCTGGTATGGCGCCATCCTCGGCAGCGAAGGCCAAGGTGGCGACCGCGACAGACTCTGCCGCGAACTCGACTGCATGAAGGAAATGGGCATCGACAACCTGCGCATCCTTGTGGGCAGCGATGGCGAACGCGGTGTCACCACCAAGGTGGAACCGACGCTTCAGGAAGCCCCTGGCGTCTATAACGACACCATCCTTGCCGGCCTCGACTTCCTGTTGCAGGAGATGGGCAAGCGCCAGATGGTCGCCGTGCTCTATCTCAACAACTCCTGGGAGTGGAGTGGGGGATATGGCTTCTACCTGGAACATGCCGGTGCAGGCAAGGCGCCGCGCCCCAACGAGGACGGCTATGAGGCTTATATGAATTTCGTCGCCCAATACGCCACCAACGACAAGGCGCATGCGCTTTTCAACGACTATGTGCGATTTATCATTGGCCGCACCAACCGCTATACGGGTGTGAAATACATCGACGACCCCGCCATCATGTCGTGGCAGATTGGCAATGAGCCTCGCGCTTTCAGCAAGGATGCCCTGCCTGCTTTCGAGAAATGGCTATCAGAGGCATCGGCATTGATTCGCAGTCTCGACCCCAACCACCTCATCTCCATCGGCAGCGAGGGAGCGTGGGGCTGTGAGGGCGACTATGAGTGCTATGAGCGCATCTGCTCCGACCCCAATGTCGATTATTGCAACATCCACCTATGGCCGTACAACTGGTCGTGGGCAAGGCCCGACCACCTCGTTGAAGACCTCGAGGTGAGTTGCAACAACACCAAGGACTATATCGACAAGCACCTCGCCATCTGCGCCCGCATCAAGAAACCCCTTGTGATGGAGGAGTTTGGCTATCCCCGTGATGGCTTTAAGTTCGCCAAGGACATCACCACCGAGGGGCGCGACGGCTTCTACCGCTATGTGTTCTCGCTCGTGGGCGACAATGCCGAACAGGGTGGCTTTTTTGCCGGTTGCAACTTCTGGGGATGGGGCGGTTTTGCCGAACCCAAACACGAGCAGTGGCAGGTGGGCGACGACTACACCGGCGACCCCGCACAAGAGGCTCAGGGCCTCAACTCTGTCTTTGCCTCCGACACCTCTACCCTGAAGGTGGTGAAGGCCGAGGTGGACCGCATGGCTAAAATAGGAAAATAACATTAGGAATACGACCATGAAAAGAATATCCTTGGCATTCTGCCTGATGATGGTGCTGCTCCCCGCCATGGGGCAGATTATCGGCCATAACATAGTGGTGAACGTCACCCCCGACCATAAAGACTGGAATTACAAAGTGGGCGAGAAGGCGCAATTCGTGGTGAACGTGCTGAAATCCGGCACCCTGCTCGACAACGCCGTGGTGGATTACGAGGCTGGTCCGGTGATGTTCCCCGACGTACACAAGAAAGGCGTCGCCCTCAAGGACGGCAGCATGAAATGGACAGGTACGATGAAGGCTCCCGGCTTCTACCGGCTGAAGGTGACCGCCCATGTCGATGGAAAGGAATATGTGGGACTTTGTACGGCAGGCTTCTCGCCCGAGCAGTTGCTGCCCGCCACCCAATGCCCTGCCGATTTCGACGCTTTCTGGTCCTCCGCCCTCAACGAAGCCCGCCAGCATGCCCTCGACCCCCATCTCACCTTGTTGCCCGACCGCTGCACCGAGACCGTCAACGTCTATGAGGTGAGTTTTGTCAACAACCGCCCTGGCAGTCGCATCTATGGCATCCTCTGCAAGCCGGTGAAACCGGGCAAATATCCCGCCTTGTTGCGTGTGCCGGGCGCCGGTGTCCGTCCCTACGGCGGCGACGTGTGGACAGCCTCGCAAGGTGCCATCGTACTCGAGATTGGCATCCATGGCATCCCCGTCACCATGCAACAGTCGGTGTACGACGACATCCGCCAAGCCGCCCTTGACGGTTATTGGGAGACCAACCTTGACCAGCCCGACAAAAACTACTACAAGCGCGTGGTGGTGGGTGCCGTGCGCTCCGTCGATTATATCGCGTCGCTGCCCGAATGGAATGGCCGCGAGGTGGGCGTCACCGGTTCGTCGCAAGGTGGATTCCTCTCGCTCGCCGTGGCCGCCCTCGACAAGCGCATCACCTATGTGGCAGCCGTCCACGATGCCATGTGCGACTACGAAATCGCCCTTCAGCAGAAGGCCTGCGGTTGGCCTCACTATTTCCACGGTGTGAAGAACCCCGACATGAAGAAAGTGGAAGGCGCCCGTTATTACGACGGTGTCAACTTCGCCCGCCGCATCACCTGTCCCGGATGGTACTCGTTTGGTTACAACGATGAAGTGGTGCCGCCCTCCTCGGCATACTCCGTCTATAACATCGTCACCGCTCCCAAGACCTTGAGCCTCTATCAGAAGACCGGCCATTTCTGGTATCAGGAACAATGGGACGAATGGGAAAACTGGCTCCTCCAGCAGATGGGACTGCGTTAGGCCTGAAACATAAAACCAACCAAAAAAATAATGAAGAGAAAAGGAAACAACCCCGAGTGTTTTTGTAGTAGTTTGCTGGCGTCGTTGACCGTTGGTTGGCGCCGATGGGTCGGTGCCGCTGCCTTGTTATTGGCAGGCGCCGTCGTCGTCAATGCCGCCACCCCCGTGGAGAAACTCCGCGCCCGACTGGCAAAGATACAGAAAAAGGGCATTATGATTGGTCATCAGGACGACCCCTTCTACGGCACCACCTGGCATTTCGACAAAGACAGGAGCGACGTGAAGGAGGTGTGCGGCGACTACCCCGCCGTGATGGGCTTCGAACTGGGACAACTCGAACTCGACTCCGCTCGCAACCTCGACGGTGTCCCCTTCGACCGCATGCGACAGGAAATCGTGGCCCACTACCAGCGTGGCGGTGTCGTCACCATCAGTTGGCATCCCTGGAATCCCGTCACGGGGAAGAATGCCTGGGACCCTACAGGACAGCCGGTGAGCCAAATCCTGCCTGGCGGCGCACAGAACTTCAAGTTTGAACAATGGCTCTGCAAGGTGGCTGTCTTCCTCAAGTCGCTGAAGACGCGCAAAGGGAAGGCCGTGCCCGTGATTTTCCGACCTTGGCACGAGATGCACGGCGGTTGGTTCTGGTGGGGCAAGAATTCCTGCACACCCGAGGAGTTCCAGCGGCTGTTCCAATACACCATCCAGAAACTCCGTCAGCAGGGGGTGTTCAATTGCCTCTACTGCTATTCGCCTGGCGGCTCGCCCGACGAAACCGCCGAAAGTTACATGAAATTCTACCCCGGCGACGACTATGTCGATATGTTCGGCGTCGATATCTATGGCGGTCCCGACAAGGCAAAGTACATCCGCGAGGTGCGGCAAGAGTTCGCCGTCATCAATGCCTTGGCACGCGAGCACCGCAAATTGGTCTGCTTCGCCGAGACGGGCTATCGCAACACCCCCGACCCCGATTGGTTTACCACCGGTCTGTGGGAGGCCGTCAAGGACCTGAAGATAACGTATGTGCTCCTTTGGCGCAACGCCTGGGACCAACCACAGGAGAATTTCGGCCCTGCACCCGAGAAGTCGTGTGCCGAGGACTTCCGCCGGCTCCATGCCGACAAGCGCACCCTTTTCCTCAAGGACATCCAAAAATTCTGATTACCCCAACCTACAACCTATGAAAAAATTGTTTGTGTTCGCCATGGTGGCGATGGTCATGATTGCATGCACAGAAGTGAAGAAATCACAGAAGACCGGTTCGGAGCAACTGCTCGAACGGCTGCAGGCCCTGCAGCAGAAGGGCTATATGTACGGCCATGAGGACGACCCCTTCTATGGTCTCCAATGGAATGGCGACACGCTGCCTGGCGTTGACCGCAGCGACATCCTCTCGACCGTGGGCGACTATCCCGCCGTGATGGGCTTCGACCTCGGCGGCATCGAGATGGGCGACGCCAAGAACCTCGACAGCGTCTCGTTCGAGCGCATCCGCTCCGAAATCGTCAAGCACTATGAGCGTGGCGGCATCGTAACGGTCAGTTGGCACCCGCGCAATCCCGTCACCGGCGGCACTGCATGGGATGTCAGCGACACGACCGTGGTCAGGCAAATCCTCAACAACGACAGCACGAAGGCGAAATTTGCCTTGTGGATGAGTCGCGTGGGCGACTTCCTCAAGAGCGTCAAGACCGCCGATGGCACTCCCGTGCCCATCATCTTCCGTCCGTGGCACGAGAACAACGGCTCGTGGTTCTGGTGGGGACAGAAACTCTGTAGCGACGAGGAATACCATGGTCTGTGGAACACGCTGCAAGACTATCTCCGGGGCGAGGGCCTCGACAACTTGCTTTGGAGTTATTCGCCCAACCTCGACGGGAGTTGGACCGAGGAGCGGTTCCTGCAACGCTATCCCGGCAACGACCGCGTGGCCCTCATCGGCGAGGACGCCTATCAATGGGGCACCGAGGAGGACTTCGTGCAGCAGTTGAATGCCGACCTCACCTTCCTCCGCGACTTCTCCGCCAAGAACGAGAAGATGATGGCCATGACAGAGTGCGGCTACAAAAACCTGCCCGACTCCACTTGGTGGACACGGGTGCTCAAACCCGTCATGGACCAGTACCCCATCAGTTACTTCCTCACTTGGCGCAACTACCACGAGGAGTTTTTCGCCCCCGACCCCGACCAAGTGAGCGCCGCTGACTTCAAGCGCCTTTATGAAGCACCCAACACACTCTTCCTCAAGGACATCCAAGAGTGACCCCAGCATAGGAAATAATCACAACATAATTTAACCATGACAGACTTCAAGAAAAGAGTGGAAGCCCTCATTCAGCGCCATGAGGAATTGCTCTCACGCCCCAACCTGCCCGCGGAGGGCGGCAACGGCATCTACACCAAGTATCAAAACCCCATCGTGACGGCGGAACACACGCCGCTCACCTGGCGCTATGACTTCGACGAGAAAGACAATCCCTATCTGATGCAGCGCATCATGATGAACGCGACGCTCAACAGTGGCGCCATCAAGTGGAACGGCAAGTACGTCATCGTCGTGCGCGTGGAAGGCGCCGACAGAAAGTCGTTCTTCGCCGTGGCGGAGAGTCCCAACGGCATCGACAACTTCCGCTTCTGGGACGAACCTATCACCATGCCCGACGACGTCGTCCCTGCCACCAATATCTACGACATGCGCATCACGCAGCATGAGGATGGGTGGATCTATGGCGTGTTCTGCGCCGAGCGCCACGACGACAGCCTACCAGGCGACCTCTCCGCCGCTACCGCCACGGCTGCTATCGCCCGCACCAAGGATTTGGTCAACTGGGAGCGCCTGCCGGACTTGAAAAGCCGCAGTCAGCAGCGCAACGTGGTGCTGCACCCTGAGTTCGTCGATGGAAAATATGCTTTCTACACCCGTCCGCAGGATGGCTTCATCGACACGGGTTCCGGCGGTGGCATCGGATGGGCATTGGTAGATGACATCACCCACGCCGAGGTGGGAGAGGAGAAAATCATCAACGCCCGCCATTACCACACCATCATGGAAGTGAAAAACGGCGAAGGCCCGCATCCCATCAAGACAGACCGTGGATGGCTGCACCTCGCCCATGGCGTGCGTGGCTGTGCCAGTGGCCTGCGCTACGTGCTCTATATGTATATGACCGCTCTCGACGACCCCACACGCGTCATCGCCCAGCCCGGTGGCTATTTCCTCGTGCCGGAGGGATGGGAGTATGTCGGCGACGTGATGAACGTGGTGTTCGCCAATGGATGGATTGCCGACCCCGACGGCAAGGTGTTTATCTACTATGCTTCGAGCGACACCCGCATGCACGTCGCCACCTCCACCATCGACCAACTCGTCGATTATTGCATGAACACCCCAGAGGATGGCTTCACCACCTCCGCTTCCGTAGAGACCATCAAGCGCTTGGTGGCAAAAAATAAAAAATTCTTCAACCGATGAAAATAAGGGCTTTAGGGACTTTAAGGTCTTTAAAGTCCTTAAGGTCCTTAAAGTCCTTAAAGTCTTTACATTAAAAAAATATCCATTATGGCAAGTTTGAAAGAAAAAATAGGTTATGCTTTGGGCGACGCCGCCGCTGGTGGCATCACATGGAAAATCATGTCTATCGCCTTTCCTCTCTTCTTCACGAACGTGTTCGGACTCACCGTCGCCGACACGGCTACGCTGATGCTCATCGCTCGTATGTTCGACGTCGTCACCGACCCGCTCATGGGTAGTCTCGCCGACCGCACGCAGTCGCGATGGGGCACCTATAGGCCTTGGCTCATCTATGGTGCCATCCCTTTTGGCTTGATTTTCGCCCTTCTGCTCTACACGCCTGATTTCGGACCGGTGGGCAAGCGCATCTATGCCTACTCGCTCTACCTGCTGATGATGGCTATGTACACGGCTGTCAATGTGCCCTACGGTTCGCTGCTTGGCGTGATGACCGACGACGACAACGAGAAAAACCAGTTCTCTTCCTTCCGCATGGTGGGTGCCTATGCCATGGGCTTCGTCACCCTCTTCGCCTTCCCTTACCTGCAAAAGATGGTGGGTGGCACCGAACAGCACCAATATGCCGTGTTGGGCGCCTTCTTTGGAGCAATCGCCGCTCTCGGCACTCTCGCCTGCGGACTGCTCACCAAGGAGAGGCTCAAACCCGTCCGTGCGGAGAAATTCTCCTTCCGCCCCTTTGCCGACTTGTTCAAGAACAAACCGTGGATTTACCTCACGCTTATCGGTATCTGCACCAACTTCTTCAACGGCTTCCGCTATGCCGTGGCTGGCTATATGTTCGACTACATCCTCGGCAAGGAAATCACCATCAGCGGACTGATTATCAACTACACTGTGTTCATGACCTTCGGCGAGGTGACGTGCATGATTTTCGGTGGCTTGTCGCCTAAGTTCACTCAGTGGATGGGGTCGAAGCGCAAGGCTTTCATCGTCGCTGCACTCATCTGCACCGTGTTCTCCACGCTGTTCTTCTTCATCCCGAAAGATCCTTCCTACATTTGGGTGCTCGTCGCCATCGTGGTGCTCACCTCCGTGGGCATCGGTCTCTATTCGCCACTGCTGTGGTCGATGTATGCCGACGTGGCCGACTATGCCACCGAGAAGAACGGCA
>CAMKSZ010000010.1 GCA_946415525.1 uncultured Prevotellaceae bacterium | reverse complement strand
GTCTCGGCATCGAAATGCTCGTCCATGTATTGTAACACGTCTTCTATGCCGATTTGTTTCCCATTTCCAATGCTCCAGACGGAATTGAACTGCAACCCCTTGATGACGGCTGACTCCAAAATGAAGACGGCAGTGGCACCTGAACCTGAGATGAAATCGACGCCTTGGGGGTTGAGGTGTGGGATGGGTTTCGTAAACACGCTGTGGTGCCAAGATGTGAGTAGGCCGATGCAGTTGGGACCTATTAGTGCGGCTCCATATTGCTCACAGATATCGAGGATTTCTTTTTCATGGGCAGCACCCTCTGCTGTCTCCTCTCCGAAACCGGCACTGATGATGATGAATGCCTTCACTCCTTTCTCGGAGGCTAATTGCCGCACGGTGTCGGGACAAAATCTGGCAGGAATGACGATGACTGCCAGGTCGGTGGGGGGGAGTTCGCTTACATTGTGGAAAACCTTGAGGCCTTGCACTTCGTCTTCCTTGGGGTTGACAATTCGCAGCATGCCTTTGTAACCGCCATTCAGTAGGTTGCGGACTACGGCTCCTCCTGGTTTGTGGATGTTGTTGGAACCGCCGATGACGACGATGCTTTCTGGACGTAGCAGTTGTCTGTTAATCATAGTTGGATGGTTTTTTAGGTCTTTTTCATTCTATAACAGTGGCAACGATTTTGCGCGCGCCGCCGTAGTTGCGAAATTCGCATAAATAGATTCCTTGCCATGTGCCTAAATTGAGCCGTCCTCTTGTAATGGGGATGGTGAGACTTACGCCAAACAAGGCGGATTTGGCATGGGCGGGCATGTCGTCGCTTCCTTCAAGGGTGTGCTGATAATAGGGCTCGTCTTCGGGGACAAGGTGGTCGAGAATGGACGCCAAGTCACTACGCACATCGGGGTCGGCATTTTCGTTGATACAAAGGCCACAACTGGTGTGTTTTACGAAGAGGTGGAGCAGTCCGACGGTAGGTAAGGCTGGCAACTGGCGCAGAATTTCGTCTGTCACCAAATGACAACCTCGCCTGCGCCCTTTGAGGATGATTTCCGTTTGGCGAATCATTGTTCGGAGAGTATCTGGCGGGTATGGTCTTTGGTCTTTATTTTTTTCGGACCGATAATGCGCTCTACTATGCCGTCTTCATTGATGATGAAGGTTGTGCGGAAGGTGCCGAAGTATTTGCGCCCATACATGCTTTTTTCGCCCCATACGCCGAATTGCTCGACAAGGGCTTTGTCTGTGTCGGCAATGAGATGGAAGGGCAGTTCATTCTTGGCGATGAATTTCTTATGGGAGTCGGCACTGTCAACGCTGGCTCCTAAAACTGCATAACCGGCGGCTTCCAATTCCGGAAGGTTGTCGCGCAGATTGCAGGCTTGGGCGGTGCAACCAGATGTCATGTCTTTGGGGTAAAAATATAGCACGAGTTTTTTCCCCTTGAAGTCACTTAGGCGGATTTCGTTGCCATTCTCGTCTTTTCCCAATATCTCAGGGGCTTTGTCTCCTATTTCCATAGTGTAATGAATTAATGGTTTTACGTGTTTTTGCTATGTTGCAGCAAAAGTAGCAAAAAAGGCCGACAAATTAAAGCATTTTATGGAAATATTGTCCTTTGACAGCACATAATGGATGATTTCTCGTTCAGTCACACTTAGATGATGGTCTTATCTATAAAACCATCGGTGAAGCAAATCTTGCATCAAAAAAGGAAAAATATTATGAGGTGACCATATCGGCCATCATTTGAATTTCATATTGGGTGATACCGTTGGCAAGCAACGCTGCCTTGTCTTTCTGAAACTCAGTTGCAAGTATGTCTTGACTATCGCCTTTCTTATTGATGAATTGTTCAAATTTTTCAATGGCTTCGGTCGTCTCTCCATTAATCCAATGACAGTAGCCGGCATTGAGATAATCCTCAGGGAGGGCTTGGGCTTGGGCGAGGATGCGGTTGTAAATCTTTTGGGCTTGTTCCACCTTTTGACACAAAACGAGACACCAGGCTAATGCTCTGCATATGCCCAAATTGTCGGGCTGTTCATAGTTGAGTTTGTAGAGCAAGGCTGATGCTTCTTGGGCCTTGCCGTTGTTGAGCATGGCAAGTGCGTGGTTTAATGTATAGTTGTCGCTTTCGGGGTACATCTCACAAAGCCGACGATAGGCTGGCTCTGCTTCAATGTATTGACCGGCTTGCATGGCTGCTCGGGCGTACCCCGAGAGGGCTCGCTTGTTGTCGGGAGCAAGGGTGAGGGCTTCCTTGAATTTAATGAGGGCTTCTTTGGCTTTGCCTTGGCGTAACAGGCAGTTGCCTTCAAGTGTGTAAAGGGGGGCTGAGGCTTTGATGGATGATTTGGAAAGCAATTTCTCAAGGGCGGGGAGATGGTTGCGCTTGAGGAGGAAATTGCCGAATCGCAGTATGTCGTGTTCGTCCACATGGCCCTGAAGGATGTCGCTGCAAAGGAATAGTGCATTAAGACTGTGCTCTCCTCCAAATGGATTGTAAAAACTATGGCGGAAATCGCTGATGCGGAAGAACCTGTAAAGGTCCTGAAGGTATAGCAGGCGGATGGTGGAGGGGGCTTTCAGATAGTCGTCGTCAACCATTGCGTCGATGCCGGCGCCTTCGTTGATGGCGGATTTCATGTTCTCGGGTATTCGGTCGATAACGCTGGCAAGCGCAAGGGCGAACGAGTATTTGTCACTGTCGCAGAACATGCCTTTCGTGGTCAACATATCGAGGAGTTGCTGCCCTTGAAGTTTGGACATTGTGGAAGACAGGCCTGGGTGGAATGGGTAATAGGGGCAAAACCAATTGGAAAGGGTGTAGAAAAAGGGATATCTCTTCATTTGGGAGAAACCGCCAAAATAGATGTCGCTGCCATTGCGTTGCATGTCCGACATCTTTTGGAAACTACGTTCCAATTCTTCCATCGCACGGTCGGAGGCTTCTGGGGAGAGGATGTCCTGCATGGGGTCGTCGTCTTTCTCGACAATGCCGTGACGGGTGATTTCAAAACCCTTGTTCTTCATCAAATTGGGCATGATGTCGCGGCGAATCTCGTCTTGGTCGCGCTCGGCGTTGATGCAAAAGAACAATTGGGTTTGGAGTTCCAATAGTTGGGCTGATGTATCGGGATCATTGGTCATTTCCTCGACCAATGGGGCGACTTCGGGATAGAGGGCATGGGTGCGGGTGGTGGTCAGTGCCCAACCCACCAAGGCGCGTTGCTTGATGTGCTCATCGATAGCCTTGCGATAGATACGGGCAAGTGCCATGTATTTATAGACATCGAAATAGGTAATCGACGAGAGGGTGATGGCACTCACCAATAGGGCGGCACTGACGGGGTCGGTCGTGGGGGAAAGGACAAGGTCAACGAGGGGCTTGTAGTCGTTGGAATGCCATTGGTTGCTTAGGCATATTTGCTCGAAGGCTGACGTAATCAACTGATGATGGGCTTCGTGAAGTTGACGGCTGCGAGCAGATGTGTCGCCTTCTTCCAATTCTATCAGGGCAAGTTCACTGACATAGTCCTCAATGCCTTTTGCCAATGAAGATGTGGAGACGATGGATTTTTTGTTGCGTTCGAGAATTTGCAGCAAACGGCCGTCGCTCCCGATACGTGTCAGCAAGGTGGCTTCATTGGTCAGTCGGTCGAGTTTCCGTAGCAACGAGAGATAGAGTTGGTCTCGTGAAGGGTCTGGATAGCCTTGGCGCAAATAAGACAGCATTAGACGATAGTCGTCGTCTATTTTGCGAATACGCTCATGCAGTTCGGCATAGAATCGGTCGTCCATCAAGGAATGGATGGCTTTAAGGGCTTTGCCGAGATTTTTGTCGATTAGGGCAATTTTGGTTTGGTAGATGGCGTTCTTGTCCATGGCTAAAGACTTTTGGGGATGTCAGTGGGTACGCCACTTGACGTTTTTCGTGTAGTCGATGTCCTTTTGTCGAGGTGGTGTAGTGTGCCGGTAACTTAGGTGAGGCAAATTGTGCAATGTGGCTGCATCGCTATGGCAATATTTGCTGATGACTTCGGCATAATGGCCCAAACCTTTCTCGTTGACGGAGTCGCAGGCCATGTTGTAGCCTTTTATGAAAGCATCCAATTGCTCTTTTCTATGAGGGTCGTCGCCAAGATGCTGCTGCATGGCGATGACTCCTAAGCAAATGTCCTTGTGGCGGGAGTCGGACAGTACATGGTGCTTCTGCAAACGAGCGGTGGTGGCTTGTGGCTCGGTGAGCATGGCAGCGTCTAACTCGTTGTTCAACAGCATCATCATTCTTACTATCACGTCGTTCACTTGGATGCGGAATACTGGCAAGTCGAGTTTCACACTGTCGATGGCAAGCGTGCTCAGGTAGTCGGTGGCGGAATAGCGTGACATGCCTACCATCTTGTCGCCCATATGCTTGATGTCTGTGATGCGGCCTTTGTCGTTGCCTATCATTTGCCAATAGGCATTGGTCGAAGTAAGGTAGTCGAGATGGATGCCTTGACGGCGGAGACGTTCGGTGCGCTGCAGGTCGCTGTTCATGCATTCTACCTTGCCTTTGCAGAATGCTTCTTCACAGTCCATCTGCGCATTTTGTTCTTTCAAACGGATGTCAACACCCAATGAGGAAAAGATACCTTTTTCCGCAGCAATGAAAATGGGCAGGCAGTCGAGTGTTGGGGTGGTGGCCACTTTAAAGGCAAGGGAGTCTTGGCGGGCATTTTCTGCCTGCTGCTTCTTGTGCCGCTCGTTGCGCTCGCGACTGGAAGTTCCGCAACTTGCTATCAGCAGTGCGGCGATGAAAAGAACAATGCTTCGCGATGGTGTCATGACAATAGATTGTTGGGGCGTATCATTACGCCCCAACATGATTATGAGTTCATTGTCAAAAGGAATTCTTCGTTGTTCCTGGTTTGCAGCATCCGGTCGTGGATGGTGTTCATTGCCTCGACTGGATTCATGTCGGAGATGTGCTTGCGCAGAATCCACATGCGGTCGAGCGTGGTCTTGTCTTGCAGCAGGTCGTCGCGGCGTGTGCTGGAGGCAACAAGGTTGACAGACGGGAATATGCGCTTGTTCGAGAGTGAGCGGTCAAGTTGTAACTCCATGTTGCCAGTACCCTTGAACTCCTCGAAAATCACCTCGTCCATCTTCGAACCAGTGTCGATAAGGGCGGTGGCAATGATAGTGAGCGAACCTCCTCCCTCTATGTTGCGGGCGGCACCGAAGAAACGTTTTGGCTTCTGGAGGGCGTTGGCATCTACACCACCGGTGAGTACCTTGCCACTGGCGGGCGACACGGTGTTGTAAGCGCGGGCAAGACGGGTGATGCTGTCAAGGAAAATCACCACGTCATGGCCACATTCCACCATGCGTTTGGCTTTCTCGAGCACGATGCCGGCAATCTTGACGTGGCGCTCGGCTGGCTCGTCAAAAGTGGAGGCTATCACTTCGGCATTCACCGTGCGGGCCATGTCGGTAACTTCCTCTGGACGTTCGTCGATGAGCAGCATCATCAAGTAGGCTTCGGGATGGTTGGCGGCTATGGCATTGGCGACGTCTTTCATAAGGATGGTCTTGCCGGTTTTGGGTTGGGCGACGATGAGGGCACGTTGGCCCTTGCCGATGGGCGAGAAAAGGTCCACTATGCGGGTGGAAAGATTGGTGGTCATGCGGTCGCCAGTGAGGTTGTATTTCTCGTCCGGGAACAATGGCGTCAGATGCTCAAACGGAATGCGGTCGCGTATTTCCGTCGGGTTGCGTCCGTTGATTTTGTTGATGTCGGTCAATGGGAAGTACTTTTCGCCGTCGCGGGGCGGACGAACATGGCATTCCACCACGTCGCCTGTCTTCAGACCATATTGCTTGATTTGCTGACTCGACACATAGATGTCGTCAGGTGACGAGAGATAGTTGTAGTCGCTGGAACGTAGGAAACCATATCCATCAGGCATGATTTCAAGAACGCCGTTGCCAACAATGATGTTGTCGAAGTTGAATTTGGGTTCTGGTTCTTTACTGCCTTGGAAGGCATGTGGGGCTTGTGGGGAAACGGGACTGGTGGGATTGTCGAAAATGTCATAGGTGGGCATGGCACCTTGATCTTCGATAGGAAGGTCGACGATGGTGATGAAATCGGTGCCGTCTGCGGGGTCGTCCTCCCAAAGGCCGTCCACCATGTCCACTTGCTTGTCGTTTTGTGCGGCATTGTGGGCCTGAACCTTTGCTTGCAATTGGGCGAGCAAGTCGGTTTCGCCAGAAATGTCCTCATTTTCAGAAGAGTTGAAAGTTGCTTCAGGAACATCGTTGATGATGTCTTCTGTAATGGGGGGAACATCAAGCGAGGGCTCCTTGTTGATGGGGGCAACGGGTGCCTCTTCTTCCAAGGGTGTTTGTTCTACAATTGGCTCGCTGGATGGTTCCTCTGGCTGGTTGGCTTGTGCTTCTGCAAGGGCTTGGGCGGCAAGGGCTTCTTTTTCTGCCTTCGACTTCCTTCCTCGTTTGGCCGGGGCTGGCTTGGCTGGGGCCTCTTCTGGAATTTCTTCTGCAGGCAACTCAGGTAGGTCGGAAAACAATGATGGCTGTTCAATGGCGGGCTTGCTTTTCTTCAAGTCATAATTTTCTCCTTCCTTGCCACTGACACTATATACATGGTCGGTGTCTTTCTTCGTGATTCTCACTCGCTTACGCTTGGTCGTGGCAGGGTTCTTACTGCCCTCAACGACGGCTTGGCGATCGAGTATCGCATATATAATGGTTTCCTTGTCATCGTCGGATTTGAAGTCGGCATTCAATGCCTCAGCGATATCCAACAATTCGGGGATATCTTTCGATAGTAAATCGTCTTTGCTGTACATAAGATATTATGAAATTGATTAAAATAAATGGACTTTCGCGAGGTGAAAATCCACTGTCGCTTGAAAAAGCGTTGCAAAGTTAATCATTTTATGTCATTTACTTCATCTATTAGGGCTAAAAACATTGCGTTTTAATGGATTTTAACAAATTTTTGTAGGCCATTGGTCTGCGAATGTCTATATTTATTGGCATCAAAGAAAAGGGCATTAGGGCGAATAATTCTTCAACTTTGTTCTATCTCACTAAGTTCCAACCACCTCATGCTCTTTTCATCGAGTTCTTCCTTGAGTTGCGGCAAGCGTTTGCTCATTTGGGTAATTTGCTCTATGTCGGCAACTCCGCCGCAGAGGGCTTCTTCAATTTGGCGTTGTTCTTCTTCCAAACGTTCTATGTCCTTTTCAAGTTGGGCAAATTCGGTCTTTTCCTTGTAGGTCATTTTGCGCTTTTCCGTGTTGCGATATTCACGCTTGGGACGTTTTTCAGTCTTGGCGACCGACTGGTCGTCTTCCTTGGAACGAAGGGCGCACCATTCACGATATTGCGTATAGTTGCCGGGAAAATCCTTGATTTCACCATTCCCTTTGAAAACCAACAAATGGTCAACCACTTTGTCCATGAAATAGCGGTCGTGGCTGACTACGATGACGCATCCGGGAAAGTCGGTGAGATATTCTTCGAGAATCTGAAGCGTCTGTATGTCGAGGTCGTTGGTGGGCTCGTCAAGCACCAAGAAGTTGGGATTGCGCATCAGCACAGTGCAAAGGTAGAGTTTCCGACGCTCGCCACCACTCAACTTGTAAACATAATTGTATTGTTGCTCTGGGGTGAATTGGAAGTGCTGGAGAAATTGGGAAGCACTAAAATGCCTGCCTCCTCCTAAGTCGATGTAGTCGGCGATGTCGCGAACCACGTCTATCACTTTTTGCTGCTCGTCGAATTGGAGACCTTCTTGAGAGAAATAACCAAAACGAACGGTGTCACCAATGTCGAAACGGCCTGAATCTACTGGCTCAAGGCCCAAGAGCAATTTGAGGAATGTCGATTTGCCTGTCCCGTTGTTGCCGACGATGCCCATCTTTTCATAACGGGCAAAATTGTAGTAGAAATCTTTCAGCATCACTTGGTCGCCCCAACTTTTCGACACATATTGGCATTCGAAAATTTTACTGCCGATGTAAACGTTCGAAGATTTGAGGCGCATCTGTCGCTCTTCAATCCGCTGTTTTGCCTTGCGCTCAAGTTCATAAAAGGCATCCTCACGGTATTTTGCCTTATGTCCTCGTGCCTGTGGCTGACGGCGCATCCAGTCCAGTTCTCGGCGGTAAAGATTGTTGGCTCTCTCTATTTCCGCGCGGGCGACATCCAATCGGTGTTCTCGTTTTTCAAGATAGTAGGCATAGTTTCCACGATAGGTGTAGATGGTGCGGTCGTCGAGTTCAAGGATGGTTTCACACACCCTGTCAAGGAAAAACCTGTCGTGTGTCACCATCAGGAGAGTGCGGTTGCCTCGTGAAAGATATCCTTCCAACCATTCTATCATGTCGAGGTCAAGATGGTTGGTGGGCTCGTCGAGTATCAGTAGGTCGGGTTCGGTCAGAAGTACATTGGCCAAGGCTACACGTTTTTGCTGTCCACCGCTTAACTGCCCCATAGGTTGGGTGAGGTCTCGTATTTTCAGTTGGGTGAGCACTTGCTTGGCTCGCAATACCTTCTCTTCGTCGCCTTGATGGTTGAAACAGGCGTCGAGCACCGATTCAGAGGGGTCAAAAGTGGGCGACTGCTCGAGAAAGCCTACCTTGAGGTCGCGTCTGTAAATTATCTCGCCGCTGTCGCATCCTTCTTTCCCTGATAGAATGGAGAGGAGAGTGGATTTGCCTGTTCCGTTTTTGGCGACAAGGCCTACACGCTGGCCTTCGCTGATGGAAAATGAGATGTTTTCAAATAGCAAGAGCGCACCGTAACTCTTGGTGAGTCCTTGTACGTCGAGATAGGCATTCATGGGGAGGGGATTATTGGTTGGCTATGTCCTTGTTGATGTTTTCAATATACGCAAGCAGTTCGTCGCGCCCTAATTTTTTCTCGCTGCTGGTGACGAAATAGGGAGGCAATTCTTCCCAACTCTCGCTCAAGGTTTCCATATATTGTTTTACATTCTCCATGGCTTTGGCATGAGAGAGTTTGTCTGCCTTGGTGAAGACAATGGAAAACGGGATGTTGCTTTGACCGAGCCAATTGATGAATTCAAGGTCTATTTTCTGAGCACTGTGACGGATGTCGATGAGTACAAAGACATTCGCAAGTTGTTGACGCATCAGCAGGTAGGAAGAAATCATCTGTTGGATTTTCTGTTGTGTGCTTTTGGAGCGCTTGGCAAAGCCATATCCGGGGAGATCGACAAGATACCACTCCTTATTTATAATAAAATGGTTGATGAGCAGGGTCTTTCCCGGCGTCGAAGAGGTCTTGGCAAGGCCTTTGTGGTTGCAGAGCATATTGATGAGGCTTGATTTGCCTACATTCGAACGACCGATGAAGGCATACTCGGGTTTGAAGTCTTTGGGGCATCCTTCGAGGGTGGGACTGCTTAACGTGAATTCTGATGTCTTGATTTCCATGTCTTTTCAGTTCTTATTCTTGTTCTTTTTTAGTTTCTTTATCCGCCGCTGTGGCTCCTTGGCTTCTGGATAGAGTTCTATGGCCTTTTGGTAGTTGGCGATGGCTGCATCGGCCATGCCTTCGCGCTCGCATTCCTTTCCCATGAGGGTGTACTCGGCGGCAAGGCGTTGAAGGAAGGCTTCTTGCTTTTCTCGCTCTTCCAACAGACGCCGGTTTTCTTCACGCAACTGCAGTAATTGGTGGAGTTTGCGACGGATATAGCGGCGGGCAATGGGCTTTTCGATGTCGTAACGATGGTGGATGGCCTTGAAGAAATTGACGAGAAAGCCTTCAGCGTCACCGGCGTCGAGTGCTGCTACGGCATCGTGGTATTCCTTGTCGGCCATCGAACTTTCAAGCACTGTGTTGATGAGTTGTTGGTTGTTGTAATTGCGGGAGAATCTCACAACCTCCGGGCGCACGAAGATGTCGGTGTTGCGAATCGGCTCCTTAAGGCTGATGCCTTCAAGCGACTCGCATCTTGATAGGGCAACGTAGGTTTGACCGCCAGCGAATGCGCCACCCGTAAGGTCGATGTTCACATGTTTGAAAGTCAAACCTTGACTCTTGTGTATGGTGATGGCCCAAGCCAGGCGAAGGGGAAACTGGATGAAACGCCCGATTTCTTCTTCTTCAATTTTTTCCTCTTTCTCGTTGAAGGTATAACGCATGTTGCTCCAAACTTCACGCGTCACTTCATATTCCACACCGCTGTCGGTGCGAACGGTGAGGATTTCTGTTCCATCTTCGCCAACGTCAATCATGGTGACCATGCCCAACGTGCCGTTTACCCAGCGGCGCTCCATGTCGTTTTTCACAAAAATCACTTGTGCTCCTACTTTTAGTTCAAGGTCGATGGAGGTGGGGAGGCTGTTGACAGGAAATTCACCATCGATGCTACCCTTGAGGGTGACCACGTCGCCGGGAAGGTCTCGAAGTTGGCGTTCGTTGATAAAATCGACAGTGTCGCGACGTGAAGACAACGTTATGGCTAATTCGCCATCATTTGTCATGGGTTGGCCGACGCGTTGGTTGAGCAGGGACAATTCGTCTCTATGGACGTAGTTGGTGCGGATGTGGTCGAGGATGGTGATAAATTGGTCGTCATTCTGACGATAGACTTTTCGCAGTTCAATACTAACGAGGGGAAAGTTCCTGAATATCAGCGCATCAAAGAAAAATAGCGAAGGATACCAGGGACGGAGCATTTGGCGCTCGTCTTCCTTGATGACGGGTTCTAATTGGAAAATGTCACCCACGAAAAGCATCTGCTTTCCGCCAAAAGCCTCATAACGGTTGCGGGTGTATATTCGGAGCACCTTGTCGATGAAGTCGATGATGTCGGCTCTCACCATGCTGATTTCGTCGATGATGATCAATTCTACCTCACGGATGATTTTCCGCTTTTCGCCAGTGTATTTTAACGTTTCGCGTATGTTGCGTTCGGAGAAACGGGTGTCGTTGGGCAATAATGGATGAAAAGGCAACTTGAAGAAACTGTGAAGGGTGCTGCCACCGACGTTGATGGCGGCTATGCCTGTGGGGGCGAGTACCACGTGCTTTTTCTTGACATGTGAACAAATGTAGCGGAGCAGGGTGGATTTACCTGTTCCGGCCTTGCCCGTCAGAAAGAGGCTGCTATTGGTGTATTCCACAAGTTGGAGCACTTTTTGCATCTCTTCGTTGGTGCTGTCTATGGTGGTGGTCGATGACAAGGATGGATTATTCTTCAATGATGAATTCTACAGGCTTCTCTGGTAGATAAAGGTCGCCTTCATCTTGATCTTGGGGGGGATTGGATGGCAGGGGATTGCCATCGATATCGTAAGCAGTACCTTCGTCTTCCACCAATGTGGAGTCGTTGGCATTGCTTTGACGCCTATGGGTTGCTTTGGGGGTGCAGGTGAAAAGGTCGATGTTCACATCCTCACCAGGGGGCATGACGAATCGACAACGATAGATGGCGTAATTGGGGTCCATGATGACCGACTGTAGGAATTTTCCGCAGATGGGCAGTGCTGTGTGGGCTCCTTGTCCCAACCGTCCGCTTCGGAAGTGAATCTGACGGTATTCTCCGCCTACCCATGCACCGCAGACAAGTTTGGGGGTGATGCCAACAAACCAACCGTCGGACATGTTGTTGGAGGTGCCGGTTTTTCCGCCTACGTCGGTCTTCGACCAATAGCCTACATAGGAGGAGAGGCTGCGTGAGGTGCCCTCCTGCACGCCGTTCATCAACATTTGTTGCATGAAGAAGGCACTCTTGTAGGGCAGGGCGCGTGGCTTGTCGGTGGGACCTTCGAAGATGAGGTTGCCCTCTCCGTCGAGTATGCGTGTCACCAGTACAGGCTCATGGCGAATACCATCATTGGCAATGGTGCCGTATGCGTTGACAAGTTCGAGAAGGTTGACATCGGAGGAACCAAGGAGGGTGGTGGGGTGAGGGTCGAGTTCACTCTTGATACCCATGTCGTGGGCTGTCTTGATGACATTTTTCACGCCCATCTCTATGCCGAGTCTTACGGCTATCGAATTGGTACTCTTGGCGAAGGCACGCTTTAATAGCATGGAGTCACCGGAAAAACTCTTGCTGGCATTGTTGGGGTTCCAGGGTTCTTCGGTGTGGGTCTTTTCGTCATAGATAGGAACTTTCACGGGCTCGTCGCGTCGCTTGTCGCAAGGCACAAGGCCTTGGTTCATTGCTTCGGTATAGATGAAGGCCTTGAAGGTGGAACCAGGCTGGCGCATGGCCGTCACTTTGTCGTATTGCCAGGTGTTGTAGTCCACGTCGCCCACCCAGGCAAGCACGGCGCCGGTTTGGGGCTCCATGGCTACAAAACCAGCATGCATGAAACTTACCATCGTCCGAATGGAGTCGAGTGTACTCATCTCGGCCTCGTAATTGCCTCGTGTATAGTCGAAGAGTTTCACTTTGTGGGGCAAATTCAAGTAGTAGTCGATGGAGTCGGGCTGGCCTTCAAACCGCTTCTGCAACTCTTTGTAAACAGGTAGTTTCTGGGCGATGCTTTCCACGAACTGGGGGATGACGTTTCCGTCTTCGTCACGCCAAGGGGCGGCACCTCCCCAGTCGGAACGAAATTCTGATTGGATGGTTTTCATGTGCATCTTCACGGCGTCCTCGGCGTATTTCTGCAGACGTGTGTCGAGGGTGGTGAAGATTTTAAGTCCAGAGGTGTAAAGGTCATAGCCAGTGGAGTGGCACCAATCGGCAAGACTGGCTTCTACGGCATCCTTGAAGTAGGCGGTATGGCTCTTTTCATTGGATTCCAACGACAGTTGAAGGGGGGTGGGGGTGGCGGCAAGTTGCCTGTACTCGTTCTCTGTGAGATGACCATGGCGCATCATCAGCGCCATCACTACGTTCCTGCGCGATGTACTGTTGTCTGGGTTGATGATGGGATTGTAGTAAGAGGTGGCCTTGAGGATGCCCACGAGTACGGCGGACTGGTCGGTGGTCAGTTCGCTTGGAGTGGTATTGAAATAGGTACGGCTGGCGGTCTTGATGCCAAAACAATTGCTGCCGAAATCCACCGTGTTGGCATACATCGTAAGGATGTCTTCCTTGCTGTACACCATTTCGATTTTAGTGGCGATAATCCATTCCTTGCTCTTGATGATGATAATCCGTAGGCCGGGAATGTTGCTCAGCAATCCACTCGTATTTTGGGTGCGCATGCGAAACATGTTCTTCGCCAACTGTTGGGTGAGGGTGGAGGCTCCTCGGGCTTCTTGGTGGACAATGGCGTCTTTCATGGCACCGAGGATGCCACGGAAATCAACGCCGTGGTGTTGGTAGAATCGCTCGTCTTCCGTATCGATGAGGGCTTTCCAAAAAATGGGGGCCACATCTTCATATTTTACCGGACTGCGGTTCTCATTGTAGAATTTGCCAATCAATTTTCCATCGGCACTATAAACTTCGGAGGCCACACTTGAAGGGGGGTGAAGGATTTCATAAAACCCTGGGGATTTTCCGAATAAACCGAGGAAATTGATATCGACCATGCCGAGATAGACAATCATGAAAACCACGAAAGAGAGGAATCCGGACAAAATCTTAATATACCAACGGCGGCCTTTGAACAAGCCGACATACCAAGAGAGGAGACTCTTGGGGATTCGCCAGCACCATCTGAGGATTCTCTTCATATTCTTTGGTCTTTCTGTTGTTGGTGTCTATTGGGTACGTCGCGTTAGCGGTCTCATGTCGCTGAGGGTAAATGTTGGGCGATGAAAGAAAGGATGGCCTTCTCGTCGTCGGGATGGAACCAGGTGATTGAGGTGTCGCGCTTTAGCCAAGTGAGTTGTTTCCTGCAATAGCGCCTGGTGGCTCCTTGGATGCGCTCGATGGCTTCGTCAAGCGTGCATTTGCCTTCAATGTAGTCGAACATCTCACGATAGCCTACTGTATTGAGCGAGTTCTCTCCTTTGTAAGGATACACCCGACGGGCTTCGGCTTCAAGTCCTTGGTCTATCATCTCCAACACTCTGCGGTTGATGCGGTCGTATAGTTCGTTACGGTCGCGTGTCAGACCGATTTTCACTATCTTAAAACTTCTTGGCTTCTGTTGCCGCACACGAAACGAGGTGTATGGTTTTCCTGTCATGTAGCAAATCTCGAGGGCGTGTACCACCCTGCGGGTGTTCTTGCGGTCAACAATGCCGTAATAGTCGGGGTCAACGATGCGCAACTCTTCAACCAATCGCTCCAATCCTTCTTCTTCCAAACGGTGGCGGAGCAATTTCCGGGTGTCGTCGTCGATGGTGGGGATGTCGTCGATACCGTCGCAGACAGCGTCAATGTACATCATGCTCCCACCTGACAAAAGGGCGACGGGCGATGATGACAATTCTCCGCCAGGCTGCAGAAGCGACATCACCTGCTGTTCATACATGGAGGCACTATAGTAGTCTGTGAGCCTAAGGATGCCGACAAAATAGTGCTTCACCTTCGACTGCTGGGCGGCTGTGGGAGCAGCAGTGCCAATAGGGATGTCGGCATAGATTTGGCGGGAGTCGGCATTGATAATCGGCACTCCTAACCGCTCGGCGATATGAAGGGTGATGGCTGTCTTTCCGACTGCCGTGGGACCCGTGACTACAAAGAGCGTTTCCATGTCGGGAATTGGCTGTCTTTATCTCAAGATGCCGCGCTTGGAACTCTCTGCAAAACTAACGATGTAGTCCACTTCCTTCGTTGGGGGCATTTGCTCTCGCACGGCGGCGATGCCTTCTGCCAAGGTGGCTTTGGAGTAGAGCAGCCTGTAAGTGTCGTGGATTTGCGTGATGGCTTCTGGGGTGAATCCCCTGCGGCGCAGGCCAATGAGGTTGACACCGCAATAATGTGTGGGCTCCTTGCCGGCAATAATGTAGGGGGGCACGTCCATGCTGAATCGGCACCCTCCCTGAATCATGACATAACCGCCGATGCGGCAGAATTGATGGCAGAGGACGGCGGCACTGATGATGGCGTTGTCGTCAACAATCACTTCGCCGGCAAATTTTGTGGAGTTGCCAATGATGATGTTGTTGCCCAATTCGCAGTCATGGGCTACGTGTACGTTTTCCATCAGAAGGTTGTGGCTGCCGATACGGGTAGTGCCCTTTGAGGCGGTGCCTCGAGAGATGTTGACGTTTTCACGGAAACTGTTATTGTCGCCAATCTCACATATGGTGTCCTCGCCACGGAATTTCAAATCCTGGGGCTTGGCGGAGATGCTTCCTCCGGCGAAAAATTCATTGTTGTTGCCAATGCGCGCTCCGTAGTTGACGGTCACGCTGTTCTGAAACACATTGTTGTCGCCAATCACCGTGTTGCGGTCAATATAGCAGAAGGGGCCGATGATGTTGTTGTCGCCCAGTTGTGCTTCGGGGTGGACATAAGCCATTTCACTGATCTGGTTCATAATCGATGGGATTTCGTGATGGGTGATTGTTATCGTTGTCTCGGGGTGCCCAGTTATTTGTTTTTCACAATTTGGGCGGTGAAGGTGGCTTCTGCCACCACATGGTCGCCGACAAACATGTAGCCCTTCATGGAACTCACGCCGTGGCGGACAGGCTGAAGCAGTTCTACCCTAAAAAGAAGGGTGTCGCCGGGGACTATTTTCTGACGGAATTTCACGTCGTCAATTTTCATGAAATAGGTTGACCAGCGCTCGGGCTCTTCAAGAGTGTTGAGCACCAGCAGACCACCACATTGAGCCATGGCTTCCACCATCAACACGCCAGGCATGACGGGCTCTTGGGGGAAATGGCCTTGGAAAAATGGTTCGTTGGAGGTGACGTTTTTCACGCCTACGATGTAACTGGCTCCCAATTCTATCACCTTGTCCACCAATTGCATGGGATAGCGGTGGGGAAGCAACTCGCGGATGCGGTTGTTGTCCATCACAGGCGTTTCGTTGGGATTGTAGATGGGGGCCTGCACTTCATGCTTGCGTATCTCACGGCGCATCAAGCGGGCAAACTTGTTGTTGATGGTGTGACCGGGGCGGGTGGCAATGATACGGCCCTTGATGGGCTTGCCGATTAATGCCATGTCGCCAACAATGTCGAGCAATTTGTGGCGAGTGCACTCGTTTTCCCAACTAAGGGGTTTGGGCTGGATGTACCCCATCTTGGTGGCATCCATGTGAGGAACACCCAACAAGTCGGCCAATTTGTCGAGTTGTTCTTGGGGAATCTGTTTCTCGTAGATGACGATGGCGTTCTCCATGTCGCCTCCTTTGATGAGGTTGGCATTGAGGAGGGGCTCTATGTCGCGCACGAAGACAAAAGTGCGGGCGGGAGCCACTTCCTCGGCGAAATGACTCATGTCGTCGAGAGAGGCAAATTGGCTGTTGATGAATTTCGATTCAAAGGAGCACATCACCGTGATGCTGAAATTCTCGTCGGGGAGGATGGTGATGCACGAACCGCTTTGCTCGTCTTTCACCTCTATCTTGTGGCGGATGATATAGTAGTCTTTGGGGGCGTTCTGCTCCACCATGCCTACTTGCATGATGCGGTCGACAAAAATGGCGGCACTACCGTCGAGAATGGGAAACTCAGGACCATTGACATGAATAAGGCAGTTGTCAATCCCAAGCGCGTAGAGGGCGGCAAGGGCGTGCTCCACGGTCGAGACGCGAACGGCATTTTGGGTGAGCACCGTGCCACGTTGGGTGTCGGTGACGCGTTCTGCAACAGCGTCGATAATGGGTTGGCCGTCAAGGTCGATGCGTTGTATCTTGATGCCGTGGTTCTCTGGAGCGGGATTGAAGGTCACGGTCAAGTTAAGGCCGGTATGGAGGCCTTTTCCAAACAGGGAAAAACTGCCCTTTAGCGTCTTTTGTTTATTCATTGGTGTTAATGGTTTTCTTCAATTCTTCTATTTCTTTTTGTAATTGCAAAATGGTCTTCTGCATCTCTGGCAGGCGGCGCATCAAGGCCACTTGCTTGAAGAAGGACACTTGGTTTTGGGGAGGGGTGCCGATGAGTTTTTGGTTGCTTTCCACACTGCTGGGCACACCTGACTGAGCACCAAGGAACACCTTGTCGCCAATGGTGATATGGCCACTAATGCCCACTTGACCGCCAAACATGCACCATTCGCCAACTTTTGTACTTCCAGCCACGCCCACCTGCGACGACATGACGGTATTGGCTCCGATGTCGGTGTTGTGGGCAATCTGCACAAGATTGTCAAGTTTCACGCCTTTGCGAACATAGGTGCTACCCATGGTCGAACGGTCGATACAGGTGTTGGCACCGATTTCCACATTATCCTCTATCGTTACAATGCCAATCTGAGGTATCTTGTCATAGCCTTCTGCACTGGGAGCAAAGCCGAATCCGTCGGCTCCTACCACGCTGCCGGAGTGCATGATGACGTGATTGCCGATGCGGCAACCATGATAGATGCAGGCATTGGGGTAGAGAATACAGCCTGTACCCAACTTTACACCGTCACCGATATAGACATTGGGGTAAATCTGGCATCCTTCACCTATTTCTACGCCCTCGCCGATGTAGGCGAATGCTCCAACGTAACAGCCGGCGCCTAACTTGGCGGTGGGGGAAATGAATGCCAAGGGGTCGAGGCCGCTCTTCTTGGGCTTCATCGACTCATACAACTGCAGCAACTTGGCCACGCTCTCGTATGCGTTTGCCACACGAATGAGGGTGGCGGTGACGGGGCGCTCCAATTTCAAGTCGGCGTTGACCAACACGACACTGGATTTCGTATCATACAAATAATGTGTATATTTGGGATTCGAAAGGAATGAGATGGCTCCTTCGCGCCCTTCCTCTATCTTGCAGAAAGTGTTGATTTTGGCTTCGGCGTTGCCTTCTACCGTGCCACCCACCAATTCTGCGATTTGTTTTGCACTAAATTCCATATCCTTGTGTTTTGCTTAAACTTTGCAAATATACACAATTTATTTTGATTTACCAATAAGATATGGTTTTTAATGAGATTTACTCGTGTTTTTCTCCTTATTTTTATAACATCTTTACATCCTTCTTGATGTTTTAAGGATGGTTGGCGCCTACATACGATGATAGCAAAGGTAGTATTTGCGCACTTTTTTTGAAAGGAGAGAAACATTGAGAATTTCGGATGCTTCGACGATGTCTTTCATCGTGCCGTCCTTGTAGAGAATGGTGATGTGGTCGTCGTTGACGTCGTACATGTCCTTAGAGATGGCACTCACTTGATAGAGGTATTTCACTTCGTCGGGATGGACACCCGTGAGGGAGGTCAGTTGCGACTCTATCTCCTCGATGCGCTCAGGGGGAATGGGGGTGTCGTGGATTTCAACTTTGAAGGGGCGGCGGCGAACAACGTTGTTGGCAAGCAGCGACAAAACCTTGTCGTCGCTTTTGGCCCATTCCTTAATCGAACTTTGAATGTCGGTGTCGTCCAACTGACCGTACCATTCCAGGGCTTCGGGATGGGTGTTGAAATAGTCGGCATCGACATGGTGGGTGAGGAAATATTTCAAGGGAGGGGGGGCAAACAAGTCGCAGCCCGATTGCATGAGGTGCTTGGCGCGTAGCAATAGATTGACAAGCATCTTTTCTGTGGCGACAGTGGTTTTGTGTAGATACACCTGCCAATACATCAGTCGGCGTGAGGTGAGGTAGTTTTCGATGGAATAGATTCCTTTTGCCTCCACCACCAGTTGGTCGTCCACCACGTTGAGCATCTTGATGATACGCGCACTGCCGATGTTGCCTTCGGTAACGCCTGTGAAAAAACTGTCGCGACGGAGGTAGTCGAGGCGGTCCATGTCGAGTTGGCTGCTGATGAGTTGGTGGAGAAAACGCTTTGGGTATTCGTTCTTAAAAATACTCAAGGCGAGATTCAGACGACCGTTCATCTCTTTGTTGATTTTCTCCATCATCATAAGCGAAATGTCCTCGTGCGACACTCCGTCAATCAAGGTGTGCTCCAGTACGTGGGAGTAGGGGCCATGGCCGATGTCGTGCAGAAGGATGGCGGCCATCACGGCCTCGGCTTCGCTATCGAAGATGAAAATCCCTTTTTGGGTCAGCGACAGCACTGCCTCGCTCATGAGGAAATAGGCGCCAAGCGAGTGTTGGAAACGGGTATGTTGCGCTCCTGGATAGACGATGGAGGCAAGGCCGACTTGCTTGATTTGGCGCAATCGCTGCATCAAGGGGTGGTCAACGATATCCATCAAGGTGCCGCGGGGCACCTTGATGAAACCGAATACGGGGTCGTTGATAATTTTTCCTTCCGACATGTTATTGGATGTGGGCCTTGTCGAGTTCAATAGCCATTTCTGCCTGCAATGCCTGAGCGCTCTTGGCGGCTGCTTCAGCAAAGTCGGTGCCGTTGCTGGCATAGATGATGCCGCGGGAGGAGTTCACCAACAGTCCGCAGTCTGCAATCATGCCGTAGCGACAAACTTCTTGAAGGCTTCCTCCTTGTGCCCCAACACCGGGCACCAACAGGAAATGGTTAGGGGCGAGGAGGCGGATTTCCTGGAACTTGGCTCCTTGGGTGGCTCCCACCACATACATCATTTTGTCAGGACCTGCCCATTGCTGCGATTTCTTCAGCACACGTTCAAAAAGGTGTTCGCCGTGGGCGTCTTCCATCAACTGGAAGTCAGCAGAGCCTCGGTTGCTGGTCAGAGCCAACAAAATCACCCACTTGTCGTCGTATTCGAGGAAGGGGGAGACACTGTCCTCGCCCATGTAGGGGGCAACGGTCAGTGCGTCAATGTCATACTCCTCGAAAAAAGTGCGGGCATACAGGGAGGAGGTGTTGCCAATGTCGCCACGTTTGGCATCGGCTATGACAAAATGATGGGGGTAGTATTTGCGCAGGTAGCGTACCGTGTGCTCAAAGGCGGCGATGCCATTCACTCCCAGACTTTCGTAGAAGGCAAGATTGGGCTTGTAGGCTACGCAGTAGGGGGCGGTAGCATCGATGATGGCTTTGTTGAACGCGAAGATGGGGGATTCTTCATTCAACAGGTGTTGGGGAATCTTTTTGATGTCGGTGTCGAGGCCGACGCAAAGGAAGGTACGCTTGGTGCATATTTGTTCGACAAGTTTTTGTCTGTTCATGATGATGGGAGTTTTTGTCGGTGGATGGGTTATAATTCATTTTCCTTCATTCGCTCTGCATTTTCGGCCACCGTCAGGGCGTCAATCATGTCTTGGATGTTGCCGCCGAGGAAACCTTGCAGGTCGTGGGTGGTGTAGCCGATGCGATGGTCGGTGACACGTCCTTGGGGAAAGTTATAAGTGCGGATTTTGGCTGAACGGTCACCTGTTGATACAAGGCTCTTGCGGCGAGAGGCGATGTCGTCCATGTATTTTTGATGTTCCTTATCGTAGATGAAAGTGTAGAGGCGCGAGAGGGCACGCTCTTTGTTCTTGGGCTGGTCGCGTGTTTCTGTACACTCGATTAATATTTCTTCTGTCTCACCGGTGTTGGGGTTCTTCCACATGTAGCGCAGGCGAACGCCCGACTCCACCTTGTTCACGTTCTGTCCACCGGCACCGCTCGATCGGAAAGTGTCCCACTTGATTTCGCCTTCGTTGATGTTTACCTCAAATTTGTCGGCCTCGGGAAGGACGGCAACGGTGGCGGCGGAGGTGTGCATACGGCCTTGGGTCTCCGTGGCGGGTACGCGCTGCACACGGTGAACGCCGGATTCGTATTTCAGCGTGCCATAGACATCTGTGCCGCTAACGGCGAAGTCTATCTCCTTATATCCGCCGACGGCTCCTTCGCTCACACTGGTAATCGATAGTTGCCAACCCTTTGAGTCGCAGAATTTCTTGTACATTTGGAAAAGGTCGCCTGCGAAGAGACAGGCTTCGTCGCCGCCCGTACCGGCACGGATTTCCATCTGGACGTTCTTGGCGTCTTCGGGGTCCTTGGGGATGAGGGCTATCTTTATTTCTTCTTCAAGTTTCGGTTGCAACTCTTCGTTGAGAGCCAACTCCTCACGTGCCATCTCGCGCAGGTCGGCGTCGCTCTCGTTGGCGATGATGTCTTTCGCTTCTTTAATGGTGGTCAAGCAGGCGATGTAACGTTTGCGCGCATCCATGATGTCGCTAAGGTCCTTGTATTCCTTAGTGAGTTTTACGAAGCGTTGCTGGTCGGCAATGACCGATGGGTCGGTGATAAGGGTGGCGATCTCCTCAAAACGGGCTTCCAAACCGTCGAGTTTCTCTAAGATGCTGTTGTTTGATTCTGCCATTATTGTTTCTTTTCGTTTTCTGGTTGTTGTTGGTATTTGCCCGTGCCATTGCAGGTGACACAGGTGTATTTGCCGTCAGGACTTTTCCCCATTCCGTTGCAAGTAGGGCATTTCCCTTCCTTGATGCGGGCTTGCTGTTGCTTTTCCAGAGCCTTTGTATTGGCGGATGGATATTTTTGCGGGTGATTGAGGGCGCTGTTGAGAGGGTCCTCGACCAATAATTGGCTGGCTAATTCTGAGCAAGAGGCGAATGTCAATGCTGCTGTTGCAAGGAGGATGATGTAACTTTTTGCTCGCACTCTGGTAACGGTTAAAAATTAATAGTTGAATTCCCCGAATTCTGACCGAATGGTGAGGCTCTTCTTGCCTTCCTCAATATGGCCCACAACTTGCGCATCGACACCAAAGCCTTGGCTGATGGCAATTATTTGAGGTGCGGTCTCGGGACTGACGTAAATTTCCATGCGGTGCCCCATGTTGAAGACCTGATACATTTCCTTCCAGTCGGTGCCCGAACAGTCGTGGATAGCGCGGAAAAGTGGAGGAACATCGAAAAGATGGTCCTTCACCACATGGCAGTTGTCGCCAACGAAGTGGAGTACTTTGGTTTGGGCACCACCGGTGCAGTGCACCATGCCATGGATTTCGCTGCGGAGGGTGTCGAGTATCTTCTTGATAATGGGGGCGTAGGTGCGGGTGGGGGAGAGCACGAGCCGTCCGGCATCGACAGGAGTGCCTTCGACGGGGTCGGTCAATTTGTATTTGCCGCTATAGACCAATTCTTCGGGCATCGCATGGTCGTAACTCTCTGGGAAAAGGGCTGCCAAGTATTTGTCAAACACGTCGTGGCGGGCGGAGGTGAGTCCATTGCTGCCCATGCCGCCGTTGTAGGAATGTTCGTAGGTGGCTTGGCCTGTGGACGATAGGCCGACAATGACATCTCCAGGGCGGATGTTGGCATTGTCGATGACATCGCTTCGGCGCATGCGGCAGGTGACTGTGGAATCGACAATGATGGTGCGCACCAAGTCGCCGACATCGGCGGTTTCGCCACCTGTGGGGTAGATGCCGATGCCTATCTCACGCAGTTCGGATAGCAGTTCGTCGGTGCCGTTGATGATGGTGGAGATGACTTCGCCAGGAATGAGTTGTTTGTTACGGCCGATGGTGCTCGAAACGAGGATGTTATCGACGGCTCCAACGCAAAGGAGGTCGTCTGTGTTCATCACGATGGCGTCTTGGGCGATTCCCTTCCATACACTGAGATCGCCTGTCTCTTTCCAATACATGTAGGCCAACGACGACTTGGTGCCTGCACCGTCGGCGTGCATGATGTTGCAATAGTCGGGGTCACCTCCCAAAATATCGGGGATAATCTTGCAGAAGGCTTGTGGATAAAGTCCTTTGTCAATGTTTTTGATGGCGTTGTGAACGTCTTCTTTGGCTGCTGACACTCCACGCAGCATATAACGGTTGTTGCTCTTTTCTGACATGGCTTTCTATGTCTTCGGATAAAGGGTTAACGGTTGTGCCAAAATTCCCAACTGGCAAAGGCTTGCAGGAGAAGCATCTCCAAGCCGTTCACTACGGTGGCTCCATGTTGGGCACCTTTGTGCATGAACATGGTTTCATTGGGGTTGTACACCAAGTCATAGAGCAGGTTGTGGCTGTCCATGGCTTCGTAGGGTAGATTCGGGCATTCGTTGGTGTGGGGGTACATGCCACAGGGGGTGCAGTTGACGATGACATTGTATTCTTGGACGTCCTCCCCGGTTATCTTGTCGTAGGAGATGGTGCCGGGACGCTCGTAACGGCTGACAAACACGGTCTCCAATCCCAAGGAACGAAGACTGTAGTTAATGGCTTTGGACGCTCCGCCAGTGCCTAATATCAACGCTTTTTTGTGGAAAGGCTCAAGCATGGGCTTGATGCTTTGGGTAAAGCCAATCACGTCGCTATTGTAGCCTTTGAGGATGGTTTCGCGGCCCTTGTGGATGACGCTGATTACATTGACAGCACCTATGGCACGGGCTTCGGGACTGACATAGTCGAGATAGCCCATTACCTTCTCTTTATAGGGAATGGTGACGTTCAGACCCACCAGATGGGGATTGGAGGCGATGATCTCGGGCAACATCTCTATCTGGGGAATCTCGAAATTCACGTATTCGGCATCGATGCCTTCGTTTTGAAATTTCTCGTTGAAATATCCAATCGAGAACGAGTGGCTCAGTGGGTAGCCTATCAATCCATATGTGTCCATATCTATCCTGATTTGTTGGTTGCGTTGCTGTCGTTATTGTTCGAAGGGCATGTATTGGTCATTTGGTGGCAAGATACATGGTGCAGATACCGAAGGTCATCCGTCGAAAACTGGTGTCGCTGAAACCGGCTTTCTGGAGGATGCCCATCATCTCTTCTCCCTGCGGAAAAGCCTCGATGGTGGCTGTTAGGTAACTATAGGCCCGCTTGTCTTTGGATACCAAGCGCCCGTAGGTGGGCAGGATGGTGTGGGAGTAGAGTTTGAAGAGTTGCTTCATGGGGAAATGGGTAGGGTGGGTCAACTCCACGATGCTCAGATGGCCGCCTTTGCGAAGCACACGGCACATTTCTCGAAGTCCTTTGTCCAGGTCGGCAAAGTTGCGGATGCCGAAGGCGGCTGTCACAGCGTCGAAACTCTCGTTGGCAAAGGAGAGCGAGAGACAGTCTTCCTTCTCGAAGGTGATAATGTCGGAAAGATGCTCGCGGTCCACCTTCTCTCGGCCAATCTTCATCATCCCCTCGGAGATGTCGGCGCCTATCAGTCGCGTGGGACGTAACTGTTTGGCGGTCTGGATGGCAAAGTCGCCGGTGCCTGTTGCGATGTCAAGGATGGTACGGGGAGAATGGGGGGCCAACTGGTTGATGGCTTGCTTGCGCCAATAGCGGTCGATGCTGAACGACATCCAGTGATTGAGGGTGTCGTAGCGGTCGGCGATGGCTTCGAACATCTGTTCCACTTGCTCGCCTTTGTCGGTGCCGGTGTCACTATATGGCTTGATCTTCTCCTGCTCGTACATCTTTTCTTATTTCAGCGTGGCGAGATAGTCGTTCACGTTTTGTTCTATGCGGGTGGCGAGGTCGCCGTCGATATCGCTTTTGACGAAGGGCTCGCCGGTGATGTGTTCGTATAGTTCAATATAACGCTCACTCACACTCTCTGCGTAGGCATCGGTTATTTCTGGCATTTTCTGGCCGGGCTCATTCATGAATCCATGCTCAATCAACCATTGGCGCACAAATTCTTTCGACAACTGCCGCTGAGGCTCTCCTGCAGCCAACTTCTCCTCATAGCCGTCGGCATAGAAATAGCGGCTGCTGTCGGGGGTGTGAATCTCGTCGATGAGATACACCTTGCCGTCACGCTTGCCAAACTCGTATTTCGTATCGACGAGAATAAGCCCATGACGGGCGGCAATTTCCTGGCCACGCTCAAAGAGTTTGCGGGTGTAGCCTTCCATCACGGCATAGTCGTCGGCTGAGACTATTCCCTGGGCGATGATTTCTTCGCGAGAGATGTTCATGTCGTGACCTTCGTCTGCCTTGGTGGTTGGGGTGATGATAGGCTCAGGGAAGCGTTGGTTCTCCACCATGCCATCTGGTAATTTTACTCCACACAGTTCGCGGCAGCCTTCTTTGTAGGCTCGCCATGCCGAACCCGTAAGGATGGAACGGATGATCATTTCCACTCGGAATCCTTCGCATTTCAGACCAACCGTCACCATCGGGTCGGGGGTGGCCAACTTCCAATTGGGACAGATGTCACTGGTGGCATCGAGAAACTTAGCGGCTATCTGGTTGAGTACCTGGCCTTTGTAGGGAATGCCCTTAGGCAATATCACGTCAAAGGCGGAGATGCGGTCGGTGGCAACCATCACCATCAAGTTGTCGTCGATGGTGTAAACGTCGCGTACCTTGCCATGATAAACACTTGTCTGTCCTGCAAATTCAAATGCTGTCTTTGTTAATGATTTCATCTTTTATTGTCGTTTTTGTCTGTACTTGCGGTGGAATAGGGGGAGGTGGCGTGTGAACGGTCCACTTGTTCGTAGGCGTTGACAATCCGCGTGACGAGTTTGTGCCTGACAATGTCTTTCTTCTCCATGCGAACAAAACCGATGCCCTCGATGTCGCCCAACACCTCCAAGGCTTCGCTCAGACCGCTGCGCTGACCTCGAGGAAGGTCGATTTGGGTGAGGTCGCCTGTGATAATCATCTTGGTGTTCCAACCCATGCGGGTGAGGAACATTCGTATTTGGGCGGTGGTCGTGTTTTGGGCTTCGTCGAGTATCACCACAGCGTCGCTCAGTGTTCGACCGCGCATAAAGGCGAGTGGGGCTATCTGAATGATGCGCTTCTCCATCATTTCTTGCAACTTCGTGGGGGGAATCATGTCCTCCAAGGCATCATAGAGGGGTTGCAAATAGGGGTCGATCTTGTCCTTCATGTCACCTGGGAGAAACCCTAACTTCTCTCCGGCTTCTACGGCTGGGCGGCTCAAGATAATCTTCTTGGCGGTCTTCTCTTTCAGGGCTTTCACGGCAAGGGCGATGCTAAGGTAGGTCTTGCCTGTGCCGGCAGGGCCTTCGGCAAACACCATGTCGCAATGCTCGTATTCGTCAATGAGTTTCTGCTGGTTGGCACTGCGACCCTTTATGGGGCGACCAGAGATGCTATAGACTATCACGTCCTTGATACTCTCGGCTTTGGTCTTCCGACCCTTCACGATGTCGAGAATGTCTTCTTCGTTGATGGTGTTGTAATGCTCCACATGCTTGCGCATGGTCTCAACAATGTCTTCGAAACGCTCTATCTCATCGTCGTCGCCAAGCACTTTTAGCACATTGCCTCTCGCAACAATGCGCAACTTGGGGAACAACGACTTCACCATCTGAAGGTGGACGTTGCCGACACCGTAAAACGACACGGGGTCGATGTCTTCCAATACAAGATGTTTCTCTATCAAATTAGTTCTTTAATTTTTGAGTGCAAAATTAGACAAAAATCCACAATTATCTATGATTTGGGCGAATTATTTCTTTTTATGCCTCAAAAACATCACTTGCTTTCCGTATTTTACTTGTTCCATGCAATGGCGCATTGGCGAAGAAGTTGCTCGTAGGACTTGCCCATCTCTCAGTTCATCTTGGTCATACGGTAACCCATCCGTCTTAACTGCATGGCGGCTCCCATCAGGTAGAGTTGGTGCAGGCAGGTGACGTATGCGTTGAAGGCATCCTTTGTTCCTGGTTCGATGTTCTGATGGCGCAGGGCGTTGTAAACACGGGAGGCGCATTCGCCGACAGTTTTCTCGAGTAAGGTGTAGTCCACGCCGCTCAGCAGCAGCACTTCCTCGCGGATATACTCATCCATGTTGTCGTAACCACGCTTGTCACGCATGAAGGCATATAGATTCTCTAATTTCGAGTAGATTTCCCACTCCGTATCCCAGAATTTTGCGACGGCCATGCCGATATACATCATCCATCCGAGGCTGGCGGAAGGGAAGTCGTTGAACTCTCTGATACCATCGGGGATGTATGCTTTGGCTATCTCTTCCCATTTATCCTCCACGTCAGGGCATTCGGGTAGCCGTTCATCCACTTCCTTCATGCTGACAAGGAACAGATGCAGGTCATTCTGTAGTTGGTTTTCAAATTGCTCCATGATAATAAAGTAAAAGAGAGTGCAAAAATACAGGAAAAAAGCCAAAAGGCGCGTTTCAACGAGTGAAAAGCCGAATTATTTCGATTTTTCCAAAGCATTGGTGTCTTCGGTGAGCCAAAGTATGGTAATACGTTTTGTTTTATTCTCCTGACATACAAGCGATGATGATGCGTCGGTAACTGCATAATGGAATATCGCCGTCGTCCATCACCTCGCATACCACGTGTATTTCTCCATTCTCGGCTTGATGTGGAATTGAGACGCATGCCGTACTTCCTTGCTGCTGGATGGTCAAGCCGACAGGGCTGTGACCTGCGTCGTTTTGAATCCACCATGTGAAAGACAGATGGTTGCCGTCAGGGTCAAAAGAGCGTGATGCATCCAATTTTACGGTCTCTCCTTGATGGGCGGTGATGGTTATGGGCTTTGTGCCTTGACGGTCGTTCACGACAACGACGGGATTTCGGTTGGCATGTCCTTTCTCTGCCCATTCCATGCGTGCGGCGAAATCATCAAAGACGGCAGGGTAAAATCGTTCCTCATAGCCACGGGAGATGGCTTTCTGGGGTTGCTGCCAATTGGTCCAAGCCGTTGTCAGCGAGTCGGGACAGAGACCCCGCTTGAAACAGCCGGCCCATCCTATTTGCTCTGGTTGGTTGGGGTCGTGTAGGCCATTGGGTAGGACATGGAGGAAACTGGGCGTGTCGCCTTCGACGCCCCATTTGTATGTGGGATAAGCCTTGCCCAGGTTCCCTTTCCCTTGTATCAGTTGTGCGTATTGCTCCCAATGCTTGCTTCCGAGTTCGTTTTGTGTCAGCCATGCACTTTCATCCCAAATAAAAAGAAGGTCTTCGGAAAACTCTTTTCGCATCCATTGGTGAGAACTGTAGGCGCGGTTCATCCGCATGGCATAGACCATGTCTTGGTCGGTGATGGTGAAAACACGCAATTTGTGGAGAAACTTTTTGAGAGCCTCCTCGCTCCGTTCCTGTTTCACCCTCCAAATGGCTTGGGCAAGTGTGTTGCCACCTCCCCAACATGCGACCCAAAGGGGCCGTGGGTCGTCTTCATCGACAAGTTTGATGATGAGTTCACTGCCTGCTGTGTCGTTGTCTTTACCTATCCTGCCTATGCCGGCATGTTGGCTGCCCATCGCCACCCGGCTCCTTAGGTATTCTGGACTTGGCCAATATCCTATCGTCTGCTTCGTCTGCTCTTCCTTTAGTGAAAGGAAGCCTTTCTGTCCCGACCGTTTCATCAGGCGGTCGGCATCTTTTTCATAAGCGTCTATTACGCGCTGCAACGAGTCTGCCCATTCCGTAGGGTAGGGGTCGCAATTCCAACCGATTGTCGTGATAAGCGCTTCGATTTCAAGTTGGTCTGCGTACACCATCAGGCGCACCATGGATTCCATGTCGTCGGGTTCGACGTTTCCTGGTGCTATGTCTGTAAGTACCACGATTCGGGGTTTCAGTTCATGAAATGCCTTCGCTGGACTAATGTTGAATAACAAAAGCAGTAAGAATGAAGGCAGGAAATAGCGGTTCTGTGCTATGCGAATTGCTTTTTTATTTTTCATCTTCCCATGATTTTTTGTGTTTTCCAAATTTCTACAGGTCCAAGCAGACCAGAAGGGAGTAGTGGCGATTCCTTGGAGAAAAACTTGAAACAGCCTACTGTTTTACGTCCTTGTGAGGGACGTGGCTCTCCATTTTGCAACCATGTGGGGATGGATGCCATATAGCGGCCGGCCTCAGGTTTCCCTGGTGAATAGTCATAAACCAGCGGCTCGGACCATTCGATGTCGTCGGGTTCCTGTTCATCGCCAATCATGCGGTTGGGCCAAAGGTTGGTGACATCAATCTCTATTCTATTGTCGCCGGGATGCAGTGCAGACGTGATGTCGAGCAAAAAAGGAGTTTTCCACATGACAGGGAATGCGACATCGTTGATGCGCACTGAGGCCATGTTCTTTACCTCGCGTAAATGAAGCACGAGACGGCTGCTTTTCAATTGCCGATTGTTCAGCGCGAAGTGGTTGCTGTAGGTCGCCGTTCCTGAAAAATACCTGACGGCAGGCGTTGATGATTGCGTCCAGTCGAAAAGTGGCTGGCGCTCCATCTTTACTACTTCTGGGAAGGTAATGTCCCAACCGTCGTCAAGTGTCACAATGCATTCATCCGAATGGTGGTCAACAAGCAGTGTGGCCAAGGAGTCGTTTGGCAATTGTTCCATGGGACTTGACGTGATGATGATAAATCGTGAGCCATTTGCCTCGATGGTCAGTGAGTCACCAAAGAAGGTCTCCATTTCGAGATTGTAAGGATTCCACACTTCGATGCTCTTGCCACTGGCATTCTGTGTGATGGGCAATGTGGATGTGGCAGCAGAATCGCTTGGATTGCACACGAACACGATGTCGGTTTGTCTGTCAGTGCGGCGGTAGGTCTTGAAACGACCTAAGTCACCCCATTGCTGCTTGCAGGGCAGACCGCGTTGCAACAACGATTGACAACGGGCCATGTAGTCGAAGAACGCTTTTGCACCGCCTGCCTTCCACCACGTCTGGTTGGGTACGAAATGTGTGCCCCAGATACCGAACGACATGCCCGGCTCCACGTGCATCCACGGGTTGCAGGCTCCAGCGTGCAGCATCATGCGGTTGACGCCCGTGCAGTAGGCGCGGTCGCAGATGGGTTTGAGCGACTGCGGGTCATCCTTCCAGGCGTGCAGCGGCCAGCAGGTGAATGCTTCGGCCACGAGCAGTGGTTTCTGCAGGTTGCTCATTACTTGTTCATGCCGCCTCATATCTTTCCACCCCCAATCAGGGCGTACCCAGAACTCGGTGGCAATGAGGGCATTGGGAGCGGAGCGTAGAATCTTATAAATGTCGAGCACTTGGAACGGTTTTTGTCCGCCTGTCCCGTAAGGCTCAACCAATAGTTGCATGCCGTGTGCACTTTTTTCGGCCAGTTCCGCCATGTACCCGTAGTAGTTCTCGGCAAAGAGCGATGTGAGCACATCGACCAGGTCTTTTCGGAACGCCGCACTTTCTTCCTTGCTTCCTATGACCGCCATGCCCACGATGTAGGGTAGCCACGGGTGGATGTCGTAACCCTTCCGCCGTAAAAATTCACCAGGCAGCACCACGCTCCAGTCTTGCCCGCCCGCCTCGTAACTGTCTATCTCGAGGCGGCAGAATGTCTTCCCAGCATGTTTCCCCGCCAGGTCAATCAACATCTGTGGATAGCCGTTCCAGAAATGCCTTACTGCCTCGCGGTTCATCTTGTCGCACTCCAGTCCTTGCCCTGAAATTGGTGACTGCGCTTCGTTGGTCTTGCCGTTGGTGGTGTGGCCGAAGCGAAGCAGCAGCCATTTTCCTTCCTTCATTCGCTTGGCATACGACTTTGGCAACGCCTTCATCATCTTTTTCGTGATGACAAGGGTATCGGTCCACCTGCCAACCGTCATTGCGGGCAGACAGCATGTAAGGTCGAGAATGTCGGCCTTGCCGACTATTGAGTCATCGGGAATCGCCAACACGCAGATGTCCTGATAATAATTGTATTTTGGGTCAATTTCCGCACGGGGCAGGTTGATTGTCTTGGCATTTGGCATGAATGCCACAGATGCCATCACTACCTTCTGCATGGAGTACTCGGGCGTGACATTGACGTATGCGCTCGAAGACCAACCCGGGCAGTTGTGTGTGCCAAACGACAAACCCAATCGCTCGCACTCGTCCATGGTCCACCGCATCATTTCTTTCCACTTTTCGCTTCCAATGGCGCAAGA
>CAMKSZ010000009.1 GCA_946415525.1 uncultured Prevotellaceae bacterium | reverse complement strand
TCATGATTATGAATCATGCGCTCTAACCAGCTGAGCTATCCCGCCATCATTTGCGATTTGCGGGTGCAAAGGTAATCATTTTTTTGAAACCTGCAAAAAAATTTTCCTTTTTTATTTATTTCTCGTATAAAATTATTAAATTTGCGGCGATATGGCAATCACAATAACCTGATGCACATGAAAAAAGAGCAAATACAGATAGAGCACAGCCTAAACTCCACTTCGCCGGGCATCATCTGGAAGATCATTAGCACCGAGGGAGGATTGAGCAGATGGATTGCCGATGAGGTGAAAGAGAGCAAGGGAAAGTTCTTCTTCACCTGGGGAGACGAATGGAGCCACCACGAGAAACGCTCCGCCACCATGCTGGAGCGTGTTAGGTACAGCCACCTCCGCCTGCAATGGGACGACGAGACCGACCCCGATGCCTACCTCGAACTGAAAATGACCCGCACCGAGGTGACGGGCGGCTATATCCTGCACATCACCGACTTCGCCTTTCCCGAGGACGTGGACAGCCTCCTTGACATCTGGGACCAAAACCTGGAGCAACTCAGAATGGCAACCGGATTGTGACGGCACGCACACGACTTTTTGGGAAATGCACCCCGAAAGAGCGTTTGCTTTTTATAAAAAACAAAGGTAAGAAGTCCCTCGGGCAAAAATTAAGGCCTTTTCATTTTGTTCTGCGCCCGACTTTCACTACCTTTGCAGGTTGACAAGCGGTAAGACCGCCTCTCGACACCGACCATGCTGGGAATAAAGAAACTACATGTGATGATCATCAAGCAGTTCGCACTGCTTTTTGTCGGCACCTTCTTCATCTGCCTTTTTGTGCTGATGATGCAGTTTGTGTGGCAGTATGTCGATGCTTTTATCGGCAAAGGCCTCACGCTCGACATCCTCGCCCAGTTTTTTGGTTATATGGCGCTGATGATGGTGCCCACCGCGCTCCCCTTGGCCATCCTGCTGTCGTCGCTCATCACCTTCGGCAACCTCGGCGAGAGTTCGGAATTGACAGCCATCAAGGCTTCCGGCATCTCGCTGATGCAAACGTTGCGCCCGCTCATTTTCGTGGTAACCGCCATCGCCCTTGCCTCGTTTTATTTCCAAAACAACATCGGCCCCGACTCGAAGAAGAAGATGGGCCAACTCTTCATCTCGATGAAACAGAAGAGTCCCGAACTCGAAATACCGGAGGGCATCTTCTACGACGGCATCCCGCAATGCAACATCTACGTGCAGCACAAGGACATGAAAGCCGGCATGCTCTACGGCATCATGATCTACAAGATGACCGACAGTTACGACGATGCCGCCATCATCCTCGCCGACTCCGGCATGATGCAATCGACCGCCGAGAAGAAGCACCTGCTGCTCACCCTCTACAGCGGTGAATGGTTTGAGAACATGCGGCAGAGCAGCCTGGCCGACAACGCCACCATCCCCTACCGCCGAGAGACTTTCTGGAAGAAGACCATCCTGCTCGACTTCGACTCCGACTTCAACCTTGCCGACGCGAGCGTGTTCGGACAGAACGCCCAGGCGAAGAGCCTTGCACAAATCAAGGTTGACATCGACTCGCTCAACCAACTTTACGACAGCATAGGCCACAAATACTACGATGAGGCCAAGGAATACACCTACGCCATCCCCAACCTGGAAAAGGCCGACTCGCTGCGCACGCTGCAAGCCGTCAAGTCGCCCGACAACAACTTCGACAGCATCTACGCCCGCTCCGGTGCCGAGAAGCAGCGCATGGCGGTGAACAACGCCCTCGCGAAGGTCAACCAGCAGATGACCGACCTCGACTTCAAGAGCCTCATCACCAGCGACGGCGACTACGAGTTGCGCACACACAAGATTGAAGCCATCAACAAGTTTGTCGTCGCCCTTTCGTGCCTCGTCTTCTTCTTCATCGGCGCCCCGCTCGGCGCCATCATCCGAAAAGGCGGCCTCGGCGTGCCCATCATCGTGTCGGTGCTCGTGTTCATCATCTTCTACATCCTCGACAACTCGGGCTACCGCATGGCCCGCAGCGGCATGTGGTCGGTGTGGTTCGGCAAGAGCCTTGCCACCGCCGTGCTCGCCCCCACGGCGGCTTTCATCACCTACAAGGCCAACAACGACTCCGCCGTGTTCAACCTCGACTCCTATGTCAACATCGGCATGTGGCTCCTGGGCATGCGCCGCAAGCGCACCGTCATGGGCAAGGAAGTCATTATCAACGACCCCGACTATGTAGGCGATGTCGCGGGACTGGAGCGCCTCAGCGAGGAAGTGACGCAATACGCCCACGACCACAAACTCAAGTCGCCGCCCAACGTGGTGACCGTGTTCTTCAAATACCAGCCCGACCACGAGGTGGAACGCATCACCGAAGAACTGGAAGCCATCATCGACGACCTGTCGAACACCCGCGACAAGATGATCATCACGCTGCTCGGACACTACCCCATCGTGTCGGAAAAAGCCCACACGCGGCCTTTCGACCGCCGGTGGCTCAACATCACGGCAGCCATCATCTTGCCCTTGGGCGCCTTCTTATACTTCCGCATGTGGCGGTTCCGCCTGCGACTGCTCAACGACCTGCGCCACATCAAGCAAATCAACAGCCAACTCGTGGAACGCATCCACGAGGAAGGCCTTGACGACATCAACCGACAAACTACACATTAATATATAATATGGACAAACTATTGACAGAAAGAATAGAAAGCGCCGTGGCCGACTTCCGCGAAGGGAAATTCGTCATCGTGGTCGATGACGAGGACCGCGAGAACGAAGGCGACCTCATCATCGCCGCCGAGAAGATCACCGCCGAGAAGGTGAACTTCATGCTCAAGCACGCACGCGGCCTGCTCTGCGCTCCCATCACCATATCGCGGTGCAAGGAACTCGACCTGCCCCGACAAGTGTCGGAGAACACCTCGGTGCTCGGCACCCCCTTCACCGTGACCATCGACAAACTTGAGGGCTGCGCCACAGGCGTCAGCGCACACGACCGCGCCGCCACCATCCGCGCCCTCGCCGACCCGTCTTCGACACCCGCCACCTTCGGCCGCCCCGGGCACATCAACCCGCTCTATGCACAGGACCACGGCGTGCTGCGCCGCAGCGGCCACACCGAGGCCACCATCGACCTATGCCTGTTGGCAGGCCTCTACCCCGCCGGCGCCCTGATGGAAATCATGAACGACGACGGCACGATGGCACGCATGCCGCAGTTGCAGGAGATGGCACGCCAATTCGACATCAAGATCATCACCATCAAGGACATGATAGCCTACCGGCTGCAGCGCGACTCGCTCATCGAGGTGGGCAACGAGGTGGACATGCCCACGCAGTACGGGCATTTCAAACTCATCCCCTTCAGGCAGAAGAGCAACGGCATCGAGCATTTCGCCCTCATCAAGGGAAGTTGGGCGGACGACGAACCCGTCATGGTGAGGGTACACTCCTCGTGCTCGACGGGCGACATCATCGGCAGCCTGCGTTGCGACTGCGGCGAACAGTTGCACAAGTCGCTGGAAATGATTGAGCGCGAAGGCAAGGGCGTCCTCGTTTACATGCAGCAGGAAGGCCGCGGCATCGGCTTGATGAACAAAATAGCCGCCTACAAATTGCAGGAGCAAGGCTACGACACCGTCGATGCCAACACCCATTTGGGTTTCAAGCCCGACGAGCGCGACTACGGCTGCGGGGCGCAGATGCTGCGCCATTTGGGCATCCACAAGATGCGCCTGCTCACCAACAATCCCGTGAAGCGCGTGGGACTGGAAGCCTACGGTCTGGAAATCGTGGAGAACGTCCCCATCGAAACCACCCCCAACGAATACAACATCCAGTATCTCCGCACCAAAAAGGAACGGATGGGGCACTTGCTCCACCTGTGACACCACCGCACGGCACGGAGGAAACGACTGAAAAAAAAGTAACCTAATGGCGAAATAAAGTGCCATTATGCTCGTTTATAAACAAAAAATAATTAACTTTGCACGCCAAACATAGGGGAAAAAACCTTCAATCCCCCCATGAGGCACAAACAAAGACACATTATATGGCAAAACTATCAGAACGCCTTAATAGACTCGCCCCCTCTGCGACACTCGTCATGTCGCAGAAAAGCAGCGAGATGAAAGCAAAGGGCATCGACGTTATCAACCTCAGCGTGGGTGAGCCAGACTTCAACACTCCCGACGGTATCAAGGAGAGTGCCAAACAGGCCATTGACGACAACTACTCGAAATATTCGCCAGTGCCAGGCTACCTCGGCCTGCGCCAAGCCATCGCCGACAAGTTGAAGAGAGAGAACGGCCTCGACTACACACCCGCCGAAATCCTCGTGTCGAATGGCGCCAAGCAATGTGTCTGCAACGCCGTGCTCGCCCTCGTCGATGACGGCGACGAAGTGATTATCCCCGCTCCCTATTGGGTGAGTTACCCACAGATGGTGAAACTCGCCGGCGGCATCCCCGTGATAGTGCCCACCGGCTTCGGCCAGAACTTCAAGATGACCGCCAGCCAACTCGAGGCAGCCATTACTCCCAAAACCCGCATGCTCATCCTCTGCTCGCCCAGCAACCCGACGGGCAGCGTCTATTCAAAGGAGGAACTGCGCGCCCTCGCCGAGGTGGTGCTCCGCCACGACGACCTCTTCGTCATCGCCGACGAAATCTACGAGCACATCAACTACACCGGCAGCCACGAGAGCATCGCACAGTTTGACGGCATGCGCGAGCGCACCATCATCATCAACGGTGTCTCCAAGGCATACGCCATGACAGGTTGGCGCATCGGCTACATGGCAGGACCTGAATGGATTGTAAAAGGTTGCAACAAGTTGCAGGGCCAATACACCAGCGGCGCCTGCTCCGTGAGCCAAAAGGCCGCCGAAGCCGCCTACACACAGTCGCAGGAATGCGTGGAGGAGATGCGACGCGCCTTCGAGCGCCGGCGCGACCTCATCGTCGAACTGGCCAAGGCCATCCCCGGGTTGGAGGTGAACCGCCCCGAGGGTGCCTTCTACCTCTTCCCCAAATGCAGCAGTTTCTACGGAAAGCATTTCGGCGACAAGGTAATAGCCAACTCCACCGACCTGGCACTCTACCTGCTCGAGGAAGCACACGTAGCCACCGTTGGCGGCGACGCCTTCGGTGACCCCGACTGTTTCCGCATGAGTTATGCCACCAGCGACGACAACATCCGCGAGGCGCTGAAACGAATAGGCGACGCCCTCGCACGTCTGACATAAGCAGCAAAAGCACGGACAAAAAGGCAGAAAATCACCTTCGGGCGAAAAAATAATTGTTAAATTATATTAATCGCCGTAAATATTTCGTGCAAATTATTATCTTTGCGATGTTATTCGCCAAGCTACTGCTATGCTATAAACAAGACAATCCTATACTACATACCCCAAGAATTGTACAACTTAAATTTATCAATAACTTAAATCAACAAACAAATTAAAAAATTATGGCAAATTCAACAAAAGCAGCAGCCCCCGCTAAAAAGTCCGAGGGCTTCACAGGAGTAAGAGGTGCATTCTGGATCATCGTCGTGTGCGCCATCATTGCATTCACCCTGTTCTTCACATGGTTCGGCAATGTATCGCACTTCGCCGACGAGACAAAGGAGACCCCGGTTGACGTATGGGGAACCATCTTCAAGGGTGGTATCATCGTGCCTGTTATCCACTCGCTGTTGCTCACCGTGCTCGCCATGTCTATCGAGCGCTGGCTCGCACTGAAGACCGCATTCGGCAAGGGTGCTCTTCCCAAGTTCGTCGCCAACATCAAGGCCGCCCTCAACGCCAACGACTTCGCTAAGGCTCAGCAACTCTGCGACCAGCAGAAGGGTAGCGTTGCCAACGTGGTTTCCGCTTCTCTGAGAGCATACAAAGAGATGGAAGCAACCTCTGGCATCAAGAAGGCTCAGAAAGTGGCCAAGATCCAGCAGGCTCACGAGGAAGCATCGCAACTTGAGATGCCGACCCTGACCATGAACCTCCCCATCATCGCCACCCTGGTTACCCTCGGTACACTTACCGGACTTCTCGGTACTGTGGTCGGTATGATCAAGTCGTTCTCCGCTCTGTCCGCTGGTGGTGGTGCTGACTCCGCAAAACTTTCCGCTGGTATTTCTGAGGCCCTTATCAATACCGCTTTCGGTATCGGTACTTCCTGGTGTGCTGTGGTTTCCTACAACTACTTCACCAACAAGGTAGACAAGTTGACTTTCGCCCTCGACGAGGTTGGTTATTCAATTGCTCAGACATACGAAGCAACCCACACAGAAGAGGCTTAATTTTTGCTAACCCTTTAAAATCTTATCGCTATGGGTAAAGTAAAAGTTAAGAAGAGTGATGTCTGGATCGACATGACGCCTATGTCGGACGTCATGACCCTGCTGCTGACCTTCTTCATGCTGACTTCTACGTTCGTCAAGAACGAGCCAGTGAAGGTCAATGTGCCTGGGTCAGTGTCCGAGATCAAGGTGCCAGAAAATGGCGTCCTGACCATCCTCGTAAATCCTGAGAAGGATGCCGCGGGCAACCCGACGGGCGAGGGTCAGGTGTTCATGAGCATAGACAACACCGAGCAACTTGGAGAAACCTACTCCGCAATGTTTCCGGGTGCCAGCGCACTTGAACTCGACGTGTTCACACGCGAGGGAACGTTCGGCATTCCGATGAATGAAATGAAGACATATCTTTCAATGTCGACCGACCAACGTCACAAGGTGCTTCCGACAAAGGGCATTCCCCTCGACAGCATCGACGGCGGTATGAGCGAGTTCCAAATGTGGGTGGACGCAGCCCGCAATGTGAACGAGAACATCAAGATCGCCTTGAAAGCAGATGCAACTTCTCCCTACAAGACTGTCAAAAAGGTCATGAACGAACTTCAGGACATGGATGAGAGCCACTACTACATGATCACCAATCTCAAAGCATCGGAGGAATAATCATGGGAAAGAAAAAAGAAAGTAAGCAGAAAAAAATGAACGTCCGCGTGGACTTCACGCCGATGGTGGATATGCTTATGCTTCTCATCACGTTCTTTATGCTTTGTACGACGCTGAGCAAGCCCCAGACCATGGAGTTGACGATGCCGAGTAATGATGAGAACCAGGACGACACGAACAAGAACGAGTCGAAAGCCTCTCAGACAGTTACGCTGTATGTAGCAGCCAACAACAAGATTTACTACGCAGAAGGCGAGCCCGAGTACAACAACCCCGACTGGGTGAAAGAAACCACCTGGGGCAACGACGGCATCCGCAACGTGCTCCGCGAGCACGCTGTTGAGGACGGCACCAAGCCTGTGAAGCGCATCGAGTTGGCTGTTAAGAACTTAGCCATCGACCGTGCCAACAACCCGAAGAACTACACCGACAGCACCTATGCCAAGGAATTGAGCAAGTTGAAGAAAGGTGAACTGCCCGACGGTAAAGTGCCTACGCTGACTATCGTCATCAAGCCTACCGACAATGCTTCTTACAAGAACTTGGTGGACGCTCTCGATGAAATGCAGATTTTGAGTATTGGAACCTACGTTATCGACAAGATCACTCCCGACGACACGAAACTTCTCGAGAAGAAGGGAGTTGAGATGTAATGAATAACCTAAAAAAGTAAGGAATTATGTCAAATATTGATCTTTATGATCCTAAATGGATCGACTTGGTGTTCCAAAACAAGAACAAAGAGTATGGTGCCTACCAGTTGCGCAAAGGCACATCCAAGCGCAATATGCTCGCCCTGCTCATCCTCATTATTGCTGCAGCGTTGATCGGTGGATACCTCGCATGGAAGATTCACGCCGACAAACTCGAGGCAGAGCGCTTGGCCTACATGGAGCAACTGGAACTCTCGAAGTTGCAGGAGCAAGCCAAGCAGGAGAAGAAGGAAGATAAGCCGAAGATTGAGAAACCAATCATCGAGCCGAAGAAAGAACTTCCCCAAGTACGTGAAACCCAGAAGTTTACCGCCCCTGTCATCAAGAAGGACGAACTCGTAAAAGAGGAAAACCAGGTGAAGGCCATGGACGAACTTGATGCCAACACCGCCGTGGGTGTGAAGGACCAGGAAGGTACGAAAGACCGTACCATCGAGGCAGCCCGCACCGACGTCGTCGAGAAAGTGGTCATCGAGGAGCCCAAGGAGGAAGTCAAGCAGGAGGTCACTCAGAAGATCTTCGACGTTGTGGAGCAACAGCCCTCATTCCCTGGCGGCCAGACCGCCCTCTTGCAGTGGCTGCAGCAAAACATCCACTATCCTCCCGTTGCTGAGGAGAACGGTATCCAAGGTCGTGTCGTCGTGTCGTTCGTCGTAGAGCCTGACGGCAGCATCACCAACGTGCAAGTGGTGCGCGGCGTTGACCCGTCGCTCGACAAGGAGGCTGTCCGCGTGACCAAGGCCATGCCGAAGTGGCAGCCCGGTAAGCAGAACGGCCAGGCCGTGCGTGTGAAGTACAACCTGCCCGTGCAATTTAGGCTGCAATAAGCGATGGCAATCTCACTATTCTCCGTATTTGCAATATGGTAGAATCCCAACTACGTCAGGGGCAATCACGGTTGCCCCTGACGATAGTTTTTCATCATCAACATCAAAACTTACACCAATTATGAGAAAGACATTCATCTACACGTTCCTCGGACTTCTGATGTCGGGAGCCACTCTTGTTTCTTGCGACAACAGCGACAAGCGCGGCGGAAGGACCGACACGGAAACCTCAGGCGAGATCACCATTGTGGCGGATGAAAGTCTCAAACCCGTCATCCAAGAGTTGATCGACCAGTTTGAGTTCAAATGGCCGAAAGCACACATCATACTCAAGGATACCACCGAGAACAGAGGCTTCGAGATGATCCGCGACATGCAGACCTGCCTGCTGTTCACCACCCGCCCGCTGAAAGAAAGCGAGGAGGCCTACCTCAAGACCAAGAAGCAACTGCCTTCGGTCTTCCCCATCGGCTACGACGGACTTGCCCTCATCATCAACCCCAACAACAACGACTCTTGCATCTCTGTGAAAAACATCAAGCAGATCTTGAGCGGTGAGGTGACGAAATGGAGCGAAATCTACCCTGGCTCCAAATTAGGCAACTTCGACATCGTGTTCGACAACAAAGAGTCGGCCACGCTTCACTATGTCGTCGATTCCGTCATGGATGGGAAACCCATCGACAATCCCAACGTCACCGCTGCCAAGACCAGCGCCGACGTAATAGAATATGTCAACCAGACACCCAACGCCATCGGCGTGATTGGCTCCAACTGGCTCAACGACAAGGGCGACTCCACCAACCTCACGTTCATCAACAAGGTGCGCGTGATGAAAGTGTCCCACTTGGACGAGGCCACATCGTCGAACAGTTGGAAACCCTACCAGGTTTACCTGCTCGACGGCCGTTACCCCTTCGCACGCACGCTCTACGCCATCTGCGTGGACCCGCAGCGCAAACTCCCCTGGAGTTTTGCCAACTACACCACCAGTCCCACCGGGCAACTCATCGTGAAACGTGCCGGACTGCTCCCCTACCGTGGCGACATCACTTTCAAGAGAGTAAATATTAAAAAGAACTAAAAGGTTTAAACTTAGCAGACACGAAAACATCCAACAATCGACAACAAACATTACAAACAGAATAAAACTAAAAAGATTATGAAAAAAGCAGTGAAATACCTTGTCATGGGAGCGTTTGTCTTCGGACTCACTACTCCTGTCATGGCCCAAGACTACAACTCAGTCATCGGCGAAGTCTCCAAAGCCCTTAAAGAAGACCCGCAGGCCGTGGGAGCCGCCAAGCAATTGGTGAAGGACTATATGAAGGAATTCAAGAAAGACCCTGCCGCCATGGTGGCATTGGGCAACGCCTATCTTGCCAGCAAGAACTTCAACAAGGCCGTCGAATGCGCCGACCTCGCCATCAAGAAGAACAAGACCTTCGGCGACGCCTACGTGCTGAAAGGCGACGTGGAGGCACTGAAGGACGACGGTGGACAGGCTGCCATGTGGTATCAGCAGGCCATGAACCTCGACCCGAAAAACCCGCACGGCTACATGAGTTACGCCAACGTGTATCGCAAGCGCAGTCCGCAAGAGGCAGAGAATGCACTCAACCAACTCCGCAAGAATGTGCCCGACTACCCCATCGACACCGAGACGGCACACATCTTCTATACTTCTGGCAACTATGAGAAGGCCATGGAATACTTCAACAAGGCCAACATCAGGGACATGGCCGAGTCGCGCCTCGGCGAGTACGCCCTCACCGCCCTCTCTGTCAACGACTTCAAGAAAGGTCTTGAGGTGGCAAAGAGCGCTGCCTCCCGCTTCCCCGAGAATGCTGCCTTCACCCGTCTGGCCATGATCAACGGCGTGTTAGGCAAGGACTATGCCGACGGCATCGCCTTCGCCGAGAAACTCATCAACGGCAACTACGAGAAGAACTCTGGCGACTACAACTACTACGGCCGTGCCTTAGCAGGTGCCGGACAGCATGAGAAAGCCATCGAGATGTTCAACAAGTCGTTCTCCATGGACAACACCGACTTCAAGAACCTGCAGTCGATTTCCGAGTCGTACTCTGCCTTAGGCAACACCGACAAGGCTCTCGAATACAGCATCATGTATCTCGACAAGAACCCCGACGCCAAGCCCTCTGAGTTCAACAAACTGGCCAACATCTACATCGAGAAGGTGAAAGCCGGCGAGGAAGCCGATGCCAACTGGGAGAAAGCCATGGGCGTCTATGACAACCTGATGGCCAAGCACCCGCACACTGTCAACTTCGTGAAGTTCCAGAAGGGTCACCAAGCCTACATCTGCGAGAAAGACGATGTCGCCATCACCTATCTCACCAGCCTCATCGACGAGTTGAAGAACAAGGAGAACCTGACAGAAGAGGAGAAGAACTACCTGCTCAGTTCCTGCAGCGAGGTGGGCTACATCTACTGGTCGAGCAAGAGCGACCTGGAGACCGCCACTCCCTTCTACCAGAAGGTACTCGAACTCGACCCGACCAACAAACTTGCCAAGCGTGCCCTTGGTCTTGATGAGCCGGCTGCCGAGACTACTACAGAGTAATTTTCCCCGATCATCAATATTTAAAGGATGCGCCCAGAAGGGTGCATCCTTTTCTATTTTACCGGCATCGCGCCGCAGCCCATAAAAAACGGCCCCGGACGAATCCAGAGCCGCAACCTTGTTTCTTAACTCAAAATATCAAGGAAGGCTGATAGCCTCATTCGGGCAAGTGTCAGCACATGTTCCACACTCTGTGCAGAGATCGGGGTCGATAGAATAGATGTCGCCCTCAGAGATAGCCTCAACGGGGCACTCGCTGATACATGAACCGCAAGCGATGCAGTTGTCACCAATTACATAAGCCATAATTTAATAATTTATTGTTAGTGTATAATGTTAATTGTAATAGGGAATACCCATTTCTAATGTGTTGCAAAGATACATTTTTATTTTGGAATACCTACAAATGATTAGGAGTTTTTTCCTTATTTATATTCATTCCAAATAACGCGCGATGCAATAAGGTACGGCAAATAACGTTATTATAATATGAAGAAGCATTTACTAACGCTTTTAATGACTTTGCTCGCCATTTGCCCGTCGGCGGCACAGGAGCGAAAAGTGGAAAACAAGCCCTACATCGACTTGAGGCAATTCCACTTTGGCGTCCTTGTAGGTACCCATTTGCAGGATATCGAACTGCTCAATGCCGGTCCGCAACAAATAGAACAGGAAGACGGCAGTTATGTGGAGCGCCTCATTTCTTGCGACCAAGACCGGTGGGATCCAGGGTTTAACGTGGGTGTGCTGGGCGAACTGCGCCTCAACACCAATTTCCAATTCCGCATCGCCCCTGCCATGTATTTCGGCAACCGCCATTTCACCTTCTACAACCATACCGACGAGCGCCATGCAGAAGAGCACCAGGACATGAAGACCGCCTATATCTCTACGGCCCTCGACTTGATTTTCGCCGCTCCCCGGTTCAACAACCACCGCCCCTACGTCATCGCCGGTCTCAATCCGATGATTAACCTTTCGGGCAAGGACAACGACTATCTGAGGCTGAAGCGCTACGACCTCTTCGCCGAGTTCGGCATTGGCTGTGACTTTTATCTGCCGTTTTTCAAACTCCGTCCGGAATTGAAATTCCTCTTCAGCCTCACCAACTCGCTCGACACCGACCATGTGAACCACCTCCAGAATCGGGAGATGGTGATGTACACCAACTCGGTGAGCAAGGCACGCACCAAACTCATCGCGCTGACGTTCTATTTCGAATAAAGCTTAGTTTGCGGTTTATTTTTTCAGGTCAACGACCATTTTCCCTATCCAGATGCCATGCTTGCCATTCTGGTCAACAGCCACTTGATGGCCGTCAAGGTCAGGCACATACTCCAGCCGCTCCAAATAGGTGTGTGTATGGCCTCCGAGCACGAGGTCGATGTATCGCGAACCTTTGATCATGGCTTTGTCGCCATCGTCGAGCCATCCAAGATGCGAGATGCAAATCACCATGTCGCACTTTTTCTTTTTCTTGAGCAGGGTGGCCATTTCCAACGCCTTCGCCACGGGATCGAGGTAGGTCACACCCTTGCAGTTGGCCAATTCCACGAGGCCGTCGAGTTTCGGCGCCAGTCCGAACACGCCGATTTTCACCCCATTGCGCTTGATGATGACATAAGGTTTCACCAGCCCTTCCACCACTGTTCCCGTGAAGTCGTAGTTGGCGCAGACGATGGGGAAATTGGCCATTTTGAACAGCCTCGCCATGTTTTCCAACCCATAGTCGAACTCATGGTTGCCGATGGTGGCGGCGTCGATGCCCATTTGGTTCATCAGCCCGATTTCCACGTCGCCCTTGAAAAGGGTGTAGAAAGGCGAACCTTGCGAGAAGTCGCCACTGTCGAAATAGAGCAAGTCGGGATGCTGCTGGCGCTGCTGGCGGAGCAGTTCGAGTCTGCGGATATACCCGCCTCTCCCTGCCAAGTCCTTGTTGGCCAAATTGGGATTAAGTTGCTCGATGGTGCTGTGTGTGTCGTTGGTGTGCAGGATGACGAGTTGCTTGTCCTGCGCCTCGCCCGTCGCCGCTATGGCAGCGAAAGCGACTATGGCCATCCATTTAGCGTACTTCATTTTCTATTCCTCCATGATGATTCGTCCTTCGATGCTGCTGCTCACCGGCAAGCCTTTGGCAGCCATTTCCTTCACATACTTGATCATCACCTCGCGGGTGAGTGCCTCTTCCTCGGTCGGGAAGTGGAGATCGGTAGCGCTCTTGAACGCCACCAATTTGTCGTTGCCGTGCGCCACGTAATCGACGGTGGCGATGCGGTATTTCGCTGCAGGGTCCACGGGCCGTCCACTGATGGTGACACTCTTCAACTTCCGGTCCTTGGTGCCCACGATGCGCACCTCGCGGCTCACGCCCTCGCCCCTTTGACTCACAATCTGCTGCATCAGTTGCAGCACCATCTCGCCAGTGAGGGTGACGAAGCACACCTTGTTCTCAAAGGGAGCCACCTCGAACACGTCGCCGATGGTGATTTTCCCCTTGGCCAGCGCAGCCCTCATACCGCCGATATTATAGATGCCAAAGTCAGGCTTCTCGTTGTAGAACTTCCCCGACCACACCAGTATGTCGGGCAGCAAGTTGCCCATCGGGCTTTCCGGCTTGTAAGGCTCCAAGGGCATGGCGGCCTCGCCGATGACCGGCGACATGAGGTCATTTACTTTTGGGGTGAACTTACCCATAAGGGTGGTTACTTCGCTTGTCGCGGGCACGTCGTACGTCTTGTCGATCAACAGTCTCGTGCGCTCGATGCCAGTCACCGTATAGTGAGTGGTGCACGCCGAGGCCATCATCACGACCATCATGCCCGCCATCCATTTTGTTGCTTGCATAGGCTGAAAGTTTTCTGCGAAGATAACAAAAATCCCCGAATCGGCGAAAAAAAGCGCCCAATAAAATGTGCGAGGGCGGCAAAAATCACAATTTGAGCCAGTTCCACGCCCCGCATGGCCAATTTTCTCCAAAGAAATTTGGAGGAAAGTGAAAAAAGCAGTACCTTTGCACCGCTTTTTCGCGTAACCGATGACAGGAAGAAGAGTTGCCTCGTTATGTTGCGCGGGAGGACAAGGTCATTTTAATCATTCAACAAAAATGGATTTAATCAAAGTTGCTGAACAAGCATTTGCAACTAACGTAGCCGAGCAGGCCAAGGCCGCTGGCAAGAAATTCGACGAGTTCCATCCTGGCGACACCATCACCGTAGCCTATAAGATTATCGAGGGCAACAAGGAGCGTATTCAGCTTTACCGTGGTGTAGTGATTCGCATCTCCGGCCACCAGGAGAAGAAGCGTTTCACCGTGCGCAAGATGTCCGGCACCGTAGGTGTGGAGCGTATTTTCCCCATCGAGTCGCCCAACATCGACAGCATCGAGGTGAACAAGCGTGGTAAGGTGCGCCGTGCAAAACTTTATTACCTGCGCAAACTCACAGGCAAGAAGGCCCGCATCAAGGAGAAGTTCTCCGCCATCAAGGTCAAGGAAGAGTCAAAGTAAATGAAATAAGGGGTTTCATGTTGTTGAAATCCCTTTTTTCGTATTCCACCCACCATCAACTTACCCCCAACCCAACAAAACCCAAGCCCCATGAAAGAATTGGCATTGAAGTACGGCTGCAACCCCAATCAGAAACCCTCACGCATCTTTATGGAAGAGGGCGAACTGCCCCTTGAGGTGCTCAACGGCCGTCCCGGCTACATCAATTTTCTCGACGCCCTCAACAGTTGGCAATTAGTGAAGGAACTGAAAGCCGCCACCGGCCTCGCCTCCGCCGCCAGTTTCAAACACGTGTCGCCCGCCGGTGCCGCCGTGGGCCTGCCCCTGAGCGACACCCTCAAGAAAATCTACTTCGTCGATGACATCAAGGAGGAACTCTCACCCATCGCTTGTGCCTATGCCCGCGCCCGCGGTGCCGACCGCATGAGCAGTTACGGTGACTTCGTGGCATTGAGCGACACCTGCGACGCCGTTACGGCACTGCTGTTGAAGCGCGAGGTGAGCGACGGCGTGATAGCCCCCGACTACACCCCCGAGGCCCTTGAAATCCTACGTGCCAAGCGCAAAGGCACCTACAACGTCATCCGCATCGACCCCGACTATCGCCCCGCCCCAGTGGAGCGGAAGCAAGTGTTTGGCATCACCTTTGAACAAGGTCGCAACGAGATTGACCTCAACGACCCTGCCCTTTTCGCCAACATCCCCACAAAGAACAAGACGTTCACCGACGATGCCCGCCGCGACCTCGTCATAGCCCTTATCACGCTGAAATACACGCAGAGCAACAGCGTGTGCTATGTGAAGGACGGCCAGGCCATCGGCATCGGCGCCGGCCAGCAAAGCCGCATCCATTGCACGCGCCTCGCCGGCAACAAAGCCGACATCTGGTGGCTCCGCCAGCATCCGAAAGTGATGGGTCTGCCCTTCGTGCCCGGCATCCGCCGTGCCGACCGCGACAACACCATCGACGTCTATATCAGCGAAGACCACGACGACGTTCTCGCCGAGGGCACCTGGCAGCAGTTCTTCACCGAGAAGCCCGAGGTGCTCACCATGGAAGAGAAGAAAGAATGGATAGCCCGCAACACGAAGGTGGCGCTGGGCAGCGATGCCTTCTTCCCCTTCGGCGACAACATCGAGCGTGCCCACAAGAGCGGCGTGGAGTACATCGCACAGGCTGGCGGCAGTGTCCGCGACGACCATGTGATCATGACCTGCGACAAGTACGGCATTGCCATGGCATTCACGGGCGTCAGGTTGTTCCATCATTGATTTACCGGCCATGAGCAAAGGAGACGACATCGACGCCATCATCGAGGGTGGCATCGTTTGGGGGCGCGGAGGCGGTGGCGAGCGCAGCACCAAGGACAAGGTGAAGACGAAAGCCAAGAAAAAGGCTTACATCACCGGTGCCCACGGTAGCGGCAGCGCCCGCCAGAAGGCAAAATACCGCGAGCAACGTGCTAACAGGAAAAAATAACCCATTATCAGCATTGCTCCCACAAAGAGGTTTTCTCTTTGTGGGAGCAATGTTTTTATAGGAGTTTGGGAGTGTAGGAGTTTGGGAGTTAAGACATTACTCTTCCTATCTCTGGTTTTTCGGTGAAGGACGTTACTGCCATCGGCTACGGATGCAGCATGATGGCGGTGAGGATGCGGCCGGAAGCAATGCCAAGGCGACGGGCGGAGAAAAAGTCGATAGCCTGGTCGTAGGTACAGACACCCGCCACCTGTATCTGCTGGACTGGGACACCCATCTCCAACAGCATCAATCGGTTGGCCTCCCACAAGTCGATATGCCACTTGGCATGACGGACGGCGATGCGGGTCATGTCGAAGCCAGCCTCATCAAAAGCATGATACACCTCGTCGCCCACCTCGAAATTTTTCAATGAAATGCCAGGTCCGACGACGGCACGCAGGCACTGAGGCTCCGACTGATATACAGAGACCATCGCTCTGACCGCCTCTTCTACGATACGAGCCACGGTGCCCCTCCACCCTGCATGGATGGCGCAGCACGCATGGTGCTGGGCATCATACAGCAAAACGGGGATGCAGTCGGCGGTGGAAACACCGATGCAGACCTCCGAAAGGTCAGTCATCACTGCGTCCACCCCCTCCAAATACTCTTTTCGCTCGTTAGGCGACCACGAGAACCATTCGGGACCGATGGCCTTCACCACCGTGCCATGCACCTGGTGCGGGTAAACAAGGCGGTCGGTCGTGATGCCCAACCGGCGGCACAACGCCGTGCGGTTGGCCTCAATGCAAGTCTTGTCGTCGCCACAATACTCGTTGACATTGAACTCGGCATAGTTGCCTTTGCACACGCCACCATGGCGGGTGGTGCTAAACGCTGTCACGCCATCCGCGATGTGATATTCGAGCCAATCAGGTTGTTTCATGACCCCTCGTCGTATTCAAAGTCGTCGAGGTCCTCGATATCTTCTATGTCGTCCTCGTCGATGAAGACGATTTCGTCGTCCTCGCCCTCGGCAGCCATTTCCAGTTGGAATCGCGTGAGGTCCTTGTCGCGATGCACCAAAGTGTCCTCGGCGGTGATGGTCTGCAGTTTGTTGCTCTCACTGTTGAGTTCGCGCCACAGCACGTTTTTCAGTTCCTCCAGTCCCATGCCGGTGACCGATGAGATGAACACGGTCTGCACGCCCTCGGGCAGTGTCTCGCGGAGCATGTCGATGAGTTCTTCGTCGAGCAAGTCGCATTTGGTGATGGCCAGCACCCTGTGCTTGTCGAGCATTTCAGGGTTGAAAGCCTCCAGTTCGTGCAGCAATATCTCATATTCTCTCTTGATGTCGTCGGTGTCGCCCGGCACCATGAAGAGCAGCAGCGAGTTGCGCTCGATATGTCGCAGGAAGCGCAGTCCGAGTCCCTTCCCCTCGCTTGCCCCCTCGATAATGCCCGGGATGTCGGCCATGACAAACGATTGCTTGTCGTGGTAGCCCACGATGCCGAGCGACGGTTCGAGGGTGGTGAAGGGGTAGTTGGCGATTTTGGGCCTGGCACTCGAAAGTGCCGACAGGAGGGTCGATTTCCCCGCGTTGGGGAAACCCACAAGTCCTACGTCGGCGAGCAACTTGAGTTCGAGGATGACCGTCATCTCCTGCATGGGTTCGCCCGGCTGGGCATAGCGTGGCGCCTGGTTGGTGGCAGAGCGGAACTGGAAGTTGCCCAATCCACCCCTGCCGCCCTTCAACAGGCACACCACTTGACCGTCGTAGGAGATGTCGCAGACGTATTTTCCCGTCTCGGCATCATAGACGACAGTGCCGCAGGGCACGTCAACGTATTCGTCCTTTCCCTTGGTGCCGTGGCATTTGTCCTTGCCACCGTTGCCGCCATGCTGTGCGAAGACGTGTCTTTGGTATTTCAAGTGGAGCAGCGTCCAGTAGTTGTGGTTGCCTCGCAAAAAGACGCTCCCGCCGTCGCCGCCGTCGCCGCCGTCGGGACCGCCATTGGGGTTGTATTTCACATGACGCAGGTGCATGGACCCCCTGCCGCCCTTTCCCGAGCGGCAGCAGATTTTCACATAGTCAACGAAGTTCGACTCCATTTACAAATCCTCCACCACCTTGCAGATGTCCGCAAAGATGCGGTCGAGGTCGCCCAGTCCGTCGATTTGGTGACGGATGCCGTCGTTCTCGTACCATTCGATGAGCGGCGAAGTCTGGCTGTGATAGACGTCGAGTCGCTTCTTGATGGTCTCTGCATTGTCGTCGCTTCTTCCGCTCAGTTCTCCCCTCTTGAGGAGTCGTGTCATCAGTTCGTCCTCCGGCACGTCGAGTTCTATCATGGCAGCCACCTTATGGCCTCTCTCTGCCAGCATCTTCTTCAGGGCCTCTGCCTGTGGCACGGTGCGTGGGAATCCGTCGAAGATGACGCCTTTGTGGTCCTTGCCATAACTGTCGTAAACACCGGCAAGCATGTCGACGATGAGACTGTCGGGCACAAGCATGCCGTCGTCGATATACTGTTTGGCTATCTTGCCCAGTTCTGTGCCGTTCTTGATTTCACTTCTGAGCACGTCGCCGGTAGAGATGTGGTTGAGTCCGTACTTTTCAATGAGTTTATCACTCTGGGTGCCCTTGCCTGAGCCAGGTGCGCCAAAAATCACTATGTTTCTCATATTCACTGGTTTTGGTTGTTCATTATCTGTTACAAGTGTATAAATGTCTTTGAGGTTTCTCCCCTGTTGGTTGTAGTCGAGTCCATATCCAAGGATGAAATCGTTGGGGATGCGCATGGCTACATATTCAATGTCGAGGTCAACCTCCAGTTTGTCGGGCTTGAGCAGCAGGGTGCAGATGTGCACCGACTCTGGGTTGCGCGTGCCGAGCGACTCAAGCATCTGCTTGATGGTGAGCCCCGACTCCACGATGTCCTCGACGATGACGACCGTGCGCCCGGCGAGATTCTCGTTGATGCCTATCACCTCGGTCACCTTTCCCGTGGATGTGGTGCCTTGGTAGGAAGCGAGTTTGACAAACGAGATTTCCGATGGGATGGTGATGCGCCGCATCAGGTCGGCGGCGAAGATGAACGACCCGTTGAGCACGGCAAGGAAGAGCGGGTTCTTGCCTGCCAGGTCGCGATTGATTTGCTGAGCCACAGCCTCCACTCTTTCCAAGATATCCTTTTCAGGGATGGAGATGGCGAATTTTTTGTCTAAAACTTGAATAGTGTCCATTAGAATCTGTTTTTGGTGGGTTGGAGGAACAGATGCCCCCTTTGTTTTTGTGCAAATTTAGTAAAAATATGGCAAAGTATGGTCAAGAGTTGATAATAATTTTGTAATTTTGCGCCGATATGAAGATATTTACAAGCAACCAAATCCAAGAGCTCGACAAATATACGATTGAGCATGAGCCTATTAAGTCGATAGACTTGATGGAGCGTGCGGCGAAGGCCCTCACATCCGCCATCGCCGAGGAATGCAGTCCCTCCACACCGATGGTGGTGTTTGCGGGCCCCGGCAACAACGGCGGCGACGCACTTGCTGTCGCCCGCATGCTGGCAGAGCGCGGCTACGCCGTCTCCGTGTTCTTGTTCAACACGAAGAACAAACTTTCGGAAGACTGTCAAGAGAACAAGCAGCGCGCGCAGGAATGCGGCCGCATCAAGAATTTTATCGAGGTGACGCGTGAGTTCGACCCACCCACCCTCACCGCCGAAACGGTGGTGGTGGACGGCTTGTTCGGCACTGGCCTGACCAAGCCCCTCGAAAGCGGCTACGCCTCGCTTGTGAAATACATCAACCAGTCGCAGAGCAAGGTAATCAGCATCGACGTGCCTTCGGGCTTGATGACGGAGAGCAACACCTACAATGTGCATGCGAGCATCATCCGCGCCGACGTGACACTGACGCTGCAAATGAAGAAGTTGGCATATCTCTTCGCCGACATCCAACCCTACATCGGACGTCTCCGTGTGCTCGACATCGGCCTTTCTGAAGAATACATCGCCAAGACATCGGTTCCCTACACCATTCTCGAACCTAACGACGTGCGACCGTTGTTGCTGCCCCGCAGCGACTTCGCCCACAAGGGCGACATGGGGCATGCACTGCTCATCGCCGGCAGTTACGGCATGGCCGGTGCCGCCATCCTTGCCGCCCGTGCCTGCATGCGCTCCGGTGCCGGCAAGTTGAGCGTTCACACCCCGAAGAAGAACTGCGACATCATGCAGACCGCCGTCCCCGAGGCCGTGCTGCAAATCGACTACGAGGACGCCTATTTCTCTGAGGCAGTCCCTGCCGACGAGTTCGACGCCCTTGGCATCGGTCCCGGTCTGGGACAGGTGGAGAGCACCGCCATCGCCCTCTTCTCCCAGTTGCGCCATACTACAGCCCCGACGGTGGTCGATGCCGACGCACTCAACATCCTTGGCAGTCACCGCGCCTGGATGCAGCAGTTGCCACGCAACCTCATCCTCACGCCACATCCCAAGGAGTTCGACCGCCTTAGCGGTTCACGCAGCAGCGACGACTACGAGCGGTTGATGAAAGCCGTCGATATGGCCGTGCGCCTGCAGGTCTATATCATCCTCAAGGGGCACTACTCCGCCCTCTGCACCACCGACGGCAAGGTGATTTTCAACTCTACGGGCAATTCCGGCATGGCCACCGCCGGTTGCGGCGACGTACTCACCGGCATCATCCTTGGCTTGCTCGCCCGTGGCTATCACCAGCGCGAGGCCTGTCTCTTGGGCATGTACCTTCACGGTCGTGCCGGCGACCTTGCCGCCAGCGACAAGGGCAAGGAGAGCCTCGTCGCCAGCGACTTAATCGACTATCTGCCCCAGGCTTTCAAGGAACTGTAACGCCTCTGGGCTCCACCGACACCGAGGAGCCGTTCTCGGCATAGAACACAATGACGAGATGCTGCTCCTCGGGAAACAGTCGGGTGTCCACATCCATTTTTTGGGCGCCATTCATGGGAATGGTTTTCAGTGTCTTCCCCGAGAAACTGACATATTCGACACGATTGACGGGCATGGTGGCTCGGGCATGGAAGATGCCATTGCCATCGATGCTTCCATCCACGTCAATGGCGGATATCGCCTTTGCCACTGGCGTCACCTCTTCGGTGGCCTCACCATTGGTAACATCAAACCCCATCGCTCTCATCATCGCCAATCCATATCGCGTGCCGAGTGTGCGATAGCCCTTGGCAGAGAAATGCACCTTGTCGGGACCTGCCTCGCACCCGTTCGACGAGACGACATAACTGTTGGGAATCACCTCCGGCAACCGGTTGATGGTGGGATTGGCATGGGCACAGACGCCATGCTGGTCTTCGCCCACGGTCTCGCCAGCAATGAACGGCACTCGTTTGGGGTCGAGTTTCAGGTCTGTCATTAAGTCACCATAGATTTTCTTCACCTTTTGCAGCCAACGGTCATTGTAGGCATCGGTCTCGCCTTGATGGAACAGGATGCCCCTGATGACACCTTCGCGCTGCGCTTTCCTTGCCATCTCCACCATCCGTCCATAAGGATTGCCGCCATAGGCAGCGATTTCGTTTTTCAACCATTCGGGTTTGATGGTGTCGGTGTAGTTCTTATAAGCATCTTTGTCGAAGAGGTCGATGGCGCAACCATCGACAGCGACATACACCACGCCGATGCGCACTTTGTCGGGATAGTTCTTCCGCAACGTGCGGCCGAAGAAATCGACCAGCGACAGTCCGGTATTGGCGCGGCAGAGCGGCGGGACGGCAGGTCGCCACTGCCCTACCTTTCTGCCATCAGGCCCATCGACAGCCGAAAGGCTGAGGAAACTCTCGTCCACCACCTTGTCGGCCTCGGTAATTTCACCTTGTCCCACCATGTTCGACTGTCCGAAACAGAGGAAGATGTAGAAGAAATCGTCCTGCGCCGTCATGCTCGCCGGGAAGAGCGAAAGCAGCAGCACAGCCATAGTCTGCAAAAATGTTTTTCTCATAATCGTCATTATATAATTTTACACATCGTTTTCACGTTGCAAAGTTACACTTTTTTTGCGATGTCATCACCATGCAGACGAGATTTGAAGTCGGCGCACCCTCTATTCTGAGATATTTATATCCTTTTTTGTCTCAACACGCTTAGTATATCGCTTTTTTTTCATAAATTTGCAGGAAAATTATTAAATATGAGAGGAATCATCGACTGCTTTTTGCCATGCGACGACATGCGCGTCGCCGAAATGACAGTAAGCCAGTTGCGCAACGATAAGACAATCAGACACATCTTCTTGATGATGGGCAAGGGCGCCCCCTGCGAGACCGCCTGCCCCAACGACTGCACACCGCTGTCCATCGACAGATGGCCGTCGGTCGCCACCATGACCCTCATCGCGCAAAACACCACCGCCGACTACGCGCTGCTGTTCACCCAACCGACACCCGTGAAACTCGGTCTCTATGCCACCGACCGAATGCTACATGTGGCTGTCGATTCCGGCGCCGCCATGGTTTATGCCGACCACTACTCCGAGGAGAACGGACAGACAGTCCCCCACCCTGTCATCGACTATCAGGAGGGAAGCATCCGCGACGACTTCGACTTCGGTTCGCTGCTCCTCATCCGCGCAACGGCCCTGCACGACTATGCCGCCCAAGAGCGGCTGCCCAATTATCGGTTTGCAGGACTTTACGACCTGCGCCTGTTCATCAGCCGACAAGGGAGCATCTGCCATCTCCACGAATTTCTATATACCAAACAGGAACTCGACCTCAGGGCCAGTGGGGAGAAGCAATTCGACTACGTCAACCCGCGCAACCGCGAAGTACAGGTGGAGATGGAGCAGGCCGCCACGCACCACTTGCAAGAAGTGGGCGCCATCGTCGATACCACCGCCTATCTCACCCCTGACTTCACCGAACAGGAGTTTGAGTTTGAGGCATCGGTGGTGATTCCCGTGTTCAATCGCGAGCGCACCATCTGCGATGCCGTGGACTCCGCCCTCTCGCAGAAGACGACCTTCAAATACAATGTCATCGTCGTGGACAACCACTCCACCGACGGCACCACCCGCCTCTTGGAGAAATACGACGACCCACGGCTCGTGCACATTATCCCTGAGCGCACCGACTTGGGCATCGGCGGTTGTTGGAACACCGCCATCGTCGATGACCGCTGCGGGCGCTTCGCCGTGCAACTCGACAGCGACGACCTCTACTCCTCGCCCCAAACGCTGCAGACCATCGTCGATGCCTTCTACCAGCAGAAGGCCGCCATGGTAATCGGGTCGTACCGCATGTGCGACTTCGACCTGAACACCCTGCCGCCAGGACTGATCGACCACCGCGAATGGACAGAAGAGAACGGATGCAACAACGCCCTGCGCATCAACGGACTGGGGGCGCCACGCGCTTTCTTCACCCCCTTGCTCCGCCAGGTGCTTTTCCCCAACACCAGTTACGGCGAGGACTACGCCCTCGGACTGGCTTTCAGCCGCCGCTACAAAATCGGGCGCATCTATAGCGAACTATACCTCTGCCGCCGGTGGGGAGGCAACAGCGATGCCGCCCTCAGCATCGACCGCATCAATGCCAACAACCGATACAAAGACCAACTTCGCACATTGGAAATCGCCGCACGAAAACAACTCGCCGAGGGGGATTCCATGGAGCGGGGCGGTTCTCTCGAACGGTTTTTCAACCGACAACTGGAGCGGTGGCCCGACGCACGGCAACGCTATCGCGACCTGCACGACGTGCAGACCCGGCAGTTGCCGCTGAAGGAGCACATCCTCGCCATCACCGTACAGTGGAATCCCGCCCGCATTGTCTCGACAGGGGCAAAGATGGACCGGCAGACGCTTGCCGAGCGGCCCTGTTTCCTCTGCGAGAAAAATAGGCCCGAGGTGCAAATCGTCAAACCGTTCGACAACAAGATTGACATCCTCGTCAACCCATTCCCCATCCTGCCCACCCATTTCACCATCGTCGGGCACAAGCACCAGCCACAGCAAATCAAGGATGTGTTCTACGAAGTATATAGGCTGCTGGAGCGCTATCCGCAACTCACCGTCTTCTACAACGGTCCCCGCTGCGGTGCCTCCGCCCCCGACCACCTGCACCTACAAGCAGGAACGACAGGCGTGCTGCCCCTGCAACAAGCCTGGCAACGCCTGAGCCGCAACCTACTGCCGCTGACCACGCTCAACGACAACGAGGGAGTCTATGTAGTGACCGACTATCCGTGCCACGCACTACTCGTGCGCAGCCGCAACAAGGAGAACGGCGAACAACTGTTCCGCAAACTCTATGCCGCCATCGACAAGTCGGTGGCCGATTCCGAGCGGGGACAAGGCGAAGAACCCATGCTCAACATCGTGGCGTGGAACCAGGCCGACGAACTGCTCTGCGTGGTGTTTCCACGGAGGAAACACCGCCCCGCCTGCTACACCGCCACCGACAGTTCGCAGATGACGGTGAGTCCCGGTGCACTCGACATGTCCGGACTCATAATCACCCCTCGCCAACACGACTTCGAGCGGATGGACGCTGCCACGGCAGTAGCCTTGTTGCGCGAGGTGTCCATCAGCGACGCCGACATGGCCGCCTTGGTAGAGGCGATGGATGCCCAGCCCAAGCAACCCGCATTGCCCACCATGGACAACGAACCGATGGTGGCCGTGGGCATCGTCAGTGGAAGCAAAATCAAGTTTACGCTCAACAAACCCTATATCGCCAAGGGCGAGACCATCACGGGCGAACAGGTGGTGGAATTCTGCGAGGGAGGCATCTTGTGGCGCGGCAACCAATACCGCGAACTGTCGTTCTCGCCCAAGTCAACCGATGCGTCGTTCTCGCTCCATGAGGTCACTATCGGCGTGAATTTCCATTGGGAGCGGACAGAGACACAGACCTTCCTCGGTTCACTCCGCCTGGTGGTGGAGGCCGACAAGATATGCGCCATCAACCACCTGCCCGTGGAAGACTACCTCACCAGCGTCATCTCCAGCGAGATGAAGGCCACCGCTTCCTTCGAACTGCTCAAGGCGCACGCGGTGATTTCCCGCAGTTGGCTTCTTGCCCAGATGGAGCGCAGGCGCAAAATCAACCTGTCGGGCGACAGTTTCTTCTCGTTCGTCAAGAAAGACGACGAGATCATCCGATGGTACGACCGAGAGGACCACACCATCTTCGATGTCTGTGCCGACGACCATTGCCAACGCTACCAAGGCATCACCAAGGCTTCGGAGCGGAAAGTGGCGGAGGCGGTGAAAGCCACACGGGGACAGGTGCTCTCGTATGCCGGCGAAATCTGCGACGCACGTTTCAGCAAATGCTGCGGAGGCGTCACCGAGGAGTTCCAGTATTGCTGGGACAACATCCCCAAGCCTTATCTCCGCGCCGTGGGCGACAGTCCGAAAGCGACGCTGCCCGACTTGCGGGTGGAGCAAAACGCCCGGAAATGGATTCTCGGTCAACCTGACGCCTATTGCAACACCCATGACAAGGCCATCCTCTCACAGGTGCTCAACGACTACGACACCGAGACCGCCAATTTCTATCGCTGGCGCGTGGAATACACGCAGGAGCAGTTGTCCCGCCTCATCGCCGAAAAACTCAAAATCGACCTTGGCGGCATCAAGGCACTCACGCCGATAGAGCGAGGGCGCAGTGGCCGCATCTCACGGTTGAAGATAGAAGGCACGGAACGGTCGATGACCATTGGCAAGGAACTCGAAATCAGGCGTGTACTGAGCGAGAGCCACCTGCTCAGTTCCGCCTTCATGGTCGAGACCGAAGGCGACGGACCGTTGCCGACAAAGTTCATCCTCCGCGGTGCTGGATGGGGCCATGGTGTCGGCCTGTGCCAGATTGGTGCTGCCGTGATGGGAGAGCAAGGCCATCCCTATGATGCCATCCTGCTGCATTATTATCGGAATGCAGAAATCAAAAAACTCTATAAATAAATCATGAAAGAAAAGAGAAATCCCTGGGCATGGGTGCCGACATTGTATTTCGCAGAGGCATTGCCTTACGTGGCCGTAATGACGATATCTGTCATCATGTATAAGAAACTGGGCGTGTCAAATACGGATATTGCTCTTTATACAGGATGGCTTTACCTGCCTTGGGTCATCAAACCCTTCTGGAGCCCGTTTGTCGATCTTTTCAAGACCAAAAGGTGGTGGACGGTGGTCATGCAGATTTTGGTAGCAGTCGGTTTTGCTGCTATAGCCCTGTCACTCAACACAGCGCTGTTCTTCAGACTTACACTGGCGGCATTCTGGATAGTGGCTTTCACCTCTGCCACTCATGATATCTCTGCCGATGGCTTTTATATGCATGGCCTCTCCAAGCATGAACAGTCATTCTATGTGGGTATCAGAAGCACGTTCTACCGTATTGCGACGGTGGTGGGGCAGGGACTGCTCGTCATCCTGGCAGGTTTTATAGAGGATTCCTCGGGCAACATCCCATTGTCGTGGACGGTGGTGTTCAGCGTTTTGTCGATATTCTTCCTGTTGGCTGCCATATATCATAGTTGGATTCTTCCTCATCCGCAGTCCGACCATGCCGTGGAGGGTGTGACGGCCAGGAACATCGTGAAGGAGTTCTTCGAGACATTCAGAACGTTCTTCACCAAGGAAAATGCGGTACCGGCTATTCTCTTCATGCTTCTCTATCGGTTGCCGGAAGCCCAACTCGTGAAACTGATCAATCCTTTCCTGCTCGACCCTGTTTCCGTCGGCGGTCTTGGTTTGACAACCAAGCAGGTGGGACTCGTCTATGGTACGGTGGGCGTCATCGGACTGACCCTCGGAGGAATTCTCGGAGGTATCGTGGCTTCACGCGACGGCTTGAAACACTGGCTGTGGCCGATGGTTTGTGCCATCACCTTGCCTGATTTGGTATATGTCTATCTGAGTTATGTGCAACCCTCGGGCCTGCTGGCTGTCAATCTCTGTATCTTCATTGAGCAGTTTGGCTATGGTTTCGGATTCACTGCTTATATGCTCTATCTGATTTATTATGCTGAAGGTGAACACAAGACGGCTCACTATGCCATAGCGACAGGTTTTATGGCTCTTGGAATGATGTTGCCGGGAATGGTGGCAGGCTGGCTTCAGGAGGTTATCGGATACCGATATTTCTTCCTTTGGGCGATGCTCTGCTGTGCTGCCACTTTTCTGGTCTGTAAATTCATTAAGATCGACCCTAACTTTGGCAAGAAACAGGAATAGAAGATGAAAAAATCCACCCCGGCACCAACGGCACATGCCAACAGCCATTTGGCTTGGTTGTGGGCTCCTGCCCTCTGCTTCGGCAGGGGACTGATGCTCGTGTCGGTGATGCTGGTGGCGATGATGATGCTCAAGCGCAACGGACAAGCCAACTCGTGGGCGTCTTTCGTCCCTGCCTTGATGCTGCTCCCCTTTGTGTTGCGCGGGGTCATCCGCCCGTTGGTGCTCGCCATCCGCACCTGGCGCTGGCTGATGCCGCTCCTGCAGGTGTTTTTCATTTTTGCCATGATGGGGGTGGCCTCCGCCTTGGGAAAAAGCGCAAGTGCCACTTACTGGTGGTTTGCCGCCGGAGCGCTGTGCTGCACCGTGCACGACATGGTGGCTGCCGACCTGTGCACACAATGGTGTCATGGATGGCAGAGGAATCGGGTGCAGGCCTGTCTCTTCTGTGCGATTCTGGCGGTGGTATTAGGATTCGGCGGGACACTCATCCTCGCTGGCGACATGGAAGTGCTGTCGCGCCAACTCCATGAGGCATGGAGCCTCGCCTTCCATCTGTTGGCTGCCATGATGACGGTGGTGGCACTCATCTGCGCCCTCACCCTGCGGCCTTCTCCACAATGGAAGAAGATGAACATGGAGGAGGCATGGCAATGGTGCCGGTCGGAGACGGAGCATTGGTGGCTCTTTCGCCACCAGCGGCTCTACGCCTTCTGTCTGGTGCTGCTCACCCTCCACGAATGGATGATCTGGTGGGGCGTTCCCATGTTTTTGGTGGACCCCGGCAGCATCGGAGGACTGTCGATGGGACCGCAGGAGGTGGGCTATGTGCTCGGCACGTTGGGAGTGATGATGCTGGTGGCAGGATGCGTGGCAGGCTACTGGGCCATCGGAAGACATGGCTTGCGGCGGTGGCTTTGGCCGATGGTGATGGCAGCGTCGCTGCCCGATGTGCTGCTCGTCTATTTGGCTTTCGCCATGCCTTCCGACATTTGGCATGTGTTTGCCTGCTTGGGGTTGGAGAATTTCTGTTGTGGCTTCGGCATGGCAGGCATCCTGACCTACATCATGTATTATGGCCATGGTCGTGGCATGGCGGCTCATGCCGACATCTATTTGTCGCTCTTCGCGCTCTCGGCGATGGTGGCAGGTGTCGCCACGGGATTCATACAGGACTATTTTGGCTATCGCCGCTTTTTCATCGTCGTTGTCGGCGCCGCCTTGGTGGCTGTCGCGGCTTTCGCCAGCATTCCCCATCTAAGACGGAAATAAATCTTTCTTTTCTATCAACGGCATCTCGCCCGCCTTATTCGTGATTCCACGAGCGGAGGAGGCGTGCATACAAGGCACCGGAGATGTTGTGCCAGACACTGAAAATGGCACCGGGAACGGTGGCCATTGCCATCGTCTGGAAATGCTGCTGCGCCAACGAACAAGCGAGGCCGGAATTTTGCATGCCGACTTCCACGCTGATGGCGGTGCATTTCGGGCGCGACAGGCGTAGCATGATAGCAGTCAACCATCCCAAGAGATAGCCCAACAGATTGTGGAGAATGACGACGGCGATGACCAACAAACCGCTGGCGAGCAACTTGTCGGCATTGGCAGAAACGACTGCGCCGACAATCAGCGTGATGGCGATGGTGGAGAAAGCCGGCAGGACATTCTTCACCAACCCCTCAGGCAGCGTGAAGAAATGTTTCACCAACAGTCCCAAGACGATGGGCAGGACGATGACTTGCACGATGCTCATAAACATCGACCACACATCGACATCAACGTAGGTCCCTGCCAACAGCCAAGTCAGCAAGGGGGTGACAATGGGTGCGAGGATGGTGGAGACACAGGTCATGCCAATTGACAAGGCCAAGTCGCCGCCAGCCAGGAAGGTAATGACATTGGAGGAAGTGCCGCCCGGACAGCAACCGACCAAAATGACACCAACGGCGAGTTCTGCGGGCAGGGCGAACACCTTGGCGAGCAACCATGCCAACAGGGGCATCACCATGAACTGTGCCAAACAGCCGATGACGACATCCTTGGGGCGCAAGAAGACCACCCGGAAGTCATCGACCTTCAGGGCCATACCCATGCCAAACATCACCATTCCCAAAAGCCAAGGCACCCATGATGTCTTTATCACTCCGACAACATCGGGCAACAACAATGCGGCAGCCGCCATCAACAGCACAATCACCGCCATCCAGCGGCTAATCAACATGCAAATCTTATACATACTATCGTTCTATCTATGTTATATTATACTAAAACACAAAACACCACCATATTATTGTGTATTGACCTTTTATTTATAATGATTATTCTATAATCGGATGTGTCATTCCTTGTCTGTCATCATTTCTAAATGGATTGTTCCGATATGTTATCTGCAAAAAACATTATTTTTTGAGCACTTTACAAAAAAAACAATCAAAGCGAAAGAAACAGAAATATTTAGGAGGCTGAAGAGGCCTAAATATGTGGCAGAAAACAAAATTCATAAAAAAATTTGTGAAAATGGGAAAAATTTGTAACTTGGAAGCTGATTGAGTTGTGAAATGTCAGAAATGTAGAACAAACGAAGAGAAGGAAGAGGCGGTCCATACCGTTCCACGCCCCTGTAACCTAATGTATAACAACTACTTCCGAGGAACGGGAAGTGCAAGAAGAAACGACAAAAGTATGAAATTAATTTGTACTCGACAGGCAAGGCCACCTCGCTTATCGATTTTGCGGGCGACGTGGAATGTGCCGGCATGGTCATCGCCAGACAGCAGCGTAAGGACGACACCCCTGCCAGCGTCTCCGACCTGACAGTGGCCTTCGGACCCCTTGCAACGACGGGCACCGGCTCGTTCGTCGCGCCCACAACCAATTTCGTTGGCGAACAATTGGATGCCAACGCCGTGCTCTACTACAACCTCTACGTGAACGATGTGAAACAGACGGTGACCGACAATCAGGCCAAGCCAGGAGCCACCGTGAACTATAGTTTCAATGCTACCAACATCCTGTTCAACAGCAAGAACGTCGTCCGCGTCACCATCTCCGCAGCGGAGACCGGCGAACAAGAGTTCATCATCGACGCCGATGTGGACAACGATTTGGCCGAGGTGTGGAACTACTACCTCAATCGCGGTCAAGTGGTATGCGGCGTCACAAGCATAGACGACCAGTTCGGTGCCGACTATGGACAGACGTGGAACATCTTCTCTGCCTTCAACGGCAGCCTCACCACCAAGTTAGGAAAGGTTGCTGTCGCCGACCTCACCTCACCTGTTTTTGGCTTCGACATCATCCTCGAGGATACCAGCACCGGCATGGAGGTGGAAATCAATGGCCCCGAAGGAAAGCAGGTCATTGTGCCCCTCACCGTCATGGACGGTGTGCAACACATCAATATACCCCTCGACGAGTACAAGTCGTGGGGGTGGGTGCAGCCCAACCTCAAGGCCACATTCAACATAGCCTACGAGGGCGACCGCATCCACGACATCTATGTGGACAACATCGGCATCTACGACCTGCAGCCCTGCAACCTCACCGTCACCAGCATGAAAGTCCCCACAGAGTTGAAGGCTGGCGAACAAGCCATCGTCAACGTCACCGTGATGAATTTAGGACAGCAGCCTGCCAAGAACTACACCGTCACACTTTTCGAGGAC